>NZ_NRGV01000031.1:35063-402808 GCF_002332385.1 Glutamicibacter sp. BW80 | reverse complement strand
TGGGGGCCTCACCTGTTTAAGCCTTCGGCGCATATACGTGCGACTTCCTTCGGGCTAGAGATCTAATAGATACAGTGAATAATAGGTACTGCTAGATCCGCTATATAGGGAGCCCCTCGTTGACGACAGATGCGCTGAAATATCGTGATGATTCCATCCGCCCCCAGGACGACCTCTACCGTCATTCGAACGGAAAGTGGTTCGAATCGGCTTCCATCCCGAGCGACCAAGGGCTCTACGGATCTTTCATGGAGCTTCGCGACGACGCTGAAGACGCGGTCCACGCGATCATTACAGATGCAGTCAAAGCCCACGATTCCGGATCAGAACTAGCGGGTCCGTCACAGCGTATTGCCGATTTATACGGTAGTTTCATGAACGAAGAAGTCATCGAACAGCGCGGTGCTGATCCGGTCGCCGAATACCTGCAGGCAATTTCGAACGTTTCAGATGTCGAATCCCTGCTTGAGCTTTCTGGCTCCTTCTATCGCAAGGGCATAAGTGGCTTCCTAGCCTCGGGAGCAATGAACGACGCCGGAAACCCGGAACGAAACCTGTTGACCTTCTTGCAGGGCGGTCTCGGGTTGCCAGATGAGTCCTATTACCGCGAAGAACAGTTCGCACAGACCGTCTCCGACTATGAAGAACACCTAACCCGTCTGCTGGCGCTCGGCGGCATTCCCGATCCAGCGCAGGCGGCAGCCTCCGTGACTGCGTTGGAGACCAAGATAGCCAGTCATCACTGGGATCGGGTGAAGGTCCGTGATGCTCAGGCACGCTATAACCTCATGACCGAAGAAGAAGTCTTCAAGTTGTTCCCCGGCCTGCGTACCTGGCTGAAGGGCGCCGGCATCGAATCGAAGTACTCTGCCGAGGTAGTATTCTGGCAGCCAAGCTACTTCGAAGCGCTCTCCGGTTTGCTCGGCGCAGAACCCCTGGAGAGCTGGAAGAACTGGCTCACCGTTCAGGCGCTGCGCTCCTTCGCACCATACCTGTCCAGTGCGTTTGTAAATGAGAATTTCTCTTTCTACTCGGCCAAGCTCGGTGGGGTGGAAACGCTGAAGGAACGCTGGAAGCGTGGTGTCGCCTTCACCGAAGGCGGCGTAGGCGAGGATATTGGTCAACTCTATGTGGCCAAGCATTTCCCACAAGAAGCCAAGCATGCGATGGATGCACTGGTTGAGCGGCTTATCGAGGCCTACCGCATTTCGATCTCGAATCTGCCGTGGATGGGAGCGGAGACCATCGAGAAGGCCCTTGAGAAGCTGTCGATGTTCCGGCCTAAGATTGGCTATCCCAACGAGTGGATCGATTACTCCTCAGTCGAGACCGACCCCGTGGACGTCATCGCGAACCTTGCGGCCGCGAACGAATTCGAATTCAAGCGTGAGCTGAAGAAGATCGATGACGGGGTGGACCGCGAACTCTGGTTCATGTATCCGCAGACCGTCAACGCCTACTATCATCCGCTGCTCAATGAGATCGCCTTCCCGGCTGCCATTTTGCGCTTGCCATTCTTCGACAAGGACCGTGACGTCGCCTCGAACTTCGGGGCGATCGGTGCGGTCATCGGACACGAGATCGGCCATGGGTTCGATGACCAGGGCTCACAGTATGACGGAACCGGCCAGCTAACCAACTGGTGGACCGAGGAGGACCGCGCGGCTTTTGAGCAGCTCACCGGCAAGCTGGTCGACCAGTACAACGCTTTGCGCCCCACCGAGGCGCCGGACCACCAGGTGAACGGGGAACTGACGCTCGGCGAAAACATTGGTGACCTCGGCGGGCTGGGCATCGCCTACCGGGCCTACAAGCTTGAGCTGGCCGCCCGCGGCATCGAAGAGGACGAGGTGATCAACGGTGTCACCGGCGATCAGCGCTTCTTCTACTCCTGGGCCGAGTGCTGGCGCACGCTGATCCGACCGGAGACCGCAGTGGTGCGTGTGACCACCGACCCGCACGCGCCGGGCGAGTTCCGCTGCAATCAGGTGCCGAAGAACCTGGCTGCATTCCACGAGGCCTTTGACACCAAGCCGGGCGATGGAATGTGGCTTGATCCGGCAGATCGAGTGACCATCTGGTAGTACCAGGCAAGGCGCAGGGAGCGATCTCTGCGCCTTGAATTCGTTAAGGCGCGGAGATCACCGTGTAAGGCGCATCATGATCCTGCCAAATGACTAAGAATGGCAAGTAGAATGGACTATTGTGACTTCCCAAAATAATTCCGCAGATAGCACCGATCCAAACGACCAGCGTCAGGTCCGCATCGATAAGCGCAACGCCCTGCTGGCGAACGGCGAGGAAGCCTTCCCGGTTGGGGTGGCACGCACTCATACCTTGCAGCAAGTCCGCGAACAGTTCCCAGAGCTCGAGCCAGATCAGGCGACCGGCGTCAAGGTCGGTATCGCCGGACGCATCGTCTTCATGCGCAATACCGGAAAGCTCTGCTTCGCCACCGTGCAGGAGGGCGGCCCGAAGGGTGCCGGCACCCGCCTGCAGGTTATGCTTTCGCTGGCAACTGTCGGCGAAGAGCGCCTAGCCCAGTGGAAGTCCCTGGTCGACCTCGGTGACCACGTATTCGTGACCGGCGAGGTAATTTCTTCGCGTCGCGGCGAACTGTCGGTGATGGCAGATGGCTTCGAAATGGCTTCCAAGGCCCTGCGCCCGTTGCCGGTGCTGCACGCAGACCTGAACGAAGAAACCCGTGTGCGTCAGCGCTATGCGGATCTGATCGTTCGCAACGAAGCCCGCGAAATGGTGTACAAGCGCGCGGCGATCATCCGTGCGGTGCGCAGAACCCTCGAAGACCACGAGTACGTCGAGGTTGAGACCCCGATGCTGCAGCTGGTGCACGGTGGAGCCTCGGCCCGCCCATTCAAGACGCACCTGAACGCTTTCGATCAGGAAATGACCATGCGC
This sequence comes from Glutamicibacter sp. BW80, assembly GCF_002332385.1. Classification (NCBI taxonomy): domain Bacteria; kingdom Bacillati; phylum Actinomycetota; class Actinomycetes; order Micrococcales; family Micrococcaceae; genus Glutamicibacter; species Glutamicibacter sp. BW80. Next base: position 399,889 of record NZ_NRGV01000031.1, on the reverse strand, counting down.
ATCGCCTTGGAGCTGTACCTCAAGCGTGCAGTGGTTGGCGGCGTGGACAGGGTCTTCGAAATCGGGCGCATCTTCCGCAACGAGGGCGTGGACTCCACTCACTCGCCGGAATTTACCATGCTTGAATGCTACGAAGCCTACGCGGACCAGTATGTGATGGCGGAGCGCATGCAGCAGATGATCCTGAATGCGGCGGACGCCATCGGTGCCGGTCGTACCATCGAGACCGCGAACGGCACCATTAACCTGGACGGCGAATGGCGCTGGTTGAGCGTGTACCCGGGCCTCTCCGAAGCCGTGGGTGTGGAGATCACCCCAGAGACCGACGCCGAGGTATTGCGTGGCGTCGCCGAAAAGCACCAAGTCAAGATCGACCCAGCGTGGAGCGCGCAGAAGCTTGTCATCGAACTATTCGGCGAGATCGTCGAGCCGAAGCTGATCGACCCGACCTTCGTCTGCGATTACCCGCCACTGGCGCAGCCGCTGGCGCGGCCACACCGTTCAAAGCCCGGCGTCATTGAAGCGTGGGACTTGATTATCGGTGGCATGGAGCGCGGTACCGCGTTCTCCGAGCTGATCGATCCAGTCATCCAGCGTGAGCGCCTGACCGAGCAATCGTTGTTGGCTGCCGGTGGCGACCCGGAAGCAATGCAACTGGATGAAGACTTCCTGCGCGCACTGGAGTACGGTGCCCCACCAATGGGTGGTATCGGATTGGGCATCGATCGACTGGTTATGCTCTTCACCGACCTAGGAATTCGCGAAACGATCCTGTTCCCATTACTCAAGCCGGAGGCATAAATCCCATGCCATATGTAGAGGCAATTGTTCCAACTATCGTGCTGGCGCTCATATTTTGGTATGCGATCAAGGCGATTTCAAACGCTGATCGGAATGAGCGTAAAGCCCAGGCCGAAGCCGAAGCTAAAATCGCACATCATGGTAATTCAGAAACCAGCACGTCCGGAAATTAGGATAATCCTAGTAATTACCTCTTAATTGTTTGATGCGTTCGAATTTATTGCAAAATCTGACTATACTTGATTTTTGCAATGAACTTTGAGTTCTTATGGACTTAGTTCAGCAAATCCACGCATGGAGGAATAAGAATAATGGCACGTCAGGTTCAGATTGCCCTGATTGACGACATTGATGGCAGCGAAGCGATTGAGTCGATTTCGTTCAGTATTGCTGGTCAGCACTACGAGATTGACTTGAACTCGGAGCACGCCGACGAATTCCGTGCGGCCCTAGAGCCATATATCGATGCTGCGCGTTCGGCTAAGCAGAGTAGCGCGAGCGAGGCTCCTGCAATTCGCGCATGGGCCAAGGAAAACAACATTAAGGTCAACGCCCGCGGGCGCTTGAATGCTGATGTTGTTGACGCCTATAACGCAGCTATGCGTAAGGGTAGTCGGGGTCGCGCCAAGTAATTCACTAGGTGTTGAATTAGTCTCTGCAAAGGGTCGGAGTATCGAAAGGTACTCCGGCCCTTTGCCTGTATCACGACTAGATTACGAAGATTTTGATTGGTGCACCAATCAAAATCATTTGCTTGAAGATAGAACAAGTAAATTGACGATAAAATTTGTCTGACAGATATTGGTTTGCCATTCGAATAAACCGTCATCTAGCCCTGCGGGTTATCCCTATGGCGAACAAGGGCGCATTGTGGCCCCGCGGTGCGTAGCATCGAATTATTGGTAAGCAAGGAGTGTGCCGAAGATGTTTGAGAGATTTACCGACCGTGCCCGTCGAGTTGTCGTGCTCGCCCAAGAAGAGGCGCGCATGCTCAACCACAACTACATCGGCACCGAGCACCTGCTGCTCGGTCTTATCCACGAAGGTGATGGGGTCGCCGCCAAGGCGCTCGAATCGCTGAATATTTCGTTGGGTGCCGTGCGTGAGCAGGTGCAGGAGATTATCGGAAAGGGCCAGCAGGCACCTTCCGGTCACATCCCCTTCACTCCACGCGCCAAAAAAGTTTTGGAGCTCTCGCTGCGTGAAGCGTTGCAGCTGGGGCATAACTACATTGGAACCGAGCACATCCTGCTCGGCCTGATCCGCGAGGGCGAGGGCGTCGCAGCCCAGGTGCTGGTGAAGTTGGGTGCCGACCTCGGTCGCGTACGCCAGCAGGTCATCCAGCTGCTCTCGGGTTATCAGGGAAGCAAGGACACCGCCTCGGCTGGTGTCAGCTCCAGTGGCCAGCAGGAGGGAACTCCTGCCGGCTCGGCAGTGCTGGATCAGTTCGGCCGCAACCTCACCGCAGCCGCCCGCGAGGGCAAGCTGGACCCGGTGATCGGTCGCGAGCACGAGATGGAACGCGTTATGCAGGTCCTCTCGCGCCGTACTAAGAACAACCCGGTCTTGATCGGTGAACCTGGTGTCGGCAAGACCGCGGTTGTCGAGGGCTTGGCCCAGGCAATCGTGCGTGGCGACGTGCCGGAGACCATCAAGGACAAGCAGCTGTACACCTTGGACCTCGGTTCGCTGGTGGCCGGCTCGCGTTACCGTGGTGACTTCGAAGAACGCCTGAAGAAGGTGCTCAAGGAGATCCGCACCCGCGGTGACATCATCTTGTTCATCGACGAGATCCACACCTTGGTGGGTGCCGGTGCCGCCGAAGGCGCAATCGACGCGGCCTCGATCCTGAAGCCGATGCTGGCCCGCGGCGAGCTGCAGACCGTTGGCGCCACCACGCTGGATGAGTACCGCAAGAATATCGAGAAGGACGCGGCGCTTGAGCGCCGTTTCCAGCCGATCCAGGTCAAGGAGCCTTCGGTCGAGCTGACCACGCAGATCCTGCGCGGCCTGCGTGACCGCTACGAGGCGCACCACCGCGTGTCCATCACCGACGGCGCCCTGCAGGCTGCCGCCACGTTGGCGCACCGCTACATCTCGGACCGATTCCTTCCGGATAAGGCCGTTGACCTGATCGACGAGGCGGGTGCACGACTGCGCATCCAGCGCATGACCGCCCCGCCGGCGCTGAAGGAAATGGACGAGGAAATCGCCACCGTGCGACTGGAGAAGGAAGCTGCGATCGATGCGCAGGACTTCGAAGGTGCCGCTTCGCTGCGCGACAAGGAGTCCAAGCTCATCGAGGCCCGAAACGAGAAGGAAAAGTCCTGGCGCAACGGCGACCTGGATGAAATCTCCGAGGTCACCGAGGATCTTATTGCCGAGGTGCTAGCTAACTCGACCGGTATTCCGGTAGTGAAGCTGACCGAGGAAGAGTCCACGCGCCTGATGAACATGGAAGAAGAGCTGCACAAGCGTGTCGTCGGCCAGGACTCGGCGATCAAGTCGATCAGCCAGGCGATCCGCCGTACCCGCGCAGGCCTGAAGGATCCGAACCGCCCCGGCGGCTCGTTCATCTTCGCCGGCCCGACCGGCGTGGGCAAGACCGAGCTGGCCAAGGCGCTGGCCGAATTCCTCTTCGGTGAGGAAGACGCGCTGATCACCTTGGACATGTCCGAGTACTCCGAGAAGCACACCGTGTCGCGACTGTTCGGTGCCCCTCCGGGCTACGTCGGTTACGAAGAGGGCGGACAGCTGACCGAGAAGGTGCGCCGTCGTCCATTCGCCGTTGTGCTCTTCGACGAGGTGGAGAAGGCCCACGCGGACCTGTTCAACTCCTTGCTGCAGATTCTGGAAGACGGCCGACTGACCGACTCCCAGGGTCGTGTGGTGGACTTCAAGAACACCATCATCATCATGACCACCAACCTTGGTACCCGCGACATCTCCAAGGGTGTGATGACTGGTTTCCAGTCCGCCTCGGACACCAAGACCGGTTACGAGCGGATGCAGGCCAAGGTCCAGGAGGAGCTGCGCCAGCATTTCCGCCCGGAATTCCTGAACCGTGTTGATGACACCGTGGTCTTCCCGCAGCTGAGCCAGGATGAGATCGAAGAGATCGTTGATCTATTCATCGCACGCCTGTCCAAGCGCTTGGACGACCGCGGCATGACCATCGAGCTGACGCAGGCCGCACGCAGCCTGCTCGCCGAGCGCGGTTACGATCCTGCAATGGGCGCACGCCCGCTGCGCCGCACGATCCAGCGCGATATCGAGGACCAGCTCTCCGAGCGAATCCTGTTCGGGCAGATCGTCACCGGCCAGAAGATCACCGTAGACGTCGAAGGCGAGGCGGAGACACGCAAGTTCACCTTCCACGCCGAGGGCGGCAACGGCCAGCTGGAAGGCGAGCCGGCACCGGCAGCGCTGGAAAGCTAAGGCGAAGCATAAAGCACTGCGGGTGCGGCTTTCGGAGAAATCCGGAAGCCGCACCCGCGGTGCTTTTTAATTAGTTTCCGACGGCCTTCGTCACCAGCTCGGCGAGCATCGCGGCCTGCTGGTCGTTCAACCCGGTGATCGCGAACGAGGTGGGCCACAGCGTTCCCTCATCGAGCATCGCCACATCGTTGAATCCGAAGGTCAGGTAGCGGGCCTCGAACTTCTTCGCATCCTGAATGAAGCACAGCACCTTGCCATCGAGCGCGTAGGCGGGCATGCCATACCAGAGCTTTGGCTCCAGCTGCGGCGCGTTGGCGATGATGAGCTCGTGCAGGCGCTGGGCCAGTTCCTTATCCGTACCTTCGAAGGAGTCGATCTTCGCTTCAAGATCCTTGCGCGCCTGCTCCTGCTTCTCGGCTTTGGTCATGCGCTTCTTCGGCGCCTTTACCTCCGCCGCGCGTTCCTTGATTGCGGCCTTCTCGGCGGCGCTGAATCCCGACTGGTCTGTATCCGGCATGCTTTTCTCCTAGGTAACCTGGTTGATGCGAACCATATTGCCCGAGGGATCGCGGAAGGCGCAATCCCGTGGCCCCCACGGCTGGTCCACGGGCTCTTGCAATACCTCCGCACCGCTGGCGCTCAGCGATTCGAAGAGCGAATCCACGTCGGGAACCGAAAGCACCAAACCGCCCAGCGCACCCTTGGCGATAAGCTCCCCGAGGGCAGCGGCGTCTTCTGCGGAGCGCCCCGCGCCCGGAGCGGAAAGCACCAAGTTCAGCCCGGGCTGACCCGAAACGGCGAGGGATACCCAGCGGAACCCGCCGTGAGCCACGTCGGAGGCTACCGCTAAACCGAGCGCGTCACGGTAGAAAACCAGGGCCTCATCAACGTCGAGAACCGTCACGGGAACATACTGCACACTAATATTTGTCATGATTTCAGCCTAGCGGCGGGATTTCCGCCCGGCTTCTTCAAAACTGCTCAGAATCGCGGCGGACGCAGCAGGATCTTGGCGATGCAGGCGGGAATCTCTTCCGTCGCCGAATGCTCGCGCTCGCGATAGGCCGAAGGGGACTGCCCAACCACCTCGGTGAAACGGCTGCTGAAAGAACCCAGCGAGCTCCAGCCGACCTGCATGCAGGCATCCGTCACCGACACCCCGGCGCGCAGCAGGTGCATGGCCCGCTCGATACGCCGGGTCAGCAGGTAGGAATACGGCGTTTCGCCATAGGCGCGCTTGAACTCGCGGGAGAAATGCGCGGGGGACATCAGCGCACGAGATGCCATGGCCGGCACGTCCAAGGGGTCGGCATATCTGCGGTCCATCAGGTCACGGGCCCTGCGCAGGTGGGCGAGCGTCTGCAAATCCATTTAGGCGCGCTTTCGGAAGACCAGGTAGAGCCCCAAGAGCACGCAGCACAGGTAAATTCCGGTGACCGCAATCCACCCGGCGGTGAATCCGCCAGGCGAAGAGATCAGCGCGCCCATCAGCAGCGGGCCAAAGGTGAAGCCGGCGAATTGCCCGGCCGAGACGATGCCGGTGGAGCTGCCCAGCGACGCCGCAGGCACGGTGCGAAGCAAAGCCGCCATCAGCACCACCGAGACGCCCAGCGCCGCCGCACCGTGCAGGATCACCGCCAGCCACAGCAGCCACGCCGAGTCCTGCACCTGAGCCTGCCAGAAGGTCACCCCTCCGCTGGTAGCCAGCAACGCCAGGGTGAGCAGCAGCTTCGGCGCGGAGACCCCGCGTGCCATCAGCGCGCCCCAGCCGATGCGGGCGCTGACTCCGAAGGCGCCGGCCACTGCGGCGGTCAGGCCGCCAAGCAGCAATGAAAAGTCCAACTCGCGCACCGCAAAGAGCGGAAGGTACACGTTGGTCGCCTGCACCCCCAAGCCGTTGATGAAGCCGAAGACGGTCAGCGTGACGACGATAAAACGGGTGGACGGGCCGGTAGCGGTTGCCGAGTTCTCCCGCTTGATGCTCGGGGCGGCCGGCAGCATGGCGGTGGCGTTGACCAGCTTCACCGCGAGCACACCGAGCACCCCTGCCAGCACCGCTCCGGCGAGCGAGGCACCGCGCCAACCCACCCAAGCTGCCAACAGCGGGAATCCCAGGCTGCCTACCAGCTGGCTCACCTGCACCCCGGATTGCTTGACCCCGGTCCAGGTGATGCGCTGGGCAACTGGCACGCGTTGGACCAGCACCCGATTGGTCACCCCATTCGGGAATGACTGGGCGAACCCGGCGAGCATGGCCGCGATCAGGAGTACCGCATAGCCGCCGGGAAGCGCAACGAGCGCCAGCGCGGCCGCGGCCAGGCCGAAGATGATGATGAATAGGGTGGTGTCTTTTTGCCGGTCCGCGAAGGAGCTGAAAGCGGCGTTGCCGACGGCTGCGCAACCGAAGCACACGGTAGCCAGCAAGCCGAACTGCGCCTCACTGATTTGCAGGTCGCGGATGACAAGGTCACTGGTCGCGCTCAACCCGTAGGTGAACAGCGGTGCAATGCCCACCGCCGCGAGGAGTACCAGCAGCAGGCCGGCTCCGGGTTTGGCCATATGCCGTTGCATGATGCTCCTTGATTTGAACTTGTCCGTCCTTAGTGTTGCATATTGCCTAGCTGATGTGTCACAAAAAAGACGTGAATGCTTGGGTGACGTTGACCGCGCGAATAGTATTTGGCAGGTGAATACTTTTACCGTCCGTTCAGCCCGTACCAGCGATGTTGCCAAAATCAGGGATCTTGTTCGGCCCTTGGCGGTAGACCGGATTCTGCTGGATAAGGAGTCGGTGACCTATTACGAGTCCATTCAGGAGTTCGTGATCGCCGAAGACGCAGGCGGGGAGGTAGCCGGCTGCGGCGGCCTGCATGTGATCTGGGAGGATATCGCCGAGATCCGCACCCTCGCCACCGGTGCCCGGTACCGCGGGCAGGGGGTGGGGCATGCGCTCATCGAGGAATTGCTGCGCCGGGCCAAGGCCGTCGGAGTTTCACGGGTCTTCTGCCTGACCTTCGAGGTGGCCTTCTTCGAACGTCACGGGTTCACCGTCATGGAGGACCAGTCGGCGGTAGACCATGAGGTGTATCAGGAACTCTTGCACTCACGGGATGAAGGCGTCGCGGAATTCCTGGATCTGGCCCGCGTGAAGCCGAATACGCTGGGCAACACTCGAATGATCTTGGCCTTCTAGTCCATCGAGTCAAAACGCGCGCGGAAGAAAAGGTAGAGGGCGTAAGCCAGCAGGCCCACGCCGATCGTCGTGAGGATTGGTGCTCCGAAGCTTTGCTCACGGATCGCTTTCAATGCTCCGTCCACACCGGTGGCCTCTTCGGGGTCCTGCTGGATCGTTGAGCTGATGAACAGCAAGCCGAGGGCTGCAAGTACCAGCCCCTTGGCCACATAGCCGATGGTTCCGCTGATCCTGATGGCGGGGGAGAACACGGTTCCGCCGGAGGCCGAGAGATCGGCCAAGAACTTTCGGGTCGCACCCTTGTAGGCGTAGTAGCCGGCCATGGCGATCAGGGCCAAGCCCAAGGCGATCAGCGCGATCCGCCCGAGCGGATGGCCCATCAGTTCGGCGCTGAAGCTGCTTGCCGTTTGCCCGGAGTCGCTCCTGCCGCCGAGCGCGTAGCGGCCAAAGGTGCCGCCGACCACGATGAAAACCAGACCCGTAGCCACATATTTGAGTCGGCCAAAAAGCTTCTCCTGTTCGAATAAAGCCTGCCCGAGATGCCAGAATCCCAGCAGCAGGGCCCCGGCGGCGCAGACCCACAGCAGCACTTCGCCAAAGGGTTGCGCGGCAAGCGCCTGCAGCGCACCGCTCTGGTCGGCTTCCGCCGACCCGCCGGCGGCCAAGAGGACCGCGAGGATGCCAAGGACCCCATGCAGCAGGCCGTTCGCGGCGTAGCCCAGGCGCGCGGCGCGCTCAAACCAGGGGTGATCGGCCGCCATGCGGGCGGCGTGAACTGCGTCGGCTGAACCTTTCATAGGCACAGCATAAGTTGGCCGGGCGCTAAATGCGAGATGCGGTGCGCACCGGCTCAGCTTGGCAGCCGCACCCCGGCTGCATCGTCAATCGCCAGCCCGTCGTGCAGCAGCCCGGCTAGCGCACGTTCGCGCTGCTCAAGCGGGGATTCGAGTTTGCCTAGCGCAACGTACTTGGCGTGCTCCTGGCGTGCGAGGTCGGCTAGGAAAGTTTCGCGCTGCACGGGTTCTTCGTGTTCGCGCAGGATCGCCATGATTGCCCCGCGAACCTGCCGGTCGGTACCCTTCCAGGCTTGCCCCTTGGGGGCATAGTGCGGGGCCGGCTGTCCGGCCTTGATCCACGCGCAGTGCTCGAAAACCGGGCAAGTCTCGCATTTAGGGGAGCGGGCGGTGCAGATCAGCGCGCCGAGTTCCATTACCGAGATGTTCCAACGGTTCGCGGTTTCGGTGTCTTCGGGCTGCACCTGCCGGGCGCGGGCGAACTCGCTGGCCCGCGGGTTCGGTTCGGGCAGGGCCATCGCGCCGAAGAGCCGGGCGTGCACCCGGCGAATGTTCGTGTCCACCACCACGGTGCGCTGCCCGTAGGCGAAGCAGGCGATCGCCGCGGCGGTGTACTCGCCCACCCCCGGCAGGGTCCGCAGCCGCTCTTCGGTTTCGGGGACGATGCCGTTGTATTCGGTGGTAATTTCGATGGCCGCCGCATGCAAGCGCATGGCCCGGCGCGGGTAGCCTAGGCGCCCCCAGGCTTTGAGCGCCTCGGATAGTGGCTCCGCGGCAAGATCTTGGGGCCGCGGCCAGCGGCGCATCCACTCTTCCCAGACGGGCTGCACTCGTACTACGGGGGTTTGCTGCAGCATAAATTCACTGACCATGACGGCCCACCCGGTGACTCCGGGGCGTCGCCAAGGAAGGTCGCGGGCGTTGGCGGAGTACCAGTCATTGATAAGGCGGTGGATTTCTTGCACGTACTCCACTCTAAGCGAGCCGATTCACGGTGCGGAATCGGCTCGCATTACCGCGCTGCGGGCCAGAGATGAACTAGCCTTAAGCTATGAGCAATGCATCGGGGGCAAAATCGGCGGCGAGCGTATATCGCCGACGGCGCATTGCCGTGGTCGCGATCGCGCTGGCTATTGTCGGATTGCTGGTATGGGGCGCCGTTGCGCTGGCCGGAATCCTCGGGGCCAGTCCGGCAGGAGCTGGCGATCCGCAAGCCGCGCCGACCAACTCGGCAAGCCCCAGCGAATCAGCCGAACCGAGCTCGGACGGAAAATGCGCGGTGGAAGAGATCGAAATTACCGCGCAGACGGATGCCGGCTCCTACGCCACCGACAAGCAGCCTGTGCTCATCCTCGGAATCGAGAATAGCTCGAAGCGTGAGTGCGAGCTGAACGTGGGCACCACGCAGCAGGAATTCTTGATTACCAGCGGCAACGATCGGATCTTCTCCACGGTCGATTGCCTCACCGACGGCGAAGACGTACAGCTCATGATGAAGCCGGGGCAGAAAGAATCTGCGCGTTTCTCCTGGTCCCGGCAGCGTTCGGCCCCGGGCTGCAAGTCGGTCAACGTGCAGCCCCGCCCGGGAACCTACAAGTTCACCGCGGCCTTGGGCGAAAACAACTCGGAACCCGTCACTTTCCAACTGGACTAGATGTAGCGGTCCAGCAGCGAGGATTCGGCCATGCGGGCCAACCCCTCGCGGATCGAGCGTGCACGCTGTCCGCCAACCCCTTCGATTTCCATCAGAGACGTAGTCGAAGCGGCCATGAGATGCTGCAGGTTATCGAAGGCGGCTACCAAGCGCTCGCCGATAGCCTTGGGCACCGTGCGGATTTGCGAGAGCAGCCGGTAGCCCTTCGGGGTGAGCTGGTCATCTTGGCTCACCGTCGCGTGCGGGAACAGGATCTTGGTCAGCGCCTCCAGCTCGATCAACTGCGAATCGGAAATCTCATGCAGCTTTTCAAGCGCCGCATCGATATCCAGCTCCGCGCCCTCGGCGTTGGAGTAATCACGCAGGATCAGCTGGTTGTCGGTCTGGATCCCGGCGAGCAGCTCGGCATGCTGAGCTGCCAGCAAGCGGCCATCCACACCGAGTTCGAGCACGTGGCGGGAGATCTCTTCGCTGGTGCGCCGCAGCATCTCGGTGCGCTGCAACACCGCAAGCACCTCGCGCACCGTGGCAACGTCCTCGATTTCGGCTGCCGACAGGGCGCTGGTCACCTGATCCAGGCGGTGCCGATAGCGTTCCAGGGTGGCCACCGCCTGATTGCCGCGAGCCAGCAGCCGCCCGCTGGTTTCCAGCACGTAGCGCTCGCCGGCGGCATAGAGGGTGATGGTGTGCATCGACTGGGACACCGAAATCACCGGGAAACCTGTCTGCATCGCCACCCGCTCGGCCGTACGGTGCCTGGTGCCCGACTCCTGGGTTTCGATCACCGCGTCCGGCATCAGCTGCACGCCGGCTTGGAGCAGCTGCTTGCCGGTTGCGTCAAGAATGATCGCCCCGTCCATTTTCGCCAGTTCGCGGATCCGGGTCGGGGCGTATTCGGTATTGATGCGGAAACCGCCGGAGCAGATGGACTCGACCACCCGGTCGTGGCCGAGGACTATCAGCGCTCCGGTGCGTCCGCGCTGGATGCGTTCGAGACCTTCGGCAAGTTCGGTTCCCGGGGCGATGCGGGCCAGGGTGGAGAGCAATGCGGGGGTGGGGTGCAGTTTCACCGTGCGTCCTTTCAGCGGGCAGCAACCCCCATTTTATCGCGTGGAGTTCTGCCTTTGGGTAAAGGCGACATCCAGGGCCTCGGCGATCGACTCGACCTGGAAGACGCGGATGCCTGCCGGAATGTTTTTCAGCGGCTCGGGGGTGGCCGGAGCCATGGCGAAGGAGAACCCCAAGCGGGCCGCCTCGGTGATGCGGCGGGAGATCTCCGGAACCTGGCGGACCTCACCGGCCAGGCCCACCTCGCCGAAGGCGACGAAGTCCTGCGGGAGCGGGAATTCGTTCATCGAGGAAGCGATCGCCAGGGCGCAGGAGAGATCGGCAGCCGGTTCGGAGATTTTCACTCCGCCGACGGTGGCGATATAGGAATCCATGGAGGACAGATCCATGCGGGCACGCGCTTGGAGGACCGCGAGCACCATCTGCGCACGGGCCGGATCCAGGCCGCTGGTCGCGCGGCGCGGGGCCGGTGCGGTAGAGCGCGAAAGCAGCGTCTGCACCTCGGCGACCAGCGGGCGCCGGCCCTCCAAGGTCACCGTGATGCAGGTGCCGGGCACCGGATTGCGGGTTCGCGTGACGAAGAGTTTCGACGGGTCGGTCAGCGATTGGATGCCATCTTCATTCAAGTCGAAGCAGCCCACCTCGTCGGTGGCGCCGTAGCGGTTTTTCAGCGCGCGCAGGATGCGCAGCCGGGAATGCTTCTCCCCGTCGAATTGACAGACCACGTCCACCAGGTGCTCGAGCAGGCGGGGGCCGGCTACCGAGCCTTCCTTGGTCACATGCCCGACCATGATGGTGGTCATCGCGCGGGTCTTTGCCGCGTTGATGATGGAGGCGGCAACCTCACGCACCTGCGAAACGCCGCCGGCGGAACCATCGATCTCGGCCGAGGAGAAGGTCTGCACCGAGTCCAAAACCAGCAGCTGCGGGTCGATCTCGCGGATCTGCCCGAGGGCCAAGGACAGGTCCGTTTCGGCCGCCAGGTAGAGATTGTCCGCGATGGCGTTGATGCGCTCGGCGCGGGATTTCACCTGCGCCGCGGATTCTTCGCCGGTTAGATAGAGCACGCGAAGCCCGGTCTGGGCGGCCTTCGCCGCGACGTCGAGGAGCAGCGTGGATTTGCCCACTCCGGGCTCGCCGGCGAGCAGGATCGCCGCGGCGGGCACCAAGCCGCCGCCAAGCACCCGGTCCAGTTCGGAGACGCCGCTGCTGCGGAAAGCCGCCGCGGAACCGTCTATTTCCGAGATGGGCTGGGCAAGGTTCGCGACCTTCGCCGCCGGGGCGGTGCGAGCGGTTACCGCACCGACTTCCTCCACCGAACCCCAGGCCTGGCATTCGCCGCAACGGCCGACCCATTTGATCGTCGTCCAGCCGCATTCGGCGCATTTATAGCTTGCTGAAGACTTGCTGCGTGTCGAGGTCTTGGCCATGTACCAATGCTATCGAGGCCGGCGGACAATTCAGCTCAGGCGGGGCAGCGGCCCGACAGCTTCTTGGTGATCGCGGCCGGCGGCCTGCAGGAGGTCGACGACCAGCGGACGCAGGAGCAGCACCAGCCCTTCGCCTTGGAGCCCCTCGACGCCCAGCTCCCGCGGGTCAAGCTGGGCTGCCACGGCTTCGAGCTGGTGGCGTGCGGCCTTCTCGAATTTTCGCTGCCCCGCCACGGTGGGTTCGCGCACCGAATGGGCCATGGTGTTGACCGCCTCGGACACATCGCGCAGCAGCGGTGCCACATTCTGCGCCCCCTCGGCGGTCAGCGCGCCGTTGCTGAGCACCGAGGCTAGGCGGCGGGCGAAGACGCGGCTATTGCGCGCGGCACGGTCGTAGTGCTCCAGCCGCAAGGCGAGCCGGGCAAGTTCGTGCCGGTGCCTGCGTGCCGTGGGGGACAGGGTGGCGATTTCCTTGGCCACGCGGAAGGCCGACGGTAGCTTTTCGACGTGGCGTTGCGTGGCGCGCGCCTTGATCAGGGCGTGGAAGGCCGAGCGGTGATCGTCGTCCCGCACCGCCCAGGAGCATTCGATCATCGCCTCGGAAAGTTCCTTGAGCAGATCCGACAGGGCGCCGATCGGGGTGCGCCGCGGATCGCTGGGCCATAGCACGATGATCAGCAGCGCCAGCACGGAACCGGTCATGGCGTCGAACGATCTGGCGAAGGGCCCGTCCGCGCTGATCGGCAGCAATACCACCAGGGCGGATTGCATGCCCAGCTGGGTGGAGAAGATCGCTCCCGAATCCAGGTAGCGGGCAACGACCAAGGACAGCGACATGACCGCCGCGGCCTGCCAGATGCCCTGCCCCCACCAGTGCATGAGCCCATCGCCCAGCGCCACGCCGAGCGTGCAGCCCAGGGCCACCTCGGCGGTGCGCCGGGTGGTGGTGGCGGCCCCGAAGCCCAGCGAGATCAGCGCGCTGGTGGCGGCGAAGATGGGATCCGTGTGCCCCCAGATCGCCGAGGCTATCCAGAACGCGCCGATTGCCCCCAGGGTCATGCGCAGGATGCGCGGCAGGGAATTGCGCGCGCGCACCAGCCCGGAACGGTTGCGTTGGGCCAGGAACTTGCTCACGCGTTGCGGAATTCGTGCTTGTGGCATGTGACTAGTGTTCCATGAGCCGCCGTGACGTGGAGCACTGGCAACGAGGTTATTGCGGCAGTGAGCGAGCTCACGGTGCGTTCGAAAGGTTGTTAACCTTTTGTTCACCTTCGCCGGGTCAGCTGGTTACCTCGGGCGTTTAACGTCGTATACGAAGCGTGGCAGATGTCCGCTGCTGGTTCTACTTAGATCATCGACAAATGGGGAGTTATACTCGTGAAGCTCAATCGTTTTGGCAGCGCAGCTGCAGTCCTTTCCGTCGCCGCGCTCGCGCTGACCGCCTGCGGATCCGACAACCCGACCGCAGCCGCTGGCTCCGAAGGTGCAGACAGCTCGGCGGCAGCCGGCGTCACCGGCACGCTGACCGGCATCGGCGCCTCCAGCCAGAACTCGGCCATGGAAGCCTGGATCACCGGCTTCAAGGCCGAGAACGCGGAAGCCAACGTGCAGTACTCGCCGGATGGCTCCGGCGCGGGCCGCGAAGCATTCCTCGCAGGCGGCGCGCAGTTCGCCGGCTCGGATGCCTACCTGAAGGCCGATGAAGCAGACAAGGCCAAGGAAGTTTGCGGTCCCGAGGGCGCATTCAACATCCCTGCCTACGTCTCCCCGATCGCGATTGCCTTCAACCTCGAGGGCGTCGAAGAGATCAACATGGATTCGGCAACCATCGCCAAGGTGTTCAAGAAGGAAATCACCAAGTGGAATGATGAGGCTATCGCCAGCCAGAACCCAGAAGTTGAACTTCCGGACACCGCCATCACCGTGGTCCACCGCAACGACGAATCCGGCACCACCGAGAACTTCGTCGAGTACCTCTCCGCCGCTGCCGGCGATGTCTGGGACTACGACGTTTCCGGTGACTGGCCAAGCGACATCCAGTCGGAGAACGCCAAGGGCACCTCCGGCGTGGTTTCGACCACCACCTCCACCGATGGTGCCATCACCTACGCCGATTTCTCCGCGGTAGGCAACCTGTCCACCGTAAACGTGAAGGTCGGCGAGGAATACACCAAGATCTCGGCCGAGGCGGCAGCCAAGGCGCTGGAGACCGCGACCCCAGTCGAAGGCGCAGCCGAGATCGATCTGGCGCTGGACCTGGAACGTGACACCACCGAAGCCGGCACCTACCCAATCGTGCTGCTTTCGTACCACATCTTCTGCACCACCTACGAAGATCAGGCTACAGTTGACCTGGTAAAGGCCTTTGGCAACTACGTGATCTCGGAAGACGGCCAGAAGACCGCTCAGGACTCGGCGGGCAACGCGCCAATCTCGGCGGCAATCGCCGAGAAGGCCGCGAAGTCGTTGGACGCAATCACCGTCGCCAAGTAGTAACAACGCAGCACCGCGTGGGCGGATCGAAGTGATTCGCCCACGCAACCCCCTCCACCCCACGACCTCGCAGTCGTAACCCCCTCCCTTGTAAAGGCTCCTGCCATGACTACCAATGCTTTGAAAAGCAAGTCATCGACCTCGGGTCAAGCGGGCGACAAGATCTTCTCCGGAACGGCATTAGCCGCCGGGGTGCTGATCCTAGTCACGCTGTTCGCCGTTGCGATCTTCTTGCTCATTCAGGCCCTGCCGACGTTTGTCGCCGATCCGGCCGACATTTCCGGCGGGGAAGGCTTCTTCGCCTACATCTGGCCGATTGTTATCGGCACCGTGATCGCCTCGGCGATCGCAATTCTCATCGCCACTCCCGTCGGTATCGGAGTGGCCCTGTTCATCTCGCACTTCGCCCCGCGTAAGGTCGCCGGCCCGCTGGGCTACGTCATCGACCTGCTGGCCGCGATCCCTTCGGTGATCTACGGCGCCTGGGGTTATATGGTGCTCGCCCCGGCACTTGTTCCGGCCTTCGAATGGCTGGCAGCGAACCTGGGCTTCATCCCGATTTTCGCCGGTCCTGCCTCGCAGACCGGTAAGACCATGCTCACCGCAGGCATCGTGCTGGCGGTCATGGTATTGCCGATCATCACCTCGCTGAGCCGCGAAATCTTCTTGCAGACCCCGAAGCTCCACGAGGAGGCGGCCCTGGCTTTGGGCGCCACCCGCTGGGAAATGATCACCACCGCGGTGATCCCCTTCGCCCGTCCGGGAATCATCTCCGCGGTCATGCTGGGCCTGGGGCGCGCGCTGGGTGAAACCATGGCGGTAGCCCTGGTGCTCTCCACCGGCAACCTGATCCCATCGCTGATCAAGACCGGCAACCAGACGATCGCGGCAGAAATCGCGTTGAACTTCCCCGAGGCTTTCGGGTTGCGTCTGGCCGAGTTGATCGCCGCCGGCCTGGTCCTGTTCATGATCACCCTGATCGTGAACATGATCGCCCGTGGCATCATCGCCCGGCACAAGGAATTCTCGGGAGCTAACTGATGAGTGTCATGACTGCCAACACCCAAGCGGCCCAGCCGACCCCGCCGAGCCGCAAGCGCAATTCGCTTTCCAAGGGAAAGCTGCCCCGCTGGGCGGTGCCCGCCACCGCGGCCGGCGCGATCATTGTCGGCGCCGCGTTCTCCACGCTGACCGGCTTCAGCGTGGCAACCTTCGCGATCTACTCGGCGGTGCTCTTCGTGATCGCCGGTACCGTGCTCACCTCGGTGGTCGAGGGCAGGCGCCAGGGCCGCAACGCCATGTGGACCTACCTGATCTACGGGGCCTTCCTGCTGGCGCTGATCCCGCTGGCCTCGGTGCTCTACACGGTGCTGGAAAAGGGATTGCCGGGGATGAACTCGCACTTCCTGTTCAGCTCCATGAACGGGGTCACCGGTGCGGTGGACAACCAGAGCGTAGCGGACGGCGCGCCGGTCATCGGCGGTGCCTACCACGCGCTGTTGGGCACGCTGATGATCACCTTGTGGGCTACCGTGATCTCGGTTCCGGTGGGCATGCTCACCGCGGTCTATCTCGTCGAATACGGGAAGAACGGAGTGCTGGCCAAAGCCATTACCTTCTTCGTCGACGTGATGACCGGTATTCCGTCCATCGTGGCCGGCCTGTTCGCCGCCGCGTTCTTCGGACTGCTCCTGGGTCCCAACGCCCGCATGGGCATCGTCGCGGCGGTAGCGCTCAGCGTGCTGATGATCCCCACGGTGGTACGCTCCACCGAGGAAATGCTCAAGATCGTTCCGAACGAGTTGCGCGAGGCGTCCTACGCGCTGGGTGTGCGCCGCTGGCGCACCATCTTGAAGGTAGTGATCCCGACCGCGATCTCCGGTATCGCCTCCGGCGTCACCCTGGCTATTGCCCGCGTGATTGGCGAGACCGCACCGATCCTGGTGACCGCAGGCATTGCCAGCAGCATCAATACGAACGTCTTCGCAAACTGGATGTCCACGCTGCCGACCTTCATCTACTACCAGATCCTGACTCCGACCAGCCCGACGAATATCGACCCTTCGGTGCAGCGCGCCTGGGCCGCTGCCCTGCTGCTGATCCTGATGGTGATGGCGCTGAACCTCGGTGCCCGATTGATCGCCTCGCTGTTCGCCCCGAAGAAGGGCCGTTGAGCCGCTAGGCTCCGGCACTCACCCCACTAGATTTTCAAGGAATACATCATGGCAAAACGTATCGACGTCAAAGATCTGAACGTCTACTACTCCAAGTTCCTCGCTGTTGAAGACATCTCGATCAACATCGAGCCAAAGTCCGTCACCGCGTTCATCGGCCCCTCGGGCTGCGGCAAGTCGACCTTCCTGCGCACGCTGAACCGCATGCATGAAGTCATCCCCGGCGGCCGCGTCGAGGGCGAGGTGCTGCTCGACGGCGACGACCTCTACGGCCCAGGCGTTGACCCGGTGACCGTGCGCAGCCAGATCGGCATGGTCTTCCAGCGTCCGAATCCGTTCCCCACCATGTCCATCAAGGACAATGTGCTGGCCGGAGTGAAGCTGAACGGCAAGAAGATCTCCCGCTCCGATGCGGACTCGCTGGTGGAGAAGTCCTTGCGCGGCGCGAACCTGTGGAACGAAGTCAAGGATCGTTTGGACAAGCCAGGCTCCGGGCTCTCCGGTGGCCAGCAGCAGCGACTGTGCATCGCGCGCACCATCGCGGTGAAGCCCGACGTGATCTTGATGGATGAGCCTTGCTCGGCGCTGGACCCGATCTCCACGCTGGCCATCGAGGACCTGATCAATGAGCTGAAGAGCGAATTCACCGTGGTGATCGTGACCCACAATATGCAGCAGGCCGCGCGCGTTTCGGATCGGACCGCGTTCTTCAACATCGCGGGCACCGGCAAGCCGGGCAAGCTCATCGAGTACAACGAAACCGCTGCCATCTTCTCCAACCCGGAGCAGAAGGCCACCGAGGATTACGTCTCCGGACGCTTCGGCTAAAGATTTCGTCTCCTGCCCCTATTGCGACGGGGCGGCAGACGGACCGGAAGGGGGGTCTTCCGGGGATCCTGGAGGGGATCACCGCCAGCGGCGCCATGCGAAAGCAAGGCGCCGCTGGTTTTTAAGCAATGATGTAAAGGTCGCTTGACTGTAAAGTTTGATTTACGTGCTGAGAGGTTGAACCAGGAGTTGAGATGAATACGAAAACCGTGGCCCAGTCCAAGTGGGGGCGATCGCGCTTCGGCGGCGGCTCGGCGGCGCTGATCATCACCAGCCTGCTAGTGGGGATCTTGCTCTCCGCCGGCGGGGGACTGCTCTTCGCCAGACTGAACTTCCCGGAAAATTTCGTAATGGCGGCCCTGGTCATGATGGCCGGCCTGCTGCCGGTGCTTTCGGTGGCCTGCTGGGCGCTGCTGCTGGACCGGGATACCTTGCGCGGGGCCACGAAGAATCCCGAGATATCGGTGGAATCCCAGTGGTACGACAAGGCTGCGGTCGGGGTCTTCCAGGACCTCCTGCTCGTCTGCGGCCTGGGTGGCGCGGTGTTTTCCTTCCTGCAGGTCCAGGCCTCGATCGGGTTGGTATTAGCCGGTGTCGTCTTGCTGGCCATGGTGGACTTCGCGGTGCGCTACTGGCTGATCAAGCGAGTCGAGGGGTAGTGGAAAACACCTTGCCCGCACGCCGCTTGGAGCGTGGCTTCTCCCAGCAGGCGCTCGCCGACGAGCTCGGAGTCTCCAGGCAAACGATCATTTCGCTGGAGAAGGGCCGCTATGACCCGTCCCTGCCGCTGGCGTTCAAACTCGCCGAGGTCTTCGACTGCAAGATCGAAGACCTCTTCCGGCCGGACGCCAAGTAATAAATGAAGTCACGGGGATGCGCCGGAAGCAGATTTTAGGTTACGTTGGTATGTGACTCAGGGCACTTGCAAGAAAAGAGATACCGCAATGGGACGCAAGATCCTGCGACGGCGCATTATCCGCGCCACGCTGGGCGGTAGCAGCTTTGTCCGCGAGGAAAAGCTCGCCGGTGAAGAGCCATTGGAGATCCGCTTCGGATCCACCGCATTCACCACCTCGATGCGCACCCCAGGGGACGACTTCGACTTGGTCGCCGGCTTCCTGCACGCGGAGGGGATCATTGCGCGCTCCGAGCAGCTGACCGCCATGCGCTACTGCATGGGCACCGACGATGAGGGCAACCAAACCTATAACGTCATCGAGGCCCAATTGGGCTTCGGCGCCCAGCCTCCTGACCCGTCCGCGGCCCGCAACGTGGTGACCAGCTCGGCCTGCGGCATCTGCGGAACCAACTCCATCGACGAGGTCCGCAAGAAATCCAGCTACGAACTCGATCCTGAAGCCGGGCGGCTGGAGCTCGCGGTGCTGTTGGCGATGCCGGACACCCTGCGCGACTCCCAGAAGCTCTTCAGCTCCACCGGCGGGGTCCACGCCGCGGGGCTTTTCAGCACCACCGGTGAGCTGCTCATCCTGCGCGAAGACGTGGGGCGGCACAACGCGGTGGACAAGGTCATCGGCGCGGCGCTGCGTGATAACCGCCTGCCGCTGAGCCATACAATTCTGCAGGTTTCCGGACGCGCGTCATTCGAATTAGTGCAGAAAGCCGCCATGGCGGGAATCCCGGTGCTCAGTGCCGTCAGCGCACCTTCTTCGCTAGCCGTAGAGCTGGCAGATGAATGTGGCGTAACGCTGGCCGGATTCTCCCGTGGGAGCAGCATCAACTTATACACTCATGCCCAACGCATTTTAGGCACTCAGTAGCTCAGTGGAGGAAGACCATGCATCTCCCAGCCCCCAAAGATGACATCAATGAAGATGATCTCAAGGTCGGTGACCCCAAGCGCAGCGCCGCCGGCCTCAAGGCCGTCGCCGTTTCCTTGCAACGCGGCTTCGCCGAAGCAGGGGTAAGCCGCACCCTGCTTTCCATGGCGCGCATCAACCAGCGCGGTGGATTCGACTGTCCGGGTTGCGCCTGGCCCGAATCGATTACCGGGGCGCGCAAGCCGGCAGAATTCTGCGAGAACGGTGCCAAGGCCATTGCCGAGGAAGCCAGCGCCCGCACCGTCACCCCGGAGTGGTGGGAACAGCACCCGATCAGCGTATTGCGCGAAAAAACAGAATACTGGCTTGGTTCGCAGGGGCGCATCAGCGCACCGATGATCATCCGCGCCGGAGATACCCACTACAAGCCGATTAGCTGGGCCGAAGCCTTCAGCACCATCGGTGAGCACGTCAACGCCAGCACCCCGGAGAAGTGTGTCTTCTACACCTCGGGGCGCACGGCAAATGAGACGGCGTTCATGTACCAGTTGCTCGCCCGCTCGCTGGGCACCAACAACCTGCCCGACTGCTCGAACATGTGCCATGAGTCCTCGGGCTCGGCCATGAATCCGACCATCGGCATCGGCAAAGGCACCGTCTCGCTGGAAGACTTCGACCACGCCGAACTGATCTTCGTGGTCGGCCAGAACCCGGGAACCAACCACCCGCGGATGCTGTCGGCGCTCGCCGACGCACGCAAACGCGGGGCCAAGATCGTTGCGGTGAATCCGCTGCCCGAGGCCGGATTCTTTGGATTCAAAGACCCGCAGACCGTGGGCGGCATGCTCGGCAAGCCGAGCGAAATCAGCACGCACTTCCTGCAGATCAAGGTCGGTGGAGACCTGGCGCTCTTCCAGGCCTTCGGGCATCTCCTGCTCGCAGAGGAGGAGAAGAATCCGGGATCCGTGGTGGACCAGAAGTTCGTCGCCGAGGTGACCGACGGGTTCGAAGCCTACAAGAGCGCCCGCGCCGAACTGGATTGGGAAGCCACCGAAGAGGCCACCGGCCTGACCCGTGCGCAGATCACCGAGATCGCCGAACTGCTCATTGCTTCCAAGGCCTCCATCTTCTGCTGGGCGCTGGGCCTGACCCAGCAGCCGCATTCGGTGCCGACGCTGAAGGAAATCATCAACCTGCTGCTGCTGCAAGGCAACTTCGGCAAGCCCGGCGCCGGGGCTTGCCCGGTACGCGGCCACTCGAATGTGCAGGGCGACCGCACCATGGGGATCTGGGAGAAGCCCACAGAAGAGCTCCTGGAGGCGCTGGATGCCGAATTCGGCATCGACTCCCCACGCGCCCATGGCTACGACTCCACGG
This sequence comes from Glutamicibacter sp. BW80, assembly GCF_002332385.1. Classification (NCBI taxonomy): domain Bacteria; kingdom Bacillati; phylum Actinomycetota; class Actinomycetes; order Micrococcales; family Micrococcaceae; genus Glutamicibacter; species Glutamicibacter sp. BW80. The sequence continues at coordinate 378,861 of NZ_NRGV01000031.1, read as the reverse complement.
AGGCCTTGGACGCCTTTGAGCAGGACGAGGTGGACGTGTTCGTCTCTATGGGCGGCAACTTCGCCCTGGCGAACTCGGAAACCGAGTTGCTCGAAGCGGGCATGCAGCGTGCCAAGCTCACGGTGCACATCTCCACCAAGCCAAACCGTTCCCACGTGGTGCACGGGCAGACCTCGCTGATCCTGCCGACGCTGGGGCGCACGGACAAGGACGATAAGCACCCAAAGGGTGCGCAGTTCCTCTCCGTGGAGGACTCGATGTCGGTGATCCACTCGACCCAGGGCCGGCTCACCCCGGTCTCCGAGCATCTGCTGTCCGAACCGGTGATCGTGGCCCGCATGGCCCAGGCCATCCTGGGCGATGACCACGTCGTGAACTGGCGGGGCATGGCCGAGGACTATGACGTGATCCGTGATCATATCGCTCGGGTGCTGCCCGGATTCGAGGACTTCAATCGGCGGGTGCGCGAACGCAACGGGTTCGTGCTGCCCAACGCGCCACGCGATACACGCTCCTTCGCCACCGACATCGGCAAGGGCCGGTTCACGGTCTCGCCTTTCGAGGCGCTCAAGGCCCCGGAAGGCCACCTGATCTTGCAGACCATGCGCAGCCATGACCAGTACAACACCACGTTCTACGGACTGGATGACCGGTACCGTGGCATCAAGGACGGGCGTCGGGTAATCCTCATTCACCCGGAGGACCTGGCCGAAATGGGGTTCAAGGACCGCGAGCTGGTCGATGTGATCTCGACCTTCGCCGGCACCGAACGCCGGGCGAACAGGTTCCGTCTGGTGTCCTATCCGACGGCAAAGGGGTGTGCCGCGGCTTACTTCCCGGAAGCCAACGCTTTGGTGCACCGCGGACTAGTCGCCCGCGAGTCCAATACTCCTGGCTTCAAGGCGATGAGCGTACGCTTCGTGCCGCATACCGAGCAGCCCGGACCGACCTTGGATAGCTAGCCCACCGGGTCCATGGCAAGGGCCAGGATCGCCCCGGCAAGTATGCAGATTGCCGGGGTGGCGATCCAGTGCCCGTAGACCTTCACGACCCGGTACCAGACGACCGACTCGAAGGCCTGGTTCGCGCCGGCGCCGACAATAGAGCTGGTGACGGCCTGGGTGGTGGACAGCGGCAGGTGCAGCAGCATCGAGCCGACGTAGAGCATGGTCGCGGCGACGCCTTGGGCGACCATGCCACGCAGTGGATCAAAATTCACCAGCCGGCGCGAGAGCGTATAGGTGATTCGCCAGCCGCCGAGGAGCACCCCGAAAGACAGCGCCGAAGCGGCGATCAGCTGAATGGCCAAGGCCACCGGTCCCGGATCCATATGTCCGCCGGTGATGAGCACCAGGGTGATCGTTGCCGCGGTACGCTGGCCGTCCTGCAGCCCGAGGCCCAGCGCCACGGCGCAGGCCGCGATAGCCTGGCCCGCTCGGGAGCGGGTATTGACGTCCCGGGAAGTATCGTGGCGCATCAGCCAGGTTGCCGGGACCACCAGCAAGAAGGAGGCGGTGTACGCGATGAGCGGGGTGACCAGCAGTGGCAGCAGTACGGAGCGGGTAAAGAGGTCCACCGCGCCCCCCAGCGACTCATTGCCCAGCCAGGAGTTCGCCGCACCGGCACCGACCAACGCGGAGATCAGAGCGTGCGTGGAGGAGACCGGTATGCCTCGCCACCAGCAAATCAGCAGCCAGGCCCCGGCGGCCAAGAGCGCTGCGATCAACAACTTCATCCCGACGGTGCCGTCGGGCAGCTGCATGTTCAACCGGCTGATCAGCACCGTACTGAAGGTGGTGGTCGCCATGGTGCCGATGAAGGCGAACAAGGCGGCGGCACCGACCGCGATAGCCGGGCTCAGCGCACGGGTACGTACGGCCGCCGCGACGGCGGTAGAGGAGTCCCTGAACCCGTTGAGCACCGCATAACCCAGAGTCAGTACGATGGCGATGGTGGTGAATAAGGGGAGCAAATCCATGAGTTTTCTAGGATTCCTTGACCAGCACGCGGCCGAGGTGATCGGAGAACTGGCGCAGGGTGTTCGCGGTGAGCAGCAAGTGATCGGCTACGCGCTGATGCTTGTGAATTGTGGAGGCTTTGGAAAAGTTGGAGATTTCATCAATCCAAACCAGGTGAGTACGCGCCGCACGCTTTGAGTACTGCATCATCTGCAGCCAGTTGTCTTCCAAATCATCAAGCTTATTCAGGCTTCGCACGGAATTCGAGGCGAGCTCGGCGAGCTGAGAGATCAGTTCCAGCTGCTCGGCGGCTCGTTCCGACAGCGGTGTGGAACCCAAGGTATTGATCAGTTCGCCAATGCCGCGTAGCTGCTCCATGGTTTCGTGCAGCAGCCGCGAAAACATGTACATGTCTTCGCGCGGTAGCGGACTGATGTAGCTGGTACGCAGATGGGTGAGCAACGCGTGCAAGAGATCCGAGGCTTGGGCTTCCGCCGTGGCGAGCTCCTTGAGCTGCTCGGAACGTCCCTCGGGATTGCCGATCATTTCGGAAACGCTGGCCACCGAATTGCGGATGGTGCTTGCCAAGTCGCTCAGCAATTCAATGCCGCGCGATGCTGAAGGAAAGATTTGGAACTTCACGTTGTTCGGCGCACCATTCGTCTCAGGTCACAGTTTTGGTACTAACGCTGAACAGTTTACGTCGCAAAGGTTAACTTCGAAACGTAAGTGATGCCGGGCCGGGAACGCCTCTCGGCGGAAGGCCGCTCGAAGCGGCAGAATTTTGGAGCCCGGGGTTACCAGCGGCCCGGCACCGTCTACTAGTTTTCTCGCACTAAGCGCTTGCTGTCAACCATAGGGGGAACCGCGTGCGCATTCTCACGTTAGTTACGCAGTGATTTCTCGATGCCGCTGAGGCACAGCAAGCCACAGCAGAACCAGATGGCCCCGGCCGGCCCCGCCCCGACTGCCACGGTGCTGGCGGCCATCGGCAGGATCACCTGGCCCAGACGATTGCCCATCAGGCGGACCGCGAGTGCTCCCCCGCGGTCCTGCGAGGGCACGGAGGTGGACACCATGGTCATGGTCACCGGTTGACCCATGCCGAGGAAGAACCCACCGATCAGCAGCGCCAATCCGGCGAGCCAGAGCGTATCGATGAACAGGGGCGCAAGGGCGATGGTTATGCCCGCCGTATACAGGCTGGTGAGCAGTATTGACTTGCGGCTGAAGTGGCGTGAGATCCAGGGAAGGAAGAGCCGCGAGACCACCGAAGCGCTGCCTCGGATTGCCAGCAAGACACCCACGGCGGCCGGTGTTACGCCATGCTTTTCTGCCACCAAGGGGAGGAATGCGGTGAGGATGTCCAAGATCGACAGCAATGTCAGCGAGGCGAGCATATGCGAAGGCATGCCTTTGACCTTGAGAATCGAAACCATCGAAGCCTGTGGCCCAGGCGTGGAGCTGGCAGCAACCTTCTTGATTCTCGGCTGCAGATTAGGCAGGAGCAGCGGAATGGCAAGCAACGCGCAGGCGCCGCCGATCCACAGCGAAAGATTGATATCGGCAATGCGTTCGGGGGAGTCGGCCACCGTGGAAGTGCCGAGGATGATTCCTGCGATCAGCGGTCCGAGGAACTGGCCGGCCGAGTACGCGGCGGTGAACCAGCCGAAGCCCTTATCCAGCTGGTCATCGGGAAAATAGCGGGCGATGGAGGACTGCCCGCCAATGGTGAACATCAAATGCCCCATGCCCAGTATCGCGCTGGCAACGGCCACCATGATGTATCCCTGAGCTGCGGCAATGCCCAATGATCCCAGCCCCATCAACCCGGCTCCGGCGAGCATGAGAAAGCGAATTTTGGGGATGCGTGAACTGAAGCGTCCCAGCCACACCGCGGTGACCATCGGCAACAGGGCGTATGCCGCGGTGGCGAGCCCCACCGTGACCGGACCGGCATCCAGGGATATGAGCTTGTATGTGGTGACCGGGCGTACGAGGTTCAGCGTGGTCTGCGAAAGAAGGGCGGTAGCGACGAGGATCAGTAGCCATCGCAGGGTTCCAGAAGCTGCACTATTGGCTTCCGCGCCCACTATGCCTACCTTTTCTCGCCGTCAGTATCTCAAATCAATCCTATAGGCTTATGGTTGGCAATCAGTCCAACGTGCCCTGCCGCCAGAGCCGGGCACAGGCTTCCAAGTCCTCTGCGGTGTTCGCCATCGACTTGGCTCGGGCGGTCAGTTTCGAGCCGCGGGTTTCATGCGCCAGATCTGCCGCGTCTGCATGCTCGGTCATTCCCAACGCGAGAACCCGGCAATAGGCCGCGGTGCGCTCCAACGCGTGGGCAAAGTCTCCGTCGAAGGCTCCGGAAAGGATGGAAGTTGCCATGTTTTTAAGTTCTTCGGCCGTCGGCGGTTCGGCAACACCGGCCACCAGGCGTTCCACCTCGGCACGATGGGATCCGGCACGGAACCGGGCAGACATGGTTTCAGCGTTGTTCATGGTTGCCGCGCGGATGGCATAGAGGCGCCACAAGGCTCCTGGCAGGGACCTCGCAGGGGCTTCGGACCAGAGTTCGGCAAGGACCTCTAGACCTTCGGTTTCGGCGACTTGAATTAGCCTTTGCGAAACCTCAGGGTCCTCGTTCGCGATTCCGCGGCGAACGAAGGCCTGCGCCGAAAGATGAGCTGCTTCCGAGATGCGCGCCGGGTCGGCGCCGCCTTCGTAGGGGTCGAAATCTATGGGAGCGAAGGGCCGTGGCTTGTGATGTCTGAACCCTGCGACTTGGCCAACTTTGGATCCTGCGCGTGCACCTTTCATGGCTTCGAGACTACTCCTCTTTGGTGGACGGCGCCCCATCGGGCTGGGTGTGAAACGACGCATACCAAAATACTGGTTATTCGCGGAAGGCGTCGGGGTTTTCAGCGTGAGAGGGTGCTGGCGGAGAGGAAGCTTGCCCCGATATCTACAATGAATTGCATTCTTCACCGACACTATGAGGGGTCTGCAACTACCTGCGATAGCGCGTTCCAGAGCGGCCGCTGGCCGGCCATGGACCCCTTGCAACGCCACGAAAATTGGCTCGATTAAGGATGAATCGCTACTTCGGGTATTATGGATTTTGGCTTCGGCCGTGCGCCTTTAGCTCAGTTGGTAGAGCACTGGACTTTTAATCCATTGGTCGCGGGTTCGACCCCCGCAGGGCGCACCACATAAGAACCGGGGTCCACTTGCTCAGGCAAGTGGACCCCGGTTCTTTTTCATGTTGAATCAGGCCCGGGGCGGCCTGAGTCTTTACCAGCTCTCTATCTGCGTGAATTCCCGAATGAGGCGGAACGGATTGTCGTAGAAGACGATTTTGTGGGCACGTGTTCCGCCGCGCAGGGCGGGAACGATTTCGCAGCAGCCATATTCCCAAACGACGAGCGTCGTGGGTTGGTCGACCGAGGATTCATCCCAATCCTTCGGGATGGTTGGAGTGTAGATCCATAACTCGCTTTCGACGTCGTTGAGATTATTGGTGACAGATTTCCAGCCTCGACGACCGGCTAAGAGTTCCCCTGGTTCGGCGTTCAGGACGCTGGTAAGCATCTCTTCCTTATCCGGGGCGATCTTCTGCACCCGGCGTAATGCGGCACGGACCTCGTCGTACCCGTCAGCATTGCACAGATCATTGACGGCAACGGTGAAGCGATGTCGGCGATGAGTTGCGCGTTCCTGGACTTCGCAGCGTTCGCGTTGACGGCGCCGCTCGCGGTGGGTGTGCTGATGACGTTTCTTGCTGACGGCCATGGGGTGCTCCTGGAAGCTGAGTGGAAAGTTGCCAGTCCGCTTAGCCTAGAAGCAGCTTCAGAAGTCTGGGGCTACTTCAGAAGATCTGTGGATAACCAGTGCCTAGGTGCCATCATGCCCATGCTGCCAAGAACCCAAGGACGCGTTCCATAACCAGGGCCCGTGCCTTCGGATCGCAGGAACTAAGCGAGCTATCGGTGAAGAGGTGCTGATCTCCCGCGTAGGTGTAGAGTTCAGCGAGGCCGGTTCCGGGCCCCGCAACAAATTTTTGAGCGGCTGCCAGGTCACCTTCCGATGCAAAAAACGGATCGGCGTCCATGCCGTGGATCTGGGCCTTCACAGAGGCTGGCCAAGGTCCGAAACCCCATTCGGCATCCAGATCAACGAATGATTCTAAGAAGACGGCGGCCAAGGCTCCGGGACGTTGCTGGGCGTACCGTTGGGCCAATGCGGCTCCCCACGAGGTGCCGGCAAACACCAAGTTTTGGGGTAGCGAATCGAGCAGGGCAGAGACCTGCTGGTTGATCTCAGCTTCACCAATTGAGTTTGCCAATTGCAGTCCGGCCTCAAGGGATTCCGGCAGCGCGCCGTCATAGAGATCGAGAGCATGCACCAGGTGGCCGGCGGTTTCCAGCTCTTCGGCCATGGCTCGTACGCCGGGCGTGAGGCCCTGGACGTGGTGAAACAAGACAATCTCGGCCATCGAGGCTCCCAGCAGAGGCGGGTGATTACGCCACCGAGCCTATGACCCTAGATGCTTCGGGTCAATGAGAATCCTAGCGTTCGTCAACCAGATTCTCGATGCGTTGCGGCAGGTGCTCGATAGCCGAATCCCAGCCAGGCATCTGGCTGTTGATCTCTACGCTGTAGCCCTCGGTCAGCATGAACTCGGCACAGGTGAGGGTCTCCTGGCCGGATCCGGTTTCGTAAATGAATGCTCGTCGGATGTCGTTCCAGAGCAGAGTTGCAGACTGATCGATGACCAGGCCGGTGGTGACTACTTCGACGGTGCGCTGGGGGTAGGACATTTTCAACTTGCTTTCGGGGTCCTCGGCGGTGTGCTTTGATCAAGTGTAAACCGGCAACACGCCGCCGAGGTGCTACCGAACCGGCGTGGGATAGGACTTAGCCATGGTTCCTTCCGCAGACAGCTCCAACAGGTAGTCCAAATTCAGCTTGTCCAGAAAATGCTGATCGTGGCTGACCACCAATAAGGCGCCGCGATAGAGGGCCAGCGCCTCGCAGAGCTGGCGCACACTCTCGAGATCCAGATTATTTGTCGGTTCATCGAGAATGAGCAGTTGCACGGGTGGTTCGGCCAGCAGCAGCGAGGCCAGGTAGACGCGAAAACGCTCTCCGCCGGAAAGCGCAGACAACGGACGGTCAACGCTCGCTCCGCGGAGCAACAGGCGTGCGAGCATATTCCGTACCTGCCCGGGCGTAGCCGATGGGGCGACCTCGCCTACGTTCTCGATGGCACTACGCTCTTCGTCAAGCCCTGTTAGTTGCTGGGGCAGGTAACCGACCCGATCCAGATAGAGTCTTCCAGACGGTCCGGCACCGGCTTCGTCCCCGGAGAGCAGCTGCCGCAACAACGTGGTCTTGCCCGAACCGTTGGGACCGATGAGCGCCACGCGTTCGGGGCCTTGGATGATGTGAGTTCCGGCGGCCGAACTCAGTTGGGCAACCTGTTTACCGACAGGCAGTTTCGGGTCCGGTAATTCCAGATTGATGTGCTCTTGCGGTCGGACTCGTTCTTCGGCCCGATCGAGTTTGGACTGCGCGCTGTCAACCTTGCCGTCGAGGTTTGAACGCATCTTTCCGGCGTTGGCTTCGGACTTTTGGCGTAGATGATTGGCCAGAATCTTGGGGATGCCGCCTCCCAGCTGCTCGGCCCGCCCCTTGCGTTTGGCGCGGGCGAGTTTGGTTTCGGCTTCGACGCGTTGGCGTTTTTCCACCTTCAAGGAAGCGCTAGCCGTTTTTGCTGCCTGCTCGGCCGCATGCTGCTCGGTCTCCAACTGTTCGCGGTAGGCGCTGTAGGGTCCGCCGAAAACTCTGAGTTTTCCTGCGTACAGCTCCACCGTGTGATCCATGAGCTCAAGCATTTCGATGTCGTGGCTGACCACGATCAACGTACCCTTCCAGGAGCGGACGAGCCCGTACAGCAATTCGCGGGTTGGCTTGTCGAGGTTGTTCGTGGGTTCGTCGAGCAGCGTGATGGGTAGTGCGGCTAGCCGCAGGCCGATCACCGCAAGCAGCATCGCCTCGCCGCCCGATAGGGTGCCGACCTGGCGATCCAGATCCAGCATTCCGAGTCCCAAGGGGCTCAGTTCGGCCTCCAGCCGGGCCTCCAGATCCCAGCTGTCTCCGACCGCGTCAAAATCTTCGGGATCTACGCTTCCGGCTTCGATAGCTTTCAGCGCGCGATAGGTTTTATCGATCCCAAGCAGTTCGGTCACGGTGGTGTCCCGATGCAAGGTAAGGGTCTGCGGCAGGTAGGCGAGCTCTTCCGAAGCCTCTACCCTGCCTTCGCTAGGACTTAGCTGTCCGGCAATGAGTTTCAAAAGAGTTGATTTGCCGCTGCCGTTTGCCCCGGTAAGCCCCGTGCGTCCCGAAGGGAAAGTGCCTTCCAAGCTAGTGAGGGCGCACTCGCCGGTGGGCCAACTGAAGCTGAGGTTGTGCAGTGTGATCGGCGGAGTCGAAGACATAAGTGGCTCTCCCACGGATGTGACGAGGCTGCCGAGCTTAGGGATCGCGAGACTGGCTCAACTAATTAAAGGAGCCATAAAAAAGGGATACCGAAGCCGGTAGCCTAAATGAACGGATTGCACCGGAGATATGATGCTTGGTCATTGGCTGGCTTAGTAGGTATCCATGCCATCGAGTGTAACAGCAGGTGATGGGACGGGAAAAGGTGCGCTCGAGCACTTTCGGCCCGCATCCATTTGCGGATACGGGCCGAATGGCGGTTAGTGCTGAGGTTTACTTCCAGGCGCGGTGCACGGCGACGATGCCGCCGGTCAAGTTGCGGAATTCGACGTTCTTCCAACCGACATTGATGAACTTCTGGCCCAAGTCCTGCTGGTTTGGCCAGGCGGCGATCGACTCGGCCAGGTAGGCGTAGGCCGAAGGGTTCGAGGAGACCATGTAGCCCAACGCGGGGATAACGCGCGGCAGGAACTGCTGGTAGGCCACCTTGATCGGAGCGACGGTGGGGGTGGAGAATTCGGCTACCACGATGCGCCCGCCGGGCTTGGTGACGCGGTGCATCTCGGACAGGGCCTTTTCGGTGTCCGAGATATTGCGCAGACCGTAGGAGATGGTCACCGCGTCGAAGGAGTTGTCCTCGAACGGCAGGTCGGTTCCGTCACCGTAGACGAACTCAAGCTCCGGGTAGCGCTTGCGCCCCTCGGCCAGCATGCCCTCGGACATGTCGCAGGCGGTCACCGTGGCTCCGGCCTTGGCCAGCGGCATCGACGAAGTGCCGGTGCCGGCGGCCAGGTCCAGGATGCGCTCGCCGGCCTTGGGGGCGATCGCCTCGGTGGTGATCTTGCGCCAGTAATTCACGATGCCGCCGGTCATCAGGGTATTGAGTAGATCGTAGCGGGGAGCTACGTTATCGAACATCTCCTGGACCTGGTTGGCCTGCTTATCCAGGCCTGCGCGCACATTGTGGGAAGTCATGCTTCCAAGTGTTTCATATCTGACGATGCCCGAGCGCCGGATGTGGGGCGAATCGCGTTCAGAGCAGAGATTCCAGCCGCGCGTAGCTCGCCTCCATTCCGTCGGTCATTCCGGTAGCCAGCACCATGTCGCGCGTCTGGGCATCGGGATAGGTGATCACAATCGACAGCAGCGTCCCCGCGCTGCTGTCGGCGAATGTCGACTCGTTGATAGTCGGCGGATAGTCGGTGTCGATCATTTGTTCGGTGGTTCGCTCGTAGGACTTGGGCAGTCGTTCGAGCAGCTCGCCGGTGAAGCCGAAGCCCTGCCCCTCGGTGCCGGTCTCCGGTTCCCACCGGTAGCGGTAGCTTCCACCTACGGACTCGGGCAGAACGCATTCGGTCATCTTCCAACCGTCGGGGCCAAGCAGCCAGCGCTTCATAAGCGCCGCGTCATGGTGTGCCTGCCAAACCTGATCGCGGGTTCCGCGAATGATGCGGCTAACCCGAATTTGGGTATCCGAAAGAATCTGGGCTTCGGTGGCGAACGTTTGGGCATAGTTGCGCAGGTCCACCAGCACCTGTTCGATCTGGCTCATGGCCGAACGCGTCCCGTCGATCATGCCCATGTCGACGACTTGTTCCAGGTCTGCCGCGGAATCGAAATTCGCCGTGATGGTCAGCTTGGTGCCGTTTGGCTGCGGGTCGAAGCTGAAGACGGTGCGGGTGGTCGGCAGCTCGGAGTTGGGCGTGCCGTCTGCATTTGCAAAACCGTCGGTGACTTCGAAGAACTTCTGGTCGACGATTTCGTTCCATTCCCAGTAGCCGTGGAACTCCTCTCCTTCGGGCGAGGTCATGTGGTACTGGGTGCGGCCGCCTGGTGCGGCGTCGTGACGGGTGAATGTAGCCGGATATTCGACCGGTCCCCAGAACTTCTCGATCTGGCGCGGATCGAGGTAGGCATCCCAGAGCCGGGATACCTTGACCGGGAATTCGGCGTGGACCGTGAGGGTGAGGGATTCTGCGTCTTTGACAACTGATGTGACGGGCATGAGATTGCTCCTTAGGGAGTCTCGTCGGCGAGGAAATCATCAAGCCGGCTGATGCGCTGGCGCCAGATGTCCTCGAGGGATGAGAGTAGTTCCTGCGCGTGCCGGATGGTGTCCGGCTGCCCGCGAACTATGCGTTCGCGGCCACGTGCGATCTTGCTGACCAGGCCGGCGGCTTCCAGCGCGGCCACGTGCTTTTGCACTGCTGCAAAAGACATGTCGTAGCTGGCGGCCAGTTCGGAGATGCTGACCTCGGCGTGCAGGGTTCGCCTCACGATGTCTCTTCGTGTGGCATCTGCCAAGGCGCGGAAAACCTTGTTCGTCTGCTCTTCGCTCAACTTATATACAACCATTTGGTTGTACGATACTCCGATGCTTAGGGAAGGTAAAGAGGAATGGGCAGAAAAGTGGAAATTCAACCAGAATTCAGGCTACTTGTCGACTATGGGCAGCGTTATTCTAGATGATTTATCGCCTTGTTTTTGGGCCCCTCCATGCAATGCGAGGCAGGCTCTACTAAAGCCTTCGGAGTTCGCCTAAGCTGGGTGGAATTGCAAAAGCGATCCATTCATCCGGGTAGGGGAGGCATATGAGCGGGCCCGCCATAAATTGGACTGACGCGTCGCGCCAGGCCTTGCAGGCCCGCGAGCTCTTAGGCGCCCCCGACACCGGCGTGGGTGATCTTCCGTTGCGGCGCGATGTGCGCGAATCCTGGAAGAGATCATTGGCCCACGCCACGGCCGTCGAACAGCCCGCCGTGCTGAGCAACGAGCGGCTGCGCCTGGAGCGCGAGCGCAGCGAGCTGCAGCGCATCTGGCCCGTGTTCGAAAAGCTGCTCGTGCCCGCGGCTACGGATGCCAACCTGCTGGTCGCCTTGGCCGATGCTGGCGGGACCTTGCTGTGGGTTGCCGGCAGCAATGGTGCATTGAGCCAGGCCGAAGGGGTCGGTTTCATGGCGGGTGCCGACTGGGCCGAGAGATCCGTGGGGACTTCGGCTCCCGGAATGGCGCTGGCCACCGGCTCCGGGTCGCAGGTATCGGGCGCCGAGCACCTCTATGAGCAGGCACAGCAGTACAGTTGCTCGGCGGTCCCGATTCGGAACCCGCGAACCGGACAGGTAATTGGCGCGATCGATCTGACCGGCGGCCCGGATGCGATCGCTACGCATTCGATGCCGTTGCTGCGAGCGGCCGTCATGGCCGCCGAAACCCAGCTGCTCCTGCCGGGAGTCGGGGTCGTGGCGGACCCCGACTATCTGGATCTGGGCCGCTGCGACGGAGTGTATCTGGGATCGTTGCCCATCTCTCTGCGGCATGCCGAAATTCTCACGCTGCTGGCCCAGCACCGTGACGGCATGAATACCGCCCGGCTGGTGGAGGAGCTTTTCGAGCGGCCCGATGCGGCGGCCGAAGGCACGGTGCGCGCCGAAATGGTCAGATTGCGCAAGGTCCTGGCCGGACTTCCCGGACGGACGCTGACTTCCCGGCCCTACCGGCTGCAGTGGGCTCTGCAGACGACTTTGGGTCGACTGTGGGATGCGCTGGAGCTGGGGGACCTGGAAGCGGCGTTGCAATTGTATTCACCCGGACTATTGGTTCGCTCGCAGGCCCCGGGCGTCCTGGTGCTGCGTCATCGGACCGAAGCGGCGCTGCGCGAAATGGCGCTGGACCGGGGCCGGCCGCAGCAGCTGCTGAATCTCGGCCGGCAATTGGCCGATGCCGACCTGTTGCGCGCGGCCCTGCGCGAATTGCCAGCCGATTCGCCGGCGCGTTCGCTGATTGTTGCAGAGGTCCAAGAGCTGGAGGCGTAGGCGCCTCCATTATCCGTGCTGCCGTCCCTGGCGGATCTTCTCCAGCACCAGCGCGAGGGCCGGCCAGGCGCCACGCCCGGTGCGGGTCCGGGCGAAGGCGCGCAGCCGCAGGTCGGGGTTCTGCAGCGGCAGAATCGTGATCCCATCCCGCCCGGGCCGGTTTTCCGGCAGCAGTCCCACGCCGAGCCCGGCCAGGATCAGGTCTTCGACCAGATCCAGGCTGTCGGCCTGGTGGCGCATGGCCGGGGTGAATCCGGCCATCGAGGACAGCAGCCGCAGCACCGACTCGTCGGCGGTGTTGCGCGAGTTCCCGATCCAGTCGCGGTCGCGGAAAGCTGCCAGCACCGCCGGGGCATCGGTGCCCCTGCCGCCGGTGGCCAGCTGCGCGGCGTCGGTGGTGGGCACCCCTAGTCCCCAGGGGGTGCTCCACAGCTGAAGTGTTTCCACCCCGGGTCCGGCATCGTCCGGGGCCAGATTGTAGTCGTAGGTCAGGGCCAGATCGATCTCGTCCACCGCCAGCCGGGCCAGGGCCTCGGCGGGCTCGTGCTCCAGCACCACGATCCTCACTGCGGGGTGCGCTAGCGCCAGCTCCTCGAAAATGGGCATCAGCGTGGTGCGGATCGCGGTGGCGAATCCCGCGACCCGCAGGGTGCCCGAGGGAGCGGCTTCCGGGTCCAGATCCAGTTTCGCTGCGTCGACTGCGCCAAGAATGCTCTGCGCGTGCTCGGCTAGCCGGCGGCCGGCCGGGGTGAGCCGGACGCCGCGCCCGTCGGGTTCCAGCAACCGGGCTCCGGTTTCCTTGGCCAGCTGCGCGATCTGCTGGGAGACGGTCGAGGTGGTGGTTCCGAGCACATCCGCGACGGCCCGCATCGAGCCCATGCGGGCCAGCTCGTACAGGTATTGCAGGCGGCGGGTATCCATAAGTTCCATTGTGCAGGTTTCATTGACAATATGTTGATGATTCTCGCGTGGACATGGATGGCTTTTCTCGGCTCTACTGGAGCCATGAACTCAACTGCCGCGAACACTTCCAACTCCGCCGGGGCCGGCTCGCTGATGGCCTTTGCCGCGATGGGCTGCGTGCAGCTAGGCCTTGCCGCATCGATTGGACTTGCTGGAACTCTGGGCTCCGAGGGCGTCGCCTGGCTGCGCCTAGCCTGGGCCGCCGTCATCCTGGTGGCCATTGCCCGTCCCTGGCGCCTGCGCTACTCCCGAGCAACACTGGGGATTTGCGCCCTGCTGGGGTTGGCCACCGCGGGTATGACGCTGGCGTTCATGAAGGCGGTGGAGACGATCCCGCTGGGTACCGCTAGCGCGCTGGAGTTCATGGGTCCGCTGTCTGTCGCCATCATCCAGGGCCGGGGCCGCGGACGCTGGTGGGCGCTAGTCGCGGCCGCCGGAGTGCTCGGGCTGACCGAACCGTGGCAGGGTTCCGCGGATCTGACGGGCGTGCTTTTCGCGCTGGTCGGCGCAGCTTGCTGGGCCCTCTACGTCCTGCTTGCGCAGCGCGCCGGGGATGCGGTGGACGGCATTGGCGCCCTGGCCATCTCGATGCCCATCGCGGCCATTGCCGCCACGGTGGTGGTGGGCCCGGAGGTGATCGGCCGGATGGACCTGCCGGTGCTGGCCATCGGGCTTGGGCTCGGGCTGCTGCTGCCGGTCATCCCTTTCAGCCTCGAGCTGCTGGCACTGCGCCGACTGACTGCCTCGGCGTTCGGGACCCTGATGTGCCTTGAGCCTGCCATCGCCATGGTCGTCGGGTTGGTCTTCTTGCAGCAGATCCCGCGTCCGGCGGCCATTGCGGGCATTGTGCTGGTCATCTTGGCCGGCATCGGCGCCACGCGCACCGGGCGGCGCGATCCGGCTGCAGGCGCACCGGCGGCGGTGGACTCCCCGTCTCCGGCCATGCCGCACTGAACTTCCTTGGCTGCGGCGCAGGGCATGCAACCTAACCGCAACCTTTGAGTGACTAGAGTCACATTCATGGCCGGGTGGCGGAAACATTCCGCCACCGCACGGATGATGACGAAGGAGTCGTGAAGCAATGAGCGTCTACGCAAACCCGAACACCGATGGGGCACTAGTCAATTTCAAATCGCGCTACGAGAACTATATTGGTGGTGAGTGGGTTGCCCCGGTGAAGGGCATGTATTTCGAAAACGTCACCCCCATTACCGGAAAGTCCTTCTGCGAAGTGGCCCGTTCAACCGCCGAGGACATCGAACTAGCACTGGACGCCGCCCATGCGGCCGCACCAGCCTGGGGCAAGAGCAGCCCGGCGGCCCGCGCGGTCATCCTGAATAAGATTGCGGATCGAATCGAGGACAACCTCGAGATGCTTGCCGTCGCCGAGACCTGGGATAACGGCAAGGCGGTGCGTGAAACCCTGAATGCAGACCTCCCGCTGGCGGTAGACCACTTCCGCTACTTCGCCGGTGCGATCCGCGCCCAGGAGGGTTCGCTGTCGCAGCTGGATGAGGACACCACGGCCTATCACTTCCATGAGCCGCTGGGTGTGGTCGGTCAGATCATCCCGTGGAACTTCCCAATTCTGATGGCGGTCTGGAAGCTGGCTCCAGCGCTAGCTGCCGGCAACGCGGTAGTCCTCAAGCCCGCCGAACAAACCCCCGCCTCGATTCTGGTGCTCGCCGAACTCATCGGTGACCTGCTGCCTGCCGGTGTGCTGAACATCGTCAACGGTTTCGGCGTAGAGTGCGGCAAGCCGTTGGCGAGCAACAAGCGCATTCGCAAGATCGCGTTCACCGGCGAAACCACCACCGGCCGGCTGATCATGCAGTATGCCTCCGAGAACCTGATCCCGGTCACCTTGGAGCTCGGCGGAAAGTCCCCGAACATCTTCTTCGAGGACGTCGCGGCCAAGGCTGATGCGTTCTACGACAAGGCGCAAGAAGGGTTCACGCTTTTCGCGTTGAACCAGGGCGAGGTCTGCACCAGCCCATCGCGAGCACTCGTCCAGGAAAGCATCTACGGCGAGTTCATGGAAAAGGTCATCGCCCGCACCGAAGCCATCAAGCAGGGCAACCCGCTGGACACCGAGGTCATGATGGGGGCGCAGGCCTCCAACGACCAGCTGGAGAAGATCCTCTCCTACCTGGATATTGGCAAGGCCGAAGGCGCGAAGCTGCTGACCGGTGGTGCCCGGGCGGAACTCGGCGGTGACCTGGAAGGCGGCTACTACGTGCAGCCGACCATCTTCGAGGGCCAGAACAAGATGCGCATCTTCCAGGAAGAGATCTTCGGGCCGGTCGTAGCGGTGACGAAATTCAGCGACTACGACGACGCGCTGAGCATCGCCAACGACACCCTCTACGGTCTGGGCTCCGGCGTCTGGAGCCGCAACGGCAACACCGCCTACCGTGCAGGCCGCGATATCCAAGCGGGACGTGTCTGGGTAAACCAGTACCACGCCTACCCGGCGCACTCGGCCTTCGGTGGCTACAAATCCTCCGGTATCGGTCGAGAGAACCACCTGATGATGCTGGATCACTACCAGCAGACCAAGAACCTGCTCGTCTCCTACTCGGAGAACAAGCTCGGCTTCTTCTAAGCCGGCACACTGCCGCCGGCTACGCTAGAAAATTCAAGAGACCCCGAAGGCGTGGGGTCACCTAGGTGCTCGCCCGGGGCACGATTGGACTCATTCCCGGACATGCACGTGTGCTCCCACGCCTCCAAAACCATGCAAAGGAAAAATTACATGACTACGATGAAAGCCGCAACCGTTGAAGGCTTCGGAGAAGAGCTCCTGATCAAGGACGCGCCGATTCCCGAGCCCGGCCCAGGGCAGGCCCTGGTGAAGCTGATTGCCTCCGGTGTTTGCCACACTGACCTGCACGCGGCGGAAGGCGATTGGCCGGTCAAGCCGAAGCTTCCGCTGATCCCCGGCCACGAAGGTGTGGGAACAGTTGAAAAGATCGGCGAAGGCGTCATCGAGGTAGCGGTTGGAGACCTGGTTGGAAATGCCTGGCTGGCCAGCGCTTGCGGTAGCTGCGAGTTCTGCCGTACCGGCTGGGAGACCCTGTGCGAGTCCCAAGCCAACGGAGGCTACTCGCTGGACGGTTCCTTTGGCCAGTACATGCTAGTCGACGCTAAATTCGCCGCGCAGATTCCGGAAGGATCCGACCCGCATGAGATCGCTCCGGTGCTATGCGCTGGAGTGACCGTGTACAAAGGGCTGAAGATGACCGGGGTGCGCCCGGGCCAATGGGTCGCAATTTCCGGCATCGGAGGCTTGGGCCACATCGCCGTGCAGTACGCGGTTGCCATGGGAATGCGTGTGGTTGCCATTGATGTGGCAGACGAGAAACTCGCGCTGGCGACCAAGCATGGCGCGGAAATCACGGTCAACGCGTTCGCGCAGGAACCTGCCGACGTCATCCAGGAAAAGATCGGTGGAACTCACGGTGTGCTGGTTACCGCAGTGCACCCGGCAGCCTTTGGGCAGGCTATTGGCATGACCAGGCGCGGTGGAACGATCGTATTCAACGGTTTGCCTGCCGGTGATTTCCCCGCACCAATCTTCGACATTGTGCTCAAAGGCTTGACCATCCGTGGATCAATTGTTGGCACCCGCCAGGACATGATCGAGGCTCTGGAATTCTATGCGGATGGCAAAATCAAACCGACATTCCACACCCGGAAACTGGAAGATATCAATGCGGTCTTTGACGAGATGCGTCACGCCAAAATCGATGGACGAGTGGTCATAGACTACCTGGAGAAATAGTAGGACACTGGCCCTAACGGGTTTGCCGCAAGGACCGTTGCCCGGGTTCAACGAACCATCGTTGCATCCGGGCAGCGGTAATTAACCGCTATCGCAAAGGAGTACTCCATGAGCACCGTCACCGAATCCCGGGCTGCGATCGTTGGGGAAGAATTTTCCCGCGTCGCCTTTACGGACGAGACCCTGGAATTGCTGCGCAAACTCTGGAATATCCATGGACCATTGATGTTCCACCAATCTGGTGGTTGCTGCGACGGTTCATCGCCTATGTGCTATCCGGCAGGCGATTTCAAAACCGGCAATGCGGACATCCTGCTCGGGGTGCTGGAGCTAAAGGACGCGACGGGAGAAGAATTGGGGCAGATCGACTTTTGGATGTCCAAGGAACAATTCGAATACTGGAAGCACACCAAGCTCACCGTGGATGTGGTCGACGGGCGGGGATCGGGCTTTTCCGTGGAGGCTCCGGAAGGCAAACGTTTCCTCATCCGCAGCGAAATCATCGACTTCCCCACGGCGTAGGATCATTGAATGCGCCTCTGGTCCCTACATCCCGAACTGCTCGATGCCAAGGGTCTTGTCGCATGCTGGCGTGAAACACTGCTGGCCCAGAAAACTCTCGCCGGGCAGACCGCCGGCTATGTAAATCACCCGCAATTGGTCCGCTTCCGGGCGTCGGGCGCCCCGTTGCGGATGGTGGGGGCATACCTGCAGGGGCTTCACGATGAATCGTTGAAGCGCGGGTACCGGTTTGACCAGACGAAAATTCTGCACTCCGTGCCAGCAGGGAGCCGCGGTCAACTGGCTGTCACCAGCGGCCAATTGAATTTCGAGTACTGCCACCTGCTGCGCAAGCTGGAGATTCGTGCCCCAGAAAGCGCCAGCGCACTGATGGCGCGGGAGGTCGGCGGGCTGCCGCCTCATCCGCTATTTCGTGTGGTGCCCGGTCCGGTCGAAGCGTGGGAAAAAGACGTTCACGCCGCAGACGATTAGACCGTTCAAGATTCGGTACACGGCCTCGATAGGCAATTGCGTGAAAACTGAATCCGCAGGGACCGCTTGGTGCAGTCTTCTGTCCAACTGGCCGTTGCTGTGCGGTAGCCGCTAGAGCTTGGGCACGGCTTGCAGCCAAACCGAGATGCGCTCTAACTGCAAGGAGTCAAGCAGTAGAACGATCTCTAGCCCGTCGATTGCCGGCCGAAGCAGGACTGCGGAATCGGCGGGGAGCCCGGCTTGGGCCGATAGCGCTTTATCGGCCATGGAGCCTTTGGCGACGCCTGAGACCATGCAGAGGAAAAGTTCGGTATCGCTGCCATTCCAGGATTCAGCAATTGAATTTTTCCTATCGAAAAACCGTTGCAGATCATCTTGGTGGAACCACCCGGCGCCCAATTCGAATCTAATTTCCGCAACAGTAGCCAAGGAGCGGGACTTGAATCCTGCAGGCGCACTCGTAGCGCGCAGGATGAATCCCGGCCCTTCGAGCTGCGGGACTAGGGCTAAGCCAGGCTGAATTTTCTCCGGATCAACGGATTTCTTACGTCCAAACCAAGCCAAGCGGAATTCCTTTACCTCAGGTGCCGGGCTAGGTAGCCGACCTTTGAACCCAACCTTAGTTCAGTCCTTCGGCAGGTCCGCAAAAACACTTGAATCTGATTAGTGGCAGCATAAAGCAAGGCCGCCACAGCAGCGTCGCGCATTTCTGCGTGAGCCACCGTGGCGTAGATGCCTAAGGATTGGGCCCTTAGTCTTCGGCGCGAGCATTAGTTCGTAAGCAACTCGGCAACTATCGATCCTATGATTTAACCAAAACCGGGAGACCTGAATCTCTGCGCAGTTCCATCGTGAGCGAGATTCCCAGTAGCGCCACGATGATCGTAAATGGCAGCGCCGAAAGCATTGCCGCCTGTTGCAGGGCAGAGAGCCCGCCAACTAGCAGCAGCAGCACTGCGCTCAGGCCGGTGAGGATGCCCCAGATGCCCAGAACCGGACGCGTTGGGTTCAAATGCCCGTTGCTGGACATCATGCTCAAAACAAACGTGTTTGCGTCTGCGCCGGAGACGAAGAACAGCACGACCAAGATCATGGTCACCACGGAGGTGAGCTCTACCAGTGGAAGCTCGGCGAGCATCGCGAAGAACGCGGAGTTGAGATTCTCCGAGGTTTGCGCCGCGATCGGAGCACCATCCATTTCGAACTTGATTGCGCTTGCGCCGAAGATGGTGAACCATGCAAAGAACACCAAGCTTGGAATGCCCAAAACGCCTGCGACGAACTGACGAATGGTGCGGCCCTTGGATATCTTGGCAAGGAATACTCCGACAAATGCGCCCCAGCTAAGCCACCAGGCCATCATGAAGTACGTCCACCACTGCATCCACTGAAGGTCATCAGCTGTTGTCGGAGTAGTCAGTGAAACCTGGAAGAAATCATTGAAGTAC
This sequence comes from Glutamicibacter sp. BW80, assembly GCF_002332385.1. Taxonomy (NCBI): domain Bacteria; kingdom Bacillati; phylum Actinomycetota; class Actinomycetes; order Micrococcales; family Micrococcaceae; genus Glutamicibacter; species Glutamicibacter sp. BW80. The sequence goes on along the minus strand of NZ_NRGV01000031.1, from coordinate 359,402 downwards.
TGGCCTACGGAGCGGAAGAAAATGTTTCCGATGAAGCTGGTGGGGCCGAAGATCAAGACGAACAGTGCCAGCAGCACCGACAATGACATCGTGATCTGGCTGATGTACTTGATGCCGCGATTGACCCCGGAAAGTGCAGACAAGGTGAACAGGACGGTGATGACCGCGATAATGACAATTTGCACGCCGACACCTGTGGCAAGACCGAATACTCGGTTCAGGCCCTCTTCGATTTGCGCAGCGCCCAGACCCAATGAAGTCGTGGTGCCGAACAGCGTCGCCAGAATGGCAAACACGTCAATCAGCTTGCCGAACCAGCCGTCCACGAGGCGTCCGAGAACCGGTCGCAACATCGGTGAGACGAGCCCCGGGCGGCCCTTCCGGTGCGTGGAGTAGCCGATTGCCAGGCCGAAGACGCCGAAGACCGCCCAAGCATGCGGGCCCCAGTCAAAGAAGCTGAACTGCAGCGCGCGAACTGCCGCGTTCAGGGTGCCGGGGTCTTCCAGTCCGTGTGGCGGGGCCATGAAGTGCGAGATCGGTTCTGCTACGCCGTAGCTGATCAGACCGATGCCCATTACGGCGGACAAGATCATTGCCAGCCAAGCCCAGGTGGAGTATTCGGGGCGTGAATCCTCGCTGCCCAGCCGGATGCCGCCGTAGCGGCTCGTTCCTAGGAAGATCATGAGTCCGATGCATCCTAGGGTCACCACCAGGTAGCTCCAACCGATGGTGCGCGTGACCCAGTCCATGCTGGAGGCCATCAGCTGGCCAAGGCTTTCCGGTGAAAGGCTAGCCCAGAGCAGGATCCCCGCCAGCAGAATCATGGCGGTATAGAATACGCTGCCCACGTGCGCTTTCTTGCCGAGAGGGATGTCTAGTTTCTTGGCCGAGGAGGCATTGCTGGACTCCTCGGCCAGGGTTTTTTCGACCATGATTTTCTCCGCTTCGATGTTCTGACATCGTTTGACACGGTGCCTAGGAGGTCGGCTGATTGACGGGTGCTAGAGCGTCTCTAGATTTGCGCCGTCGTAGAATCGACCGGCCTTGTAGACCATCGGTTCGATGTTGGAAACTTCTGCGTGACGAACGCGGCGCACGAAAATGGTGAGAGTTCTGACCTGGAAGCGTTCGCGAATTTCCGCCACAATCATTGCGATTGAAGAGTTGTTCAACGGGCTTCAGCCAGAATCTTCTTGCCAAACGATATCAGCGAACTTGTCAGCCGAATTGGAAAAGAAGGATGAAACAGGTGTCTATCTGCTCACGTGAAGGGGCACAGTTGGCTAAGTGAGCGGTCGCGAACAACGCAGAGCAGGTAGAAGGAATCTGATGTACGCACACCATAGCCAGCGAGGCTCAAAGGGATTGAAGAGTATACAGAGATGGCCAAATCCTTAGGTTTTCCGCTTTCAGGCGTAGTTCCCAGGAATAATCTGGTGCAGCGCGACCTGCCGGTCTGGGTTGCCGTGCGCAGCCCGGAATCCCATGACTGTGCCGTGGCCAACGGCTGCAACGTGATGGTCGCGCTGAAGAAGAGCCGGAGGGCTGGCGTGCGGCCGCCGAGGGCGTGCAGAAGTTCTACCGCACCTTCTAAGCGTGGTTTGGAAACAAGCAGGATCCGGTAGATGGGTTCATGGAGCCGAGCCCCATCGAAAATTCGCCGGACGAGAAGAATTCTCTCCCGAATCCCTGCACAAGTCCGCGATGATCGGCACCCCTGCCGAAGTTGTCGAGCGCTTGCGCCGTTATGAGGAGCTGGGAGTCACCGAGTTCAGCTTCTGGAACGACAACACGCTCAGCCATGCCGAAAAGAAGCGCTCGATCGAGTTGTTCATCGAGCAGGTAATGCCGCACTTTGCACAGGTTGAGGCGTTGCAAAAGTAGCAAGTGATCCGCGCCCGAGCCGGGAATCGACATCAATAATCGGATCCCGGCTTTTGGCGCGCCGCGGGCATTTGCATTCATCCAAAAGAATGCGGCACAACCCCGCGCCTCGGTTGCTCAGACCACCAGCAAATCGGGACTGCAGCTAAATAACCATTTTTGTTCGCCATCCCGCGGCCAGAATTATTTTTACCCGCGCCCGATACCCTGGAGGACGGCAAAAATCTGGCGCTGAAATGGTGTTGATTTTCCACCCTAATTGATACCTGACAAGGTGGTAGGTAGTTATTGCGACAAACGTTGGTGCAATCCAGGTGGTGCGACATCTTTCCCGAATTCCCGTGCTCCGAGCGCTTCGACTTTGCTCTGCTATCCTTGCCTTAAATGCAGGTCGAAAACCTGGCCTAGAGCAAATCCGACGGCATGAAATTACCGTCAATTTGTTAATTATTTGGAAGGGAACTGATGCATTTAACTCCCCGCGAGCAAGAGAAGCTTATGATCGTCGTCGCGGCCGATCTGGCCCGCCGCCGGCAAGAACGCGGTTTGAAGCTCAACCACCCCGAAGCGGTGGCCGTTATTACCTACGAACTTATCGAGGGGGCGCGCGACGGACGCACCGTTGCCGATCTGATGAGCTACGGTACAACGATCCTGACCCGCGAGGATGTCATGGACGGAATCTCAGAGATGATCCACGACGTCCAGGTCGAGGCAACGTTCCCCGACGGGACCAAGCTGGTCACCGTCCACAATCCGATTCGTTAAGTACAGGAGTAGAGATGAAACCGGGAGAGTACATACTTGCCGCTGACCCAATCGTCTGTAATGCGAGTCAACAGACCCGAATCCTGAACCTGGTCAATCGCGGGGACCGGCCGGTCCAGGTCGGCTCGCACTTCCACTTTGCAGAAGCCAACCCGCGGCTGGATTTTGACCGAGTCGCAGCCCGCGGATTCCGCCTGGACATCCCTGCGGGAACCGCCGTGCGCTTTGAACCGGGGGATGCGCGCACCGTGCACCTGGTGGAATACGCTGGCGCACGCGAAGTCCACGGCTTCCAGGACCGGGTGAACGGACCGCTGGGACGCACCGTCCCGGTTGTCGAAACCGACGCTATTGGCGGTACCGCGGGTATCGACCCGATCGTCGAGGCCGATCTAGTCGAGGATTACGATATCGATCTGCCCAACAAGAGCGAAGAAACAATTGGTTTCCATACCACCTTCGGCGTGGACCCGGTGGACGAGAGCTTGCCGCCCAAGCCGCATAAGGTCCGGCAGGCCGAGAAATCGCAGACGCCAGGCCCGGACGAAGAGCAGGATAGCTAAAGATGAGCTTCGAACTCAGCCGCAAGCAATATGCGGAAATGTACGGGCCTACCACCGGCGACGCCATCCGCCTGGCAGACACCGAACTGATCCTTGAAATTGAAAAGGACTACACCACCTACGGCGAGGAAGTCGTCTTCGGCGGCGGCAAGGTCATCCGCGACGGCATGGGCCAAAACGGACGGTTGACCCGTGACCAGGATGTGCCCGATACGGTGATCACCAACGTCGTTGTGCTTGACTACACCGGCATCTACAAGGCGGATGTGGCCCTGCGCGACGGGCATATCTTCAAGATCGGCAAGGCCGGCAACCCGGATATTTCCGATGGCGTGGATATCGTCATCGGCGCGGCCACCGACATCATTGCCGGCGAGCACAAGATCCTCACCGCGGGGGCCATCGATACCCATATCCACTTCGTCTCCCCGGACCAGGTTCCGGTGGCCCTATCCGCCGGCACCACCACGCTCATCGGTGGCGGAGCGGGCCCCTCCGACGCTTCCAAGGCCACCACGGTTACCCCCGGACCTTGGCATATCTCCCGGATGCTGCAGGCGGTGGAGAACCTGCCCATCAACATCGGTTTGCTCGGCAAGGGCCACGCCAGCGACCGTGCGCCGCTCGCCGAACAGGTGCGCGCGGGAGCCATCGGGTTGAAGATCCACGAGGACTGGGGCGCGACTGCCTCCTCCATCGACAACTCATTGAAGGTAGCCGATGAATTTGACGTGCAGGTAGCCATTCACGCGGATACGCTCAACGAAGGCGGCTTCGTGGAAGACACCATCGCCGCGATCGCCGGGCGAGTGATTCACACCTTCCACACCGAGGGTGCCGGCGGCGGCCACGCCCCTGACATCATCCGCATGGCGGGGCTGCCCAATGTGCTGCCGGCATCGACCAACCCGACGCTTCCCTACACCGTCAACACGGTGGACGAGCACCTGGACATGCTGATGGTCGCGCACCACCTGAATGCCGACATCCCCGAGGATGTGGCCTTCGCCGACTCGCGGATCCGCCCGGAGACCATCGCCGCCGAAGACGTGCTGCACGATATGGGAGTCTTTTCGATTACCTCTTCGGATTCACAGGCCATGGGCCGCGTGGGCGAAGTCGTCTTGCGCACCTGGCAGGTAGCCGACGCGATGAAGCGCCAGCGCGGCAAACTGGAGGGCGACGGCGTGGTGGGGGACAACTTCCGGCTCAAGCGCTACGTCGCGAAGTACACGATCAACCCGGCCATTGCCCACGGCATTGCAGACTCCATCGGCAGCGTCGAGGAAGGCAAATTCGCCGACCTGGTCCTCTGGGATCCGGCTTTCTTCGGGGTCAAGCCGGAGATGATCATCAAGGGCGGACAGATCATCCAGTCGGTGATGGGAGATGCAAACGGATCCATCCCGACCCCGCAGCCGCGCACCATGCGCATGAACTTCGGCGCCTTGGGCACCGCGGTGCAGGCTTCATCGATCACCTTCCTGTCCAAGGCGGCCATCGACGAGGGCGTGCCCGAGCGGTTGCGCCTGCGCAAGGTGATCCGCGCCTGCCAGGGCATCCGCGAGCTGTCCAAGGCGGATCTGAAATATAACAGCGGTACCCCGGAGATCCTGGTTGACCCGCAGACCTACCAGGTCACCGTGGACGGGGAGCTGGCCACCTGCGAACCTTCGGAGGTCCTGCCGATGGCTCAGCGCTACTTCCTGTTCTAAGCCGTTTGCGGCCCGGCAAATTCTAGAGGAGAACAATGATCATTGAACAACTTGTGGGCAATGTCCACGAGCTGCCGGCGGAGCGATACGCCGGCCGGCACCACGAAAAGGTGGTGCTGCCCAGCTCCGCGCTGGTCAAGAGAATCCAACGGGTCACCAGCGACCACGACCGGGAATTGGGGATCCGGCTGGCCCCCGGCCCGGACCTGCGTGACGGGGATATCCTGTATCTTTCGGACACCGAAATGATCACCGTGTCGGTGCTGCCCACCGATGTGCTGGTGATCGCCCCGCGCAGCATCCTGGAAATGGGGCAGGTCGCCCACGCGCTGGGCAACCGCCACCTGCAGGCGCAATTCTTCGGCGAAGAATCCGAATACGCGGCTCAGGTCATGGTGGTCCAGTACGACCACACCGTGTCCGGCTTCCTGGAACACCAGCGAACCCCGTACAACCGGCAAGAACGAGTGATGCCGGTACCGTTCCGCCATGCCGAACACACCCACTAGCGCCTCGCACCTGCTGACCCTGATGCAGCTTTCCGACTCGGCATTGCCCACCGGGGCATTCAGCCACTCCTTCGGGATGGAAAGCTATCTGGCGGACGGGCAGGTGCATGACGAGGGGAGCTTCGCCAAGTGGGTGGAGCTGTTCCTCACCCAATCGCTGAGCTACACCGACGGGCTTGTGGTGCGCCTGGCCCACGAGGCGATGAGTCCGGAGCGGATCATGGAGCTGGACGCGATGATCCACGCCGCGGCATTGCCGCGGCAGCTGCGCGAAGCCGCGGTCAAAATGGGCAAGCGGATGCTCGCGGTGGCTAGCGTCGTCTCTCCGAGCCAGGAACTCGAAGGCTATGTGCAGGCGGTCGAATCCGGGCACTGCGCCGGGCATCCGGGGATCGCCTTCGCGCTCGGTGCCCGCGCGGCCGGAGCCCCGGTGGCGGACACCGTGAACAGCTATCTGTTCTCCACCGTCACGAGCCTGACGCAGAACGCGATCCGCGCGATCCCGCTGGGCCAGAATGCGGGCCAACGGGTACTGCGGGCCATGCACGAACCGGTGACGCGCTCCGTGGCGAAGATCTTCAGCCTTGATGACCAAGATCTGGGCGCCGCGATCCCCGGTCTGGAGATCGCGCAAATGCGGCATGAACACCTGCGCGCCCGCATGTTCATGTCCTAGCACACCGGCCGCCGAGTGGCGGCCCCAATAATTTGAGGAGCACAGTTATGGAACCAATTCGTATTGGCGTCGGAGGACCGGTTGGGGCGGGAAAAACCCAGCTCATTGAGCGCATTACCCGCGCGCTTGATGGCCAGATCTCCATGGCGGCCATCACCAACGACATCTACACCATCGAGGACGCCAAGATCCTGGCCGCCAATGGGGTGCTGCCGCTGGATCGGATCGTCGGCATAGAGACCGGCGGCTGCCCGCACACCGCCATCCGGGAGGACACCTCGATGAACTCCGCCGCCATCGAGGAACTGAAAGCCAAGCACCCAGACCTGGAGATCATTTTCGTGGAATCCGGGGGAGATAACCTCTCGGCTACTTTCTCGCCGGAGCTGGTGGATTTCTCCATCTACATCATCGACGTAGCCCAGGGCGAGAAGATCCCGCGCAAGGCCGGGCAGGGCATGATCAAGTCCGACCTGTTCATCATCAACAAGACCGACCTGGCCCCATACGTCGGAGCGGATTTGTCGGTGATGGAGTCGGACTCCAAGCAGTTCCGCGCGGACAAGCCATTTTGCTTCACGAACCTGAAAACCGATGAAGGACTGGAGCAGGTTATTGGCTGGTTGCGCCGCGACGTGCTGATGACGGATCTGGGCTAGTGGCCGCTCCCACCGCGCGCCGCGTCCCGGCGCTGGCTCCCACTCCGTTCGCCGGCCGGCTGGTCGGGGAATTGCGGCTGCGCATCGGCCGGCGTTCGGGCAAGGACATCGCCACCGCGCAGTACCATCAGGGTGCCTTGCGGGTGCTGCGTCCGCACTACCTGGATGACAGCGCGCAGGTCTGCTACACCATCGTTAACCCCGGCGGCGGGTACCTGGGAGCCGATCGCTACGGCATCGAGGTGGAGGTGGAAGCCGGCAGCAGCCTGCTGCTGGCCACGCAGTCGGCCACCAAGGTCTACCGCACCCCGCAGGGCGAGGCCAGCCAGGAGATGCTGGTGCGCCTGGGCCCCGGTGCGGTACTTGAATACCTGCCCGACCAGCTGATCGCCTACCGGGATGCCAGCTACCGCCAGGAACTGGTGGTGGATATGGCCGCCGATGCCTCGTTGGTGCAGTTCGAGATCCTCACCCCGGGGTGGAGCCCGGACGGCACGCTCTTCCGCTATGACCAGTTGCGGCTTCGCACGCAGGTGCGGGTGGAGGGAAAGCTGGCGGTGCTGGACAACCTCTGGGTGAAGCCTGGCGACCAGTCGATCGACTCGCAGCTCTACCTCCAGCAAGCTACCCACGTGGGCATGCTGTTGGCGGTGGATGCGCGCATCGACGCCGTGCTGGTGGAGCAGCTGCGCGAGGTGGCCTACCGGATTGCCGGGCAGCAGCGCCAAGCGGTGCAGGTGGGCGTCTCACAGACGCCCACCGCCGGGGTGGCCGTGCGCACGCTTGGCACCTCGACCGAGTCCGCCACCGCGGTGATGCTGGGCATCGTCAACGAGCTGCGTGCGCGCTTGCGCGGCCAGGGACCGGTGAACCTGCGCAAGTACTAGCGCGGATTGACTTTAGAGCATGTCCGCGCGCAGCTGCGCCGCGGTGCGTGGCGAAAGCAGCCCCGGGGCCACATCGAAGACGGTCTGCGCGCCGGTGATCCCGGCGCGGTTCATGCGGTACACCGCACGGGCATAAGCCACCAGCACGCTGGAGGTGAACTCAGGGTTGGAGCCGAGCGCCAGCGAGTACTCGATAACCTGCTTCTGCGCGTCGCTGGTATTGCCCGAACGGATCACGAATCCGCCATGCGGCATGTCCGAGTGCTCCGCCGCCAGAGTCTGCGCGTCGATGAAGTGCACGGTGGTGTCATACTGGTCGAAATAGTGCTCCATGCTCACGATTGCCTGGCGCACGGTCTGCTCATCTGCGCCGTCTTGAAGGACCACGAAGCATTCGCGCTGGTGCTTCTCGCGGGTGCTCAGGCTCGGGCGCAGCCCGGCGCGCACCTGCTCGATCGCCTCGGGGCTTGGGATGGTGTACTGCACGCCGCCGGCGACTCCGGGCACGCGGCGCACCGCGTCGGAATGTCCCTGGCTCAGCCCGCGGCCCCAGAAGGTGTAGGTTTCCCCGTCCGGCAGCAGGGCTTCGCCATAGACCCGGTTGATGGAGAACATGCCCGGATCCCAACCGGCGGAGATGAGCGCGGTCTTGCCCGCGGCCTTCGCCGGGGCGTCCACGGACGCGTAGTACTCCGGGATGCGCGCGTGGGTGTCGAAGCTGTCCACGGTGTTGAACAGCGCCGCCAGCCGCGGGCCCTGCTCGGGCAAGTCGGATTTGGAACCGCCGCAGAGGATCAGCACGTCGATATCGTCGACGTGCTCGGCCAAGACGTCGACCGAGTAGCGCGCGGCTGGCTGGGCCAGCTCGAGGCTCTGCGGGTCGCGGCGGCTGTAGACACCGACCAGTTCCATATCCTGGTTCTTGGAAATTGCGGCCTGCACGCCGCGGCCGAGGTTGCCATAGCCGGCTATGCCAATACGGATTTTCGAAGACATTAGAATCACAGTCCCTTGATCTGGCTTGAGAGCCGCGGTCATTGGCCGGCAGGAGGTGGCTCACTGGCCGGAGAAGAAGTGGCGAAAGGCGCCGGTGGCCAAGCGCCACCACTTGGGATTATTCCAAAGAAGCACGCGGAACCCTAAACACCGGGCTCGCAGGCTAAATAGTGGGTCAAAGAGCCCGATTGGCGCAGCTTCACACGAAGTCCGGTGCGCCGGGTGCCACCGGGTCAGCGGCAGGAGGTGGCATAAATGAGCCGGGGAAGTCCCGTACCCGGTCGCAAATCGCGTGCAGGCTGGCGGCGTCGTGTGAGGCCAGCAGCACCGCCGTACCTGCCGCCGCCTGCGCCGTGAGCAGCCGCAGAACCGTTGCCTTGGTCGCCTCATCGAGTTGCGCGGTCGGTTCGTCGCACACCAGGACCCGAGGGTCCAGGCTCAGCGCGCGCGCCAGCAGCACCCGCTGGAGCTGGCCATCGGAAACCTCCGCCGCGCGGCGTTGGAGCAAGCCCGGGTCGAGCTCTACGAGCATGCATAGCCGATGCAATTGCTCGCGGTAGCGTTCGGGGCGGACCTTGATCGCGCCGTCGGCGAAGGCCAGCGGGGCCGCCAACAGGGCACCTAGACGTTGTCGGGGATCGGTGGCCGCGCGCGGGGACTGGGGCACGATGCCAATTTTGGTGCGGATTTCCAGCGGCGCCGGGCGGCGCGGGTCCACCGGTTGCCCGGCGACCACTACCCGCCCGCTGGCGGGGGACTTCAGCAACGCCGCAATGTTGAGCATGGTGCTTTTCCCGGCCCCGGAGTCCCCTCGGATACCCACTACTTCGCCCCGCTCGATTCGCAGATTCACCCCGCGAAGCAGCTGCGGCGCACTCGGATATCCAGAGCAGACGTCGACTAATTCCAGGCTCATTGGATCTTCTCCTGCCGCGTTTCTATGCTGCGCGCCACGCGGCCGTCTTGCACCACGCTCACCTCGTCCGCCAGCTCGGCGGCAAGTTCCAGATCATGGGTGACCATGACAACGGTGCGGCCCGCACGGGCCAGACCCTGCAGCACCTCGCCAAGCTGCTGCCGGCTCGCCGGGTCCAAGGCCGAGGTCGGTTCGTCGAGGAGAATCAGTTGCGCGTCGCCGAGCAATGCCAAGCCAAGCAGCACGCGTTGGGCCTGGCCGCCGGAGAGCTCATGCGGAAAGCGCATGCGCAATTGCGCATCCAGTCCGACCCGTTCCAAGGCCTGGCCCACCGCCTTGGCGGAGCTGCCGCGGCGCTGCCGGCGCAATTCGCGTCGCATCGTGGCGCCCACGGTGCGCACCGGATTGAGCGCGGTGGCCGCGGACCCCGGAACGAAGGCCAACCGCCCGCCGGTGGCATGAGGCGTGGTTCCCAACTGCAGCCGTGCCCCATGCAGAAACAGGGAACCGGTGGCCTGCAGCGCAGGCGGAAGCACCCCTGCCATGGCTCGCAGCAGCATGGTTTTGCCGACGCCGGAAGGCCCGAGGATGACGTTGACGCGTCCGGTTTTTGCCTGGTAGTTCAGCTCGTGCAGGATCTCGGTGCGCACCCCGGCCTTGGACTCGGACCAGAGCCGCAGGTCCCGGACCTCAATGGCGGGCTGGTTCGCTGCGGTGGGTGCGGATCCCCCGGAAGCGTTCTGCGGTGCCGGCCGCCGAGTCCGGGATCGCGGAACCGATTCGTGGGCCAGTGCGGAGAGCGCCGCGCTGAGCAGCACCAGCAAGCCCACGGGGATCACCAGCAGCCACCAGGCTCCGGAGAGCACCCCGCCGCGGGCGTCTTCCAGGATGAGCCCCAAGGACGCCGCCTGCGGGGGCAGTCCCACGCCCAGGAAGGACAATGCCGATTCATGCCAGATGGCATGGGGCAGCTGCAGCACCAAGGCGATGGCAGCCTGGGGAGCTACCGCGGGGATCAGATGATTTACCCAGATCGCCAGGGGCCGCGCGCCAGCCGCCCGGGACAGCGCCACATACTGTGATTCGCGTTCGCTGATCAAACGCGAACGGACAATGCGCGCGACCTGCGTCCAGTGCGTCAGCGCGATCGCGGCGACAATAGCCCACCACCGCCCGGGCCACATGGACAACACCACCACGCTCAGCAGCAGGTGCGGCACCGCGTTCAAGGTGTCCACCAGACGCATGGCGATCCGGTCGACGATTCCCCCTGCGTAGGCGGCCAGCACGCCGACTCCCACACCGATGAGCGTGGATGCGGCAGCGGAGGCCGCTGCCAGCAGCAGTGAGAGCCGCAGCGCCTGCGCCGAACGCACCCACAGGTCCCGTCCCAGCTGATCGGTGCCGAACAGGTGATCGAGGCTTGGGCGCTGATAGACGGCACCAAGGTCGGCGCCGTGAACTGCCTGCGGGTTCAGCCATGGCACGCACACCGCATAGAGCACCAGCGCGCCAACTATGAGTACGGCGGAAAGCTGTCGTCTAGACATCGCGCACCCGCGGATCCGCCAGGACGTACCCGGCGTCGGCCAACGCGTTGCCGGCAAAAACCATCAGGCAGGAACAAGCGGTGACGGCCGCGAGCAGGGCAAAATCTCCCGCCACCGCTGCATCGATGACGGCCGAGGCGATGCCCGGCCAGGCGAATACGCTCTCCACGAGGAGCGCCCCGGTGACTAGCTCGCCCAACCTGCTGCCCACCACGGTCAAAAAAGGCAAGGCCGCAACCGGCAATACCTCGTGGCGCAGGATCTGCGCTTCGGATACCCCGCGCCCACGCGCGGCGAGTACCGCATCCGATTCGAGGACCTCGAACATTGAGCTGCGCAGGTTCAGCAGCAGCCAGGGCAGGAGGCTCACGGCCAGGACCATCGCCGGAAGGATCAGATGCACCAGCACGGTGCCGGCGGTCGGGGCCGCTCCGGACGAGGAGGCCCCACCGGCGGGCATGCCCAACCCCAGTGCAAAGATTGCGATGGCGATCAAGGCCAGGACGAAGGGTGGAAGCGCCTGGGCACACTGCGCGAAGAGCACCGCCGCCCGGTCCAGGACGCCCCCTCGGTGCCGTGCGGCCAGCCAGGCCAGCAGCAGAGAAGCCACGACCGCAAGCAGCAAACCGGCCAGGGCCAGCAGCGCGGTATAGGGCAAACGTTCAAGCAGTACCTCGCGCACCGGTTGCGCGTAGAGCCGGGAGAATCCCCAGTTCCCTTGCACGGCATCTACTGCCCAGCGCCACCACATGAGGAACCAAGGATTGTCCAGCCCCAACTGTTCGTTCAGCGCTTCGCGCTGCGCGGCATCGGTGCGTACGTAGCGCGAGCCGAGATAGTTGGCTAACGGGTTGAAAGGAGCAACAGAGGCCAGCCAGAACACCAGTGCGGTGATGCCCGCGGTGACCGGAAGCGCCAGGAGCAACCGGCGCACGAGGATGCCTGAGGCGGTGCGCACCCGCAGCCGTTGGCCACCTGGCGGCCCGAGGCGCCGTGTCATTGCTTGCGGGTCCATTCATGGATCTTTGCCCAAGGACCCCAGGTGGTTCCGTGGTCGTGGGGCTCCAGGAGCAGCGAGGAAGTATCCCAGTGTTCGCTGACGTCGCTGCGCTGCACGTAGCTGTGGTCCAGGAAGGCGAGCAGAAGCATGGAGGGCTGCTGAACGTAGAGCTGCTGAACCTTCCGGTAGGCCGTGGACCGCGCGTCCGGGTCTAGACTGGTGCGTCCGATATGCAGCTGTTCATCCATCGCCGGGTCGGCATACCGGCTGGGGTTGTCGTAATAGGCCCCGGCGTCCGGGTAGGAGGAATGAAGCATTTTGTAGAGTTGGGTATCAACGTCGTAGGGGTCGTCGCCACCGCCGAGCATGATGGCATCGTAGTTGCTGCGCGGCTCGGCCTCGTCAAAGGTCGCTGCCCGAACATCCACCGTGATGCCAAGTTCGGCTAGTTGCGCGGCCACCGCCAGGGAGAGGTCGCGGCGCAAGGTGTCTCCCGGGTTGTGCAGCACGGTGAATGCCGCCTCGGTACCGTCCTTGCTGCGCACCCCGTGCTCCGACTCGACCCAGCCGGTTGCCTCGAGCAAGGCCGCGGCGCGTTCCGGGTCATGCGCGAAGGTCGCCTTCGCCGCGTAGCTCCGGCCGTATTCGGGGGAAACGAAGGTGTATGCCGGCCGGCCGCTGCCATCGAGCACGGCGTCGATCAGCTGCTCGCGGTCGACCGCGAGGTTCAGCGCCAGCCGTACCTCGGGCTCTGAGGTGAACGGATGCTCAGCGGGCAGGGAGATGCCGCGCCAGTCCGCCGAGGTAGCGGTGAGCACCTCGTAGCCTGCGCGGCCGGCAAAGCTGTGGGCCAGCCGCGGAGGCAGGACTGTGCCGGTGAATCCTCCCGTGGCCAGTCGTTGGCTCCGGGCGTTGTCATCGGGCGCCGCCTCGTAGATCACCGGGGACGCTTGGACCGGGCCGGTGCGGTAATTCGGATTGGCGGTGAGTACCAGCTGTGCGGAGGAGAAATCTTCCACGGCATACGGTCCGGTGCCAACCGGTGTGCGGCTGAGCGCCGATTCGGCGACGGGTTTCGCCGGGTCGGCGAGTTCTGCCGGAGCGATGCCGATCAGCAGCGAGGTCTTGAAGGACGTCTGCGCTTCCTTGAGCCTAAAGCGCACCGTATGTTCGTTGGGTGCGGAGACGGATTCCAGGTTTTCCAAGCTGCCGGCAAGGGGCGAGGCGGTTCGTGGATCGAGGATCGCCTGATAGCTGGCCACGACGTCTTGGGCGTCGAAGGAGGTGCCGTCGCTGAATTTGATGCCCTGGCTCAGCGAAATATCCCAGACCAGAGAGTCAGCGGAAATTGTCGGTTCTTTGGCAGCCAAGAGGGGCACGAGATTCGGAAGCTGATCCGGTTCGCCCTCGAGGGTGAACAGCGACTCGTTGATTTTCCCTAGGCCGTAGCTGTCGAAGCCGGACAGTGGATTCAGGGTTTCCGGCAGCGCCGCGGTGAGCAGGGAGATGGGTTGCTCGTCAGCAGCCTGTCCGCTGGCAGGCTGGCAGCCGGCGGTGAATAAAATCAGCGGAAGCGCCAAGAATGCGATGACGCGGCCGCGGCTGTTTGGCGTACGCAGGGAGGATCCTTTCGCTACTCTAGAGGATGGGGATATGTTCACAGGATACATGTGTCCAGCCGAACAGGTGTTGCGCCGCGGGGACCGAATTTCGGGGGAGGAAACGTATTGATGGAAAGCAAGCGCAGCCAGATCGCTGCCGATGCGGTCAATGATGCCCAACGACGCATTTCCCAGTGGGCAGAGGTGTTTTCCCTCTGCGCCGATCCGACCAGAATAAAAATACTTTTCGCCATTCATGCAGCCCCGGATTCCTCGGTGAATCAGCTCGCTGCGGCGGCCGGACTCAGCCCGAATACCGTCACCCAGGCCTTGGCGACACTGCAGCGGGCGCAGGTAGTTCAATCCACGCCTGACGGGCGTTTCCGGCGCTGGCGACTAGTTCACGCAGGAGTTCACCAACTCCTGCACCAGATGGATGCGCCGCATTCCGAATTACACCCCGAACACCTGCCGCCGCAAGCCGAATAAGCACTCGCATCGGCGTCCTCCGGCGGCGCTCGCCGGAAAGGCGGCAGGTGCCTACTTGGCGGTCTGCTGGATATGATCCAGATGCGCCTCGAGCTTGCTGCTGGCGCGGCTGAGGTGATCGGCCAAGGTGCTGGCGGCCCCCTGCGCGTCATTCGCCTCGATCTGCTCCAGCAGCTTTTGATGCTCTGCGGCAATGTCCTTGGTGCTTAGCAGCGTGGCATCCTGCACGTGCGTCATGCACAACCGAATCTCGTCACTGAGCTGGGCATAGCTTGCGCTGGTGCGCTGTGAGCCCAAGGCATTGACCAGCGCAGAATGGAATCTGACATCGGGTTCCACGATCTGCACCGGTGAGGCATTGGATAGTGCGGTGATTTGGGCGTTGGCCTCATATGCCGCCGCTGGAACTTGCCCGGTAGTTGCAAGCAGTCGCACCGCTTCGGCTTCGATGATTGCGCGCGTCCGGTAGATGTCTCGGGCGTCGGCCGAATTCAGCACGGTGACCCGGGCGCTCTGATGCGCGTTGCGGGTCAAGAGCCCGCTGGCCACCAAGTTTTCGAGTGCCGCCTTCGCGGTGGGCCTGGCCACGGTGTAATGCGCGGCGACGTCCGCCTCGCTCAGCGCAGTGCCGGGGGGCAGTTCTCCGGCGAAAATTCTGCTCCGCAGATCATTGATGATCGCCTGGACTACCGAGACGACACCGAGCCTTGCGGGCATGGAATTCCTTTCAAGAAACTTGCTGACCCCTCGAGTATCCCACGAAAGGCACTAACATAGCATGTGTACTTGTTAGACAATATTCTTATTCGGTAGGCTGGGCCTACCAACCGCACAGGAGCGCATCATGGCATTGAGCACGCCGGCACTCGGCGAAACCAAGGTTTCGCCGAGCATCCTTGACTTGGTCGCCGAGCCCGACCGCGTCAAAACCACGTCAATCGACCGGGTGGCATACGCCTCCGACGCTTCGCACTACCTCTACACCCCGCAGGCGGTGATCATCGCCAAGGACGCAGTCGAGGTTTCGCAGCTTCTTGCGGCCAGCATGCGCGCCGGTCAGCCGGTAACGCTTCGCTCCGGCGGCACCTCGCTCGCCGGCCAGGCGAGCGGTGACGGGTTGATGCTCGATGTGCGTCGAAACTTTCGCGGCATCACGGTGCTTGATCAGGGCAAGCGCGTGCGGGTGCAGCCCGGCGCGACGGTGCGTCAGGTCAATGCGCGGCTTTCGGCATACGGCTTCAAGCTTGGGCCAGACCCGGCCAGCGAGGCGGCCTGCACCATTGGTGGCGTAATCGCCAACAACTCGTCGGGCATGGCTTGTGGTACCGAGTTCAACACCTACCGCACGCTGGAATCGATGACCTTTGTGCTTCCCAGCGGCACCATGATCGACACCGCTGCCCCGGATGCCGACGCCAAGCTGGCCGCTGCCGAACCGGAACTTGTCGCCACCCTTGAGCGCTTGCGGGACCGCGTGCGCGGAAATAAGGATTCCGTGGCGCTGATCGAAAAGCACTTTGCCCTGAAGAACACCATGGGCTACGGCATCAATTCCTTCCTGGATCACCAGACGCCGGCGGATCTGCTCGCGCACCTGATTATCGGTTCCGAGGGCACCTTGGCTTTTGTCGCCGAGGCGGTCTTCTGGACCGTGCCGATTCGCAAGCTCGCGATCGCCACCCTGGCGGTCTTTGATTCCTTGGATCTGGCAACTCGCGCGCTACCGGATCTGCTGGACTCGGGCGCGGCGACTCTGGAGCTCATGGACTCCACCTCGCTGCGCGTGGGCCAGAGCCTGCCCGGGGTGCCCGAGGCAATTATGGGCTTCGAAATCAACGCCCAAGCGGCCCTGCTCGTGGAATACCACGCGGACTCGGAGGAAGAGCTTGCCGGGCTGCAAGGTGATGGGCAGCGCCTGCTGGACGCGGCGTCGCTCCGCGCCCCGGCCATGCTTTCAACCGATGCGGCGAACCGCCAGGCCGCGTGGAAGTTCCGCAAGGGGCTCTATGCTTCGGTGGCCGGCGCACGCGTGTCGGGAACTACCGCGTTGCTCGAGGACGTTGCGGTGCCCGTTGCCTCGTTGGCCGAAACCTGCGGAAGCCTGCAGGAGCTCTTTGAGGAGTACGAGTATGAAGATTCGGTGATCTTCGGCCACGCCAAGGATGGAAATATCCACTTCATGCTCACCGACCGCTTCGAGGGCGAGACGGCGTTGAACCGCTACAACGCGTTTAATGACAAGATGGTCGACCTGGTGCTCTCCAAGGGCGGCAATCTGAAAGCCGAGCACGGCACCGGGCGCGCCATGGCGCCCTTCGTCCGGCGCCAGTATGGCGATGAGCTCTACGAAGTCATGGTGCAGCTCAAGGCTGCCTGCGATCCGCGGCTGATGCTCAACCCGGGGGTCATCATCGATGAAGATCACGCAGCCCACATCCGCAACATCAAGCTGAACGAGACCATCGAGGTTGAAGCCGACCGATGCGTTGAGTGCGGCTACTGCGAGCCCGTTTGCCCGTCCAAAGACCTGACGCTGACCCCACGCCAGCGCATCGCCGTGCGCCGCGCGATCGCCAAGGCCGAGGCCGAGGGCAACCGGGAGCTCGCCGCAGAACTCGAGCGCGACTTCGAGTACTCTGCGGTAGAGACCTGTGCGGTGGATGGCATGTGCGTCACCGCCTGCCCGGTGCAGATCAATACCGGCTTGCTGGTCAAGCGACTGCGCCGCGAGGATGCGAACCCGGCGATGGCGGGCGGATTCAAGGCCGCGGCCAAGGGCTGGGGCGCGGCAACTCGCGTCGGCTCGGTGGCGTTGAGCGTCGCCGGCAAGTTCCCGGTGCCGCTGGTCCGTGGCGCCACCGACGTGGCCCGCAAGCTCGTGGGTAACGACACCATGCCGCGCTATGACGCAGATCTGCCGGCTGGCGGCAAGGCGCGCAAGCCGCTGACGGGAAATCTCGGTGCCGCAGGTACCGAGCCAAGCGCCATCTACCTGCCTGCCTGCGTGAACTCGATGTTCGGCCCAGGCGGTGAAGGGCAGGGGGTGGCTCCGGCCTTCGAACAGCTGCTGCGGCAGGCAGGCATTTCGGTGCTGGTCCCGGAAGGCATTGAATCGATGTGCTGCGGTACCCCATGGAGCTCGAAGGGCTACGAGGATGGGCATGCGGTGATGGCCAAACGCGTGCTCGAACAAGTCCATGCTGCCCAGCCGGCGTTCAGGCTACCGGTAATTTCCGATGCAACCAGCTGCACCGAGGGCTTCGCGCATACCTTGGAAGAGCAGGGCTTCGAGGTAGTCGACCTGCTGGCCTTCACCTCACGGCACCTGCTGGACAAGCTCCCGGAAGCCAAGCGGATCGATTCGCTGACCCTGCACCCCACCTGCTCGTCAACGCAGATGGGCCTGAACGGTGATCTGCAGAAGGTCGCCGAAGCGGTCGCGGACACCGTGCACGTTCCGGTGAATTGGGGTTGCTGCGCCTTTGCCGGAGACCGTGGCATGCTGCATCCGGAGCTCACCGCCTCGGCCACCGCGCGCGAAGCCGCCGAGGTGCGCGAGCTGGCCGCCAGCGCCCATGCCTCGTGCAACCGCACCTGCGAGCTGGGCATGAGCCGGGCTACCGGCAAGGACTACCGCCATGTGATCGAACTGTTGGCGCAAGGCACCGGGATCGCTTAGCCGCGCGCGACGAGACGGACCGCGGACAAGGTGCCGATGGTGAAGGCCAAGGTTGCGGCCAGCACCAGAGCCAGCGGCGCGTTCCAGCCCCCGGTGGTGGTATTGAGCCATCCGGCCAGCGGCGGAGCGATGGTAGCCGCGACATAGCCTCCGCCCTGGATTCGAGCCGAGGCGGAGGCCGCCTGCGCATTTGTGCTTGTTATTCGCGGGATGAGCGAGAAGATCGCGGTGAACCCTCCACCCTGGGCGACGCCGCCGATCACGGAAAAGGCGATGTAGGCCTCTGGTGCGGCCAGCAATCCCAACGGCAGGGCAATCCAGCAGATGGCTACGACGAGCGCCGGAACCCAGGGCCCGGTCCGGGCGGCCAGCAGCGGAACACCCAAGGCGCCCACCACCGCGGCGATCTGGAACAGCGAAGCGCTAGCGGCTGAAGAAGCAAGGGAAAGCCCCACGGTTTCGGCCAGCAGCAACGGAAGCCAGGTGGTGGTCGCGTAGTAGGCGGCCGATTGGCCGCAGAAACCGAAGACCAGCAGGGCGGTCACCTTGCGGTTCCGGGATCTCGCGGCAACCAGCATCGCGGCGTCGGCCTGGCTCGTAGGCCGTTTGGGAGCCGGCTCGGCTGGCAGCTCGGCGGGTTTCGCGCCCGCGCGGCGCATCCGGAGAAGCACCAGCCAGAAAACCAGCCCCAGGGCGGTGACAACCGTCCATGCGGCGATCGCGAGGCGCCAGCCGAAAGCGGCCGCGAGCGGGGCGGTACCAAGCAAGGTCACCATGGAACCGACATTCATGGCCGCGGAGTACACCCCCGTTGCCGCCGGGGCCCGTCGCCACGGCACATCGCGGCGAATGATGACCGGAACTACGATGTTTCCCAGGGTTATCGCGGCGCCGATCAGCACCGTGCCAGTCAGCAGGAGCGGGGCGGAACCCAGCGAGCGGATTATCGTTCCGATCAGCACGCCGACCAAGCACAGGATGACGGTGGCCTCGGCGCCGAAACGGCGTATGGTGCCGGTTGCCAGAGGCGTCGCGATGGCGAAGAGCAAAACTGGAAGACCAGTGAGCAACCCAGCGCCGGCGGCGCTGAGCCCGGTGTCGGATTGAATATCGGTGATTGCCGCGGTGGGCGAGATGATCGGCGCGCGCAGGCTCAGCGCCAAAATGGCGATTCCGGCGATGACCCAGAGCAAGGCCCATTTCTTCTTGGCTGGGTTGCGATGCGTGGCGATCTCCTTAGGTGCACGAGTCGGGGCTCACCTCAAACCCTAGAGCAGAAACGCTAGTGCTCTGGTTGTTCCTAAATATGACGCAACAACACGAGACCCCGATTGCCCGCAGGGATCGCTGGAATAGCACTCTGCCATCCGCTGCAACGCAAGTGTTCGGTGCCGGGGGTGAAATACGTCGAGCGCCTTCGAAGATTACGAAGGCGCTCGACTGTCCGACCCTTGCGGGAGGTCCAGAAAGTTTCCGTGGCTACCCAGCATTTGCCCCCAAAATGCAGATGCTGGTGCAGCGTCCACCTATGCGAGATTCGATTGACAGTGGCGTTTATCGAACTTCCGGAGCTAACTACGACGCATTAAACTGAAACTTCTAGCTACAATAATTTAGCCGTCCGCATCCTGCGTCGGCAACGGAAAGGGCGGGGTTCGGACAAATCCGGACAAGATTTGCCCTTTAGGGGAATGTGTATTATCAGCTCAGAGCTTATATTCTTGTAATGGAATATATGACCGCGCCCTTTGTCCGCGACGCGCATTGCGTGAAATGTTTCCCATGAATGTCTTGAATTCTCTGCATGCACCCTAGAGTTAATTCACAACGCGGAATAAAAGAAGGCGCGAAGAGCGAAGGCAGTGAAAGTGTCGGATTTCAAAGATCAATCCCAGAGGATGCTATCGCCGTTCGACCGCATCGTCGACGACCTGCAGCAGCTGCGCCTTGATGGCGGTGACGTTCCGTATGCAGAAATTGTTCGCAGGATCTCCCGAAATCGAATAGCCCAAGGCGTCGCACCAGATGCGTCCCGCCCTGCCAGATCAACTGTCTACGATGCCTTTCGGCGCGGACGAACTCGGCTCAATCTGGAACTGGTCTCTGAAATCGTCCGTGCACTGGATGGAACGGAGAAAGACATTGAGAGTTGGCGGCTGCGATGCTTGCAGGCTCGACGTGAACAGGCCGCAACAGAAGACACCGAATGCCCTGGATCTGAAGAACCCGTCGTACCCGAACGACCAAATGCCCCGTTGGCCGAGCCCGAGGCCGCCAAGGAGACGAAGCAGAAGATCGCAGTGCATGTCAGAAAGGTGATATTGGCCCTCGGCTGCGCCTTAGCCAACCTGCTGGGGTTCTGGCTGGTGGCGAATCTTGGAGTGCCACTGTACCTGGACATGCTCGGCACCGCGGTTGCGGCAATGATGCTGGGCCCTTGGGCAGGCGTTGGTGTCGCTGTGGCAACGAATCTCCTAGGATCTGGGATCACCGATTCCTCGTCGATACCTTTCGGGCTGGTCAACGTCACCGGTGCCTTGCTCTGGGGATATGGGGCGCTGTGGGTGCGTCGAAAGGGAGCTCTCAGGCGCTATTTTGCGCTGAACCTGCTGGTTGGCTTTGCATGCACTGTGGTTGCGACGAGTTTATTGGTGCTCCTCTTCGGCGGCGGTACCGGGCATGCCTCTGAGGGAACCCGGATGAACCTAGAGTCCTTTGGCTTGCCAATGTTTGTCGCAGTATTCCAATCGAATCTCTTGTATTCCTTGGCGGATAAAATGCTGGTCGGCTTTATCGCTTTGGCAGTCATGGCCCAGCTCAATGGCTGGCTTCGTGGATCCATTTTCGAGGATCTGGAATCAGACATCACGCGACGGCTCGATATCGATGCAGGACAGGAACAACGAGCTTGATCTAGCGCGTTGAGTGATTTGTGCCCTATTCTTGATCTTGTCAGGAGCCACCTCATAAGGCTCCGGCGCTCTCAAAAGGGGCGATACCCGTTGCCGAATGCAACTGGTAACGGCAGACATATATGGAATTTTCTTTAGTTTTCTTCAGGAAAAGAGTCCATTATGTCCAGCGTTTCAGCTGCCATTGCCCATGCCCTTAAGCCGATTGCTCCACAGATCTTTGGCCTGATGGGCAACGGCAACGCACACTTCCTCGATGCCGCCGTCCGCGCAGGCTTTAGCTACACCGCCGTGCGCCACGAGTCCGCAACGGTGTCCGCCGCCGACGCCTACTTCAGGATTTCAAACCGCCTCGCTATCGCCTCGACCACGTACGGCGCAGGTTATACCAACGCCGTCACCGCCTTGGCCGAAGCTGCGGCGGCGCGCACTCCGTTGCTGCTAGTCACCGGCGACGCGCCGACGACCGGCTTGCGCGGTTGGGACGTCGACCAGGCCGCCATGGACACCGGTGTGCGGGCCGTGCGCTACGAGGTGGACCGGCACACCCCGGGCGCAACGGCGCTCGCCGCGGCCGCCCACGCGCTGCGCGAACAGATCCCGGTGGTTCTGTCCATCCCCTATGACCTCGCCGCGGCACCAAACCTCGAAGTCGAGCTGCCGCAGTTCAACAGCTTCCGCAGTGTTCCGCCGGCGCCTGAACTCAATGCAACTCAACTACGGGCCATCACCGACCGGCTTTTGGCCGCCAAACGCCCGCATATCCTCTATGGTCGTGGAGCCATCGACGCGGCAGTGGGTATTGCCGAACTTGCCGAACGGCTCGGAGCCACCACCTCGGGAACACTGCTGGCCCGCGACCTGTTGGACTACCCGTACGATCTGGGAATCACCGGTGGCTTCGCCACCGAACGAAACGCCGAAATCATCGAGCAGGCCGATACCGTGCTGGTGCTCGGGGCCGGACTTAATCAGTTCACCATGCGCTTTGGGGATCTGGTCAACGTCGAGGCACAGGTAATGCAGATCGATCTTGCGGCTAACGCCACGAGCCCGCGAGTGGATTACTTCGCCACCGGAGACGTCTCCGCAGCGGTTGATCGTCTCTTGGGCGCCGTGGGCGCCCAGGATTCGGGCTGGGCCGGCTCGATAAACCTGGACGCGGTCCGCGACCGCCCGCTGGGGGAGGAGCGCGCCGCGGACGGTCTGCTCGATCCGCGTCGAGTGGCCAGCGAACTGGAGGAGATCTTGCCCGAGAACCGGGTTCTGGTTCAGGACGGTGGGCACTTCATCGGTTGGGGGCCCATGTATTGGTCAACTTCCGGGGCGCGAGCGCTGACCTGCGTAGGCACCGCCTACCAGTCCATTGGCCTAGGTATTGCATCCATGGTCGGCGCGGGGGCAGCGGCCGAGGGCCGCACCGTAGTGCTGGCCGCCGGAGACGGCGGATTCCTGATGGGCCTAGCCGATCTCGAATCGATCGTGCGCACCATCAGCAGCGGAGTCATCGTGATCTACAACGACTCAGCCTACGGGGCGGAGGTCCACCAATACGGTTCCATTGGCCTGCACGAGGATCCTATGCTCATCCCAACTGTCGACTTCGCGGCACTCGCCACCGCAGTGGGCGCAACGGGGCTTCGCATCGACTCGGTGGCCGATTTTTCCAAGGTTCGGCAGTGGGTAGATCAGGGGGCGAAGGGAATATGTCTGGTGGATGCGCGGATCTCACCGAACGTTCGGGCACCATATATGGAGGAAATACTGGCCGCGAACGCGCGGGCCACCGCGGCGCAGGCATCACAATCCGATTAAGGTGCTGGATTATGAGTGCTGATTCGGCGTAGGGTTGCAGAGTGCGCAAAGTCTTAGTAGGAACGGCAAGTCTAGGTTTGGGAGCGCTATTAGTGCTTCCCGCCACGGGCGCTATTGCCGCCCCTTGGGACGCGCAAGACCCCAACCCCGCGCCGAGCCAGGGGCTGTCTGAAACATCGTTGCGTGTAGCCACGCTAGCCACCGAGATGACTCGGGATGTTCCGGGGCAGCTCTCCGCAGACCTCATGCAGGGAGATGACCGCGAAGCCGCGCAGGCAGCGGACAGCATCACCGCAGCCAATGCCGACTTCGTGGTGCTTACCGGGATGGACGCAGACGAACAAGCCGTGCAGGCGTTCCAGGATCATTACCTGAACAATCCAGAGGACTCCCGGCGGGACGTTGAATACGACTACGTTTACCTAGGCCCGGGCAACAAGGGCAAACCAAGCGGTGCTGATCTCAACGGGGACCGGATTGTCGGCGGCCCAGAAGATGCTTGGGGGCAGGGCAACTTCGAAGGCCAAGGCGCCGTCGTTGTCCTTTCCAAATATCAGATTGACCAAGACTCAGTCACCGGAATATCGGAGCTGAAATGGTCCGCCGTCCCGGAGAGCAGGCTCGATGATTCTGGATTGAGTGGCGCACTGGCGGCTTCAATTCCCGTGATGAGCAGTGGGCTTTGGGATATCCCGATCGAGTACCGCGGCAAGCACGTTCATGTGCTCGCCGTGCAAACTGACGACGCTTCCGGCGGCTATTCCTTTGCCGAAGCGCGCCAACTCGACCAGCTGCGAGTCATCTCCGATTACCTCGGCGGCGAAGAATACCTGCGCGATGACCAGGGGATAAAAACCCGTGGAGTCGGAAAAAGCCCGTATGTCTTAGCCGGATCCCTAGGCCAGCAGCCATCCTCGCTGGCCGCGCGGGATGCGCTGCTGCATGAAGCCGACCGTCCCGAGGCGCTCAGCGATTCGGGAAATTATCTCCTTCCAAGTAGCGCCTGGCAGGTCCTTGGCCAGGGGCATATCGGGGACCGTGCACCGCTCCAAGCGCAAACTATCGACGGCCCGGCCCAAATCAACGATTCGGCTCCCGCCCTGATCTGGACCGATATTCAGTTCTAAACTTCTTCCACCAACAGCTGCCGCAGGTGCCCGTTGAGGAACAACCCCTGCGGGTCTGCCTTAGAGCGCATCGCCTGGAAATCGGCGAATCGCGGGTACAGCTGCGAAGCTCCCAAGAAATGCGCTTTGCCCCAGTGCGGTCGCTCTGGCAGGGAAGTATTCTGGAACTTCGTCGCGGACTTAGCGATGCACCACGAGATAGCTCGTATGGAGATGTTCCCCGCTCGTTCGCGCAGAGCGATCGCATTCTGGTCGAAGGCTTTTTAATCGAGTAAACAGACCTGGCGTTCACGCATTCCGGCCTTTTCCAGTGCCAGGTTATAACGTGTGGCCTGCGCATTCTTCATAGGCCACCTCTTGCGCCGCGACGCGAGCGTATCAAGGAAAAGCTCGGTTCTGGCTTGGTATTGATAATTCGCGGCGAGAATCCGGCATTTTCCCGGGAACTATCAGGCTGGAGCTACTAGTCTGGGATTATCATGAGCAAAGATCCCATTTCGATGACATTCATAGACTCGAGCGGCAAACCTCGTTCGGCCGTCCAAGACGCCATCATGCGGGGCGTCGGTGTGCAGCGGCCGTTGGTCCTTGCATATCTCAAGCGATTGCGCGCGAAACATCCCCAGGCATCTGCGGCCGAGCTGGCCAAGATCGTTGAACGCGATTATTTGGTCGTGGTCACCGGCTCTGGAGCTGCCGTGGGTGGTACCGCGGCGGTGCCGGCGGTAGGTACCGCTGTAGCGCTGGGGCTCTCGCTGGCCGCCACGATCGGGTTCCTGGAAGCCTCTGCGCTTTATGCGCAGTCCTTGGCCGAACTTCATGGCATTGCCATTGACGACCCGGACCGATCGCGCTTGCTGGTCATGGGCGTGCTGATGGGCGAGGAAGGCAGTTCGATGATTTCGGCACTGACCAGTCAGGCGGCAGGTCGCGGCTCCGGACCGGTCAAGGGCTGGGCAAGATCATTTGGCTCGAACAAGTCAACGAGCCTGATGGCCACGGCGCAGAAGAGCTTGCAGAAGAAGTTCATTCGCAAGATCGTTGGCACCCAAGGTGCCAGCATGCTTGGCCGGCTGGTGCCTTTCGGCATCGGGGCCGTTATCGGCGGGGCCGGCAACCGCTATCTGGCCAAGCGGGTTATTGAAAACGCGGCGGTAGCGTTCGAGGGAATCGATACCGTGGCTCCAAGCCAGCTTGAGCTGGATGACCCGGATATTATCGACACCGATGTTGTGGAGAAACCGCGGAAGCGCAAATAGTCCGAAACTGAAAAACAACCGCAGGATGTNNACATCCTGCGGTTGTTTTTCGTTCTGAATCGGAAGCTGCCGGTCTGCTCTTCCTGGAAGTTCCGGCGATCAATGCCAGGGCAATGACAGAGAGCAGGACAACTAGTCCGGCGTAGCCGTAGGTGACGTTTTTTAGTCCGTGGGTTGGGATCAGCAGTCCGCCGATCAGTGTGGGCAGGCCGAAGGCTAAGTAGCTCACCAGATATACCGAGGAGAGCGTGCCGCCGCGTTGCAGCGTGGGGACGTTCTCCACGAGGGTCCGAAGCCCACCTTGGAAGGCGCCGCCCAAGCCGATGCCGCCGATGATGCTGGAGATGAAATAGATCGCCGTGTTTTCCGTGTAAACAGCTAGTACGAGCCCGCCCGATCCAACGATCAGCGAGATGCATCCAAGGGTCATGACCTTCAAGGCGTCGAACCGGAAGGTGACGGCGCCGAGCACCGCACTCGCGCCGGTCAGCGCAAAGATGGCTAGGCCGCTCAACGTCGGTGCTTGAATATTCATCAACGTTTTGGTGATGCTCGCGCCCAATCCCAGATACATTCCAACCAGCGCCCAGCTGGCGAGCAATGCGCCGACTGCGACGAGGAACTCGCGGCGCACCTCCTTGGGGATCATTACCGAGGGGATGAGCGAACGCCATACACCGTGACGGCGTGGGTGGCGCTCCTTGAGCAAGCTCGCCGGAATCAGCGCCAGAATCAACAATGCGGCGACCACCAGATAAGGGATCTGGAAGGGGTGCGGTGCGAACTGCACGAGAATGCCACTGAGCAGGGCGCCGAGGCCGATTGCCGCAGGTGGCACGGCGCCGTTGAGCATGGCGACGGTCCGGTGGCGCGAGGCGGGGGAGTAATCGAGCAAGGCTGCGCCCAGGGTGCCGAATCCGAGGCCCGAGGCAATACCCTGCAGGATCCGGGCGATCAGCAGCGCATTCAATGAATCGGCGAATGCCATGACGAGCATCGAAGCCGCGGCAATCAGCAACGCGCTAAAGGCGACGGGACGGCGTCCAATATGATCGGACAGTGCCCCGCAGGTCAGCAGGGTAACCAACAAACCGAAGATATATACGGCGAAGACGCTGCTGACTTCAAGGGAAGACAGTCCCCATTGCTCGGAGTACAGCGGGAAGATCGGTGACGGCGTGCCGGAGTGTGCTGCGATGAGGCAAAGGCCAATGAGTGCGGTGGTGAAGCCGAGTTTGTCGGCGACGTAGTTGTTGGCGTGTGCCACGAGATCTCTTCTGTGTTGTAGCGAATGGGTCGTGTGCGTGATGCTCCTAGGGCTGCTCAGCCAATAATCCTCGCACGGACCAGCGGACGGTTTCTTCAATGGAGGCCAGGTCAACGCTTTCGGCCTCGCGCATCAGCCGGAACACCGCTGCACCAAAGGCCACGTCCATGGCAACGTCGACATCCAGGCCTTCGGCCAACTGGCCCGAAGCGAGTGCGCGCGCAAAGAGGGGTTTGAGAGTTTTACGCCGCGGAGCTAGATAAAACTGCTCGAAATACGCGGCGCCGTGCGGCTCCAAGGAGCAGGCGGCCAGCAGCTGAAAGAATACGCGCCCGCTTTGGATGCTGTGGAAGGTTAACGATTCGACAGTACAGTCGATGAGATTCGCCAAGGGGTCTCCGTCGGTGGGGATCTTCAGCGCTTTTGTTGCGACACGTCCGAAAGCTTCGGCAACGATTGCATTCTTGGAGGGCCAGTGCTTGTACAGCGTCGCGGTGCTGACGCCTGAATGCTCGGCGATGCGCTCAATCGAAATCCCGCGGAAACCCGTGTCGCGGAGTAGTTCATTGGTGGAGTCCAAGACCTTGTGATGGGTTGCCACGCTGCGTGGGCGCGTACTAACCGGCAAGATTCCATCATTCATAGCGATTCCTAAACTAAAGTGTCACTTTAGTTTAGCAACATTCATCCGGTTCCAAGGATTTCGGGTACAAAATGACCGAGCGGCTCCTTAATGGGGAGCCGCTCGGCAAGGTGAGATTCTTTTCCGGCGAACTAACGGGCGGCGCTCTGCGCCATAATCCGTTCCAGAGTGGCAATCGCTCCCTGTGAATGCAGGGATGCGAGGGTCTCCAAATATGGTTTGGTGAACCGTTCATCGTTGATGACGTCGCCAAACAGGTCTCGCTGGCGCAGGAATGCCAAGGGATCTTCGCTGTGCTTCGCAGCGGCGGCGGAGACTTCCTGAGCCAGACGGTCAACGATCTGGATCGGCTCGCCCATTTCGTCGGTGCCCTCGGCATAGCGTGCCCAGCTGGCCACGATGGCGGCCGAAAGGCGCACGTCGCGATCGGCGGCGAGGTTTTCGCGGACCACCGGCATGAGCCACTTGGGGATGCGATCCGAGGAGTCAGCGCAAAGCCGCGCAATCGTGTCGGCCACGTGCTCGTTGCGGTACCGCTCGATCAGCTTGTCCTGATAGGCGGCCAGGTCCACTCCGGGCAAGGCCGCCAGCGTAGGCTGCGCCTCGGTGCGCATGTAGCGCAGCAAGAATTGGGCGAAGAGCTCATTGCGTGCCGCATCATGCACCGCGCGGTATCCGGCCAGATGGCCGAAATAGCACAGGCCCTGATGGGTGGCATTGAGCAGACGCAACTTCATCAGTTCAAAAGGCACCACATCTGCAACTACCTGGACTCCGACCTGCTCGAATTCCGGGCGGCCGGATACGAACTTGTCCTCTAGCGCCCACTGCACGAAGTCTTCGCACACTACCGGCCAGGCATCTTCGATGCCATAGCGCTCGGTCACGTCGCGCCGATCAGCGTCCGTGGTGACCGGGGTGATGCGGTCGACCATCGAGTTGGGAAACGGAACATTTGCCTGCACCCAGGCACCGAATTCTGCATCCAGCGCGGTGGCGAAGGCGCCAAACATCTTATGCGCCACCTCGCCGTTGCCTTGGATGTTGTCGCAGCTCATGACGGTAAAAGGCGCGAGGCCACGCTCGCGGCGAAGCTTCAGCCCGGCACTGATCAGGCCGAAGGCGGTTTTCGGGTTTTCCGGATCGGCCAGATCCGCGGCGATGGCGCGGTTCTGCAGGTCGAATTCCCCGGTGACCGGGTTGACGTTGTATCCGCCCTCGGTGACGGTCAGCGACACGATGCGGATCGCGGGATCAGCCAGCTTCTCGATAGCCGCACGGGTGTCATCCGGAGCGTACAGGTAATCGATAATTGAACCGATGACCCGCACCTCACGGCTGCCGTCCGGATTCTTGACTACCAGGGTATATAGTCCGTCGCTGTCGCTGAGCGTATCGCGCATGCGCGTGTCCGAGGGCATGATTCCCATGCCGCAGATACCCCAGTCGAGGGCTCGGCCCTCGTTCATGAGCCGATCGAGATACATGGCCTGATGGGCGCGGTGGAATCCGCCGACGCCGAAGTGGACGATTCCAGCGGAAACCTTGCTGCGGTCATAGGCCGGTACCTGTACCTCTGGCGGGATTTCTGCCAGCGTCTGATTAGAGAGTTTCATGAATTCGCAGTCTCCTTATGGGGGAAATGTCAGTTGCTCAAGCGCTCGCCTTAGGCGACGCGCTGCGGGGCGGGGGTGGGAACGCCGTTGAATCCGGGTTGGGTTCCGCGCAGCAAGTGCGACATCAGCGCCGCGACCAAGTACAGCGTGGCGAACAGATACACCATTCCTGCGGCGCCCAGGGTGGTGTAGAGCAAGGCGACCAGCAACGGTCCGGCGAAGACCGCGGCACCGATGCCAAGGTTGTAGGAAGCCATCGCGGCTCCTGGATGCTCCGGCGCCAGCGAGACGGCGATGGCCGAAAGCGGCACGAACCCGGCCAGGCCGATGCCGAAGACCGCACCGATCAGCAGGGTCAGCAGATAAGCGTGTTCGATCCCGTTGTCTACCGCCCAGGCGGGCACCAGATAGAGCCCCGCCATGGACAGCGCACAGAGCACCGCGCCGAACCAGACCACGGTCTTTGACCAGCCCAGCTTGTCGCCCAGGGCCCCGAAGAAGAGGTTGAAGGGAATGTTCACCGCGTAGATCACCGTGGTCAGGATCAAGAACTGGCCCACGCTCCAGCCGAAGCGATCCACGAACAAGGCAGGGAAGAAGACCGCCATGCCGTAGGTGGGTACCGAATTGATGGTGCGGGTGAGCATCACCATCAACGCCTTGCGGTCGCTCACCAAAAGGCGAAGCCCGAAGCTCATGGTCTTCCACACCTGCTCCGGGTTATCCACCAGCGGGGCACGTCCGGTTTTCTCCTTGACGCCGAGCAACGCCACCGCGGCACCGAGGATCACCAGGGCCAGCGAGATCCAAAGGGTCTGGTAGTAGTTGAGCCCGAAGATTTCCAGCGAGGCGGTCGCGGTCAGCGCGCCGAGCGTGGGCAGCCCGGCGCTGAAGGCCACGTAGAACCAGCCGATGGCAACCGCGAGGCGTTTGGCGTTGGCGGTTGCGGAGATCCAGACGAGGAAGCCGTAGGCGAAGAAGGGGTAGCCGAAGCCGCGCAGTCCGTAGGCGATGAAGATCAGCACCACGTTGGAGGAGTTCAGCGCGACGAGCAGGAAGAGCAGCTCGAAGGCCACCCAGATTCCGGCGCCAATGAACATCACCTTGCGCGGGCCCCACAAATCGGACAGCGAGGCGGAAAGGAATGCGGCAATGGCCACCGCGACCCCGTAGATGGTGATCAGGGTTCCTGCCAGCGGGATGGAAAAGCCGTGTTCGCCGGTCAGGTAGGGCGTGAGGATATTGGTTTCCACGCCGTCGCCGATCATGAACAGGGTTAAGCCGATGAAGCCCCAGAAGAGCGGGCGCGGGAGTCCCATGCGGTCTAGCAACCCGGTGCCGCCCCTGGTCGTTGGGGGTGGACTTGGGTTCGAGGGTTCCGAGATCATGGCGCTCCTTTGCGTGGGGCATTGCTGCCGCTCGTGATGCCACTAATCTAACACCAAATAAACAAATTCAACAGATTTTCTGTTAAATATTGTTTTGGTCATGATGTTTTGAGAGTGCAAGCACAGCATCTATCATCGAAGATGTGAGAAATGATGAACTTGCCGAAGGGAGATCAGCAGTGATGCGATCCAGCGGGCTGCCTCCGGAGAGTCGACGCGACGAGCTGACCAGCTACGTCAATCAGGTTCACACCGCGCGCGTGGAAGAAATGGCTGACGCCTTCGGGGTCAGTGCCATGACCATCCACCGCGACCTGGATGTCCTTGCTGGCGAGGGGCGCCTAGAGCGCATCCGCGGCGGCGCACGAGCGATCACCGCACGGCTGGCCGAACGCGACGTGCGGCTGCGCCGCCACCTCAACGCGCGCACCAAGCAGCGGCTCGCGCGCACCGCAGCCGAACTCATTGAGCCGGGCGCGGTCATTGCCCTGGATGACTCCACCACCGTCGGCGAGTTGGGGCAGCATCTGGAACGCCGCCGGCCCTCGACGGTCATTACCCATTCGCTGGCGCTGATGAACACCGTATCTGCCCAGTCATCCATCGCGTTGGTGGGGCTGGGCGGCCAATACTATGCAGAAACCGATTCCTTCCTCGGCTCGGTGGTGGTCGAACAGGCTCAACGGCTCACCGCAGATGCGGTGTTCGTCTCGACCACCGCGGTGAGAAATCAGGCGCTGCTGCACCCGGATGCCGAGGCGGCGCTGACCAAGCGCGCTCTGCTGAAAACCGGTGGCCGAAAAATTTTGATCGTTGACTCAAGCAAATTCGAGGGCGCAGGGCTCTACCACGTGATGGGGTTGGCTGAATTTGACGACATCGTCATCGACGACCAGCTGGCTCCCGAGCTCTTGGCCCTGTTGAAGTCGCTGAACCTCACTATCCATCTCGCCGAAAGCTCACCGAAGGACTAGCCATGCCATCGACTTATGTCTTGGGAATCGACTCGTCGACTCAATCGTGCAAAGCGCTGCTCGTTGATGCGCAGAGCGGCGAGGTGAAAGCCTCGGGGCGCGCGCCTCACCCCGGCGGGACCCAGGTGGATCCGGCTGAGTGGATCAGGGCCCTTGAAGCCAGCACCGAGGGGCTGCTCGAGCGGGCATCCGTGCTCTCGGTCGCCGGCCAGCAGCACGGCATGGTTGCCTTGGATGAGCACGGTGCTCCGGTGCGTAAGGCCATGCTGTGGAATGACACCTCCTCCGCCGGGCAGGCGCAGGAGCTGATCGGCGAGCTTGGCGGAGCACGGGGATGCGCGCAACTTGTCGGCAGCGTGATGGTCGCCTCGCTGACCGCCTCGAAACTGCGCTGGCTGCGCGAGAACGAGCCGGAAAACGCGAACCGCACCACCCGGGTACTGCTCCCGCACGACTATCTGACCTGGCATCTGGGTGGACGCAAGGAAGCGACCACCGACCACGGAGACGCCTCGGGCACCGGATACTACTCGACCGCGCAGCGTCGTTTTCTGCCCGAGGTGGCGCGCCGGGCGCTCGGCAAGCCGGTGGCACTGCCGCGGCTCGCGGCCGCAAATGAAATAGTCGGTGAAACATCTGCGGGCCTGAAGATTGCGGCCGGCACCGGAGACAATATGGCCGCCTCGCTGGGACTGGATCTGCAGCCCGGGGACGTGTGCGTCTCCATGGGAACCTCGGGGGTGGCCTCCGCGGTGGTGGATCACAGCATCCACGATGGCACCGGGATGGTGAGCGGATTTGTGGATGCCACGAATAGGTACCTGCCGCTGGCCTGCACCCTCAACGGCGCTCCGGTACTCGATTTTGGCGCCCGGCTGCTCGGTGTAGGCCAAAAAGAATTCTCTGACCTTGCGCTGGCCGCGGAGCCCGGCTCCGGGGGAGCGGTGCTGCTGCCATACTTCGGCGGGGAACGCACCCCGAACCGGCCCGACGCGACGGGGCTGATGCATGGGCTGCGCACCACGACCACACGTGAACAGATCGCCCGTGCATATGTCGAAGGGTTGCTGTGTTCCATGAAGGACGCGGTCGCTGCCCTCGAAGGCGCCACCGGCGTGGAAACCCGGCGCATTCTGCTGATCGGCGGCGGCGCGCAGTCCGAAGCGGTGCGCCGCATCGCACCGCAGATCTTTGGCGTAGCGGTCGATGTTCCGCAGACTGCCGAATATGTGGCGTTGGGTGCCGCGCGGCAGGCCGCCTGGGCGCTGAGCGGAGAAGAAGAACCACCGGTCTGGAACGTCGCGGAGTCCACCCGCTACCAGGGTGAGCCGCGCCCCGAGATCTATGCGCGCTATGTGGAAACCCGGGATGCAACTGC
Organism: Glutamicibacter sp. BW80; assembly: GCF_002332385.1. NCBI lineage: Bacteria > Bacillati > Actinomycetota > Actinomycetes > Micrococcales > Micrococcaceae > Glutamicibacter > Glutamicibacter sp. BW80. Next base: position 327,131 of record NZ_NRGV01000031.1, on the reverse strand, counting down.
GGGGTGGAACTAACCGGAGGTCACGGCCGTATTTGGATTCCTTATGGAGTAGGCTGGGCGTCGCTTGTGCAGCGCCAGGTAGCACAGGGTGCCTCCTGCGATGCCCCAGAAGGGCGAGACGATTCCCAGCGGCGCCACCCCGGACGCGGTGATGATCAGGGTGCAGATCGCGGCCTCTGCCGCCCCGGGGGCCGGGCCGTCAAACATATCCTGCATCGATCCCTGCATGGCAGGAAGCAGGGCCACGCCCGCGACAGCGATGACCAGCTCGGCCGGCACCGCCGCAAAAAGCTGCAAAAATGTCTGGCTGAACAGCCCGAAGAAGATGAAAAGCGCGCCGCATGAAATGCCCGCCACATAGCGTCGCGCCGGATCCCGGTGGGCCTGGGCAGTGGTGCAGATCCCTGCGGTAATTGCTGCAAGGTTGATCGCATGCGAACCGAAGGGTGCGAAAAGAATGCTCGCAAGCGAGCCCCCGCTGAGCAGGAGCCGATCATTTGGCCGGTAATTGCTGCTGCGCAGCATGGCCAGGCCCGGACCGTTTTGGCCTGCCATGGTGACGATCAGCAGCGGAAGGGAAATGCCCATGATGGCGGAGAGCGAAAATTCCGGAACCGTGAATACCGGAGTGGTGAGCATGAACGAGAGCGGTGCGTTCGAAATCTGGCCAGAACCCGCCGCAAGCGCGATTCCGGCGCAGAGCGCTAGCGGGACCGCGTAGCCCGGAGACCAGCGGCGGGCCAGGAAGTAGGCGGCCACCAGGCCGCCGGCGATCAGCGGCGCATCAAGAACCGCCTGGACCACCTCCATCACAAAGGGCAGCAGCACCCCGGCGAGCACCGCGGCCAAAACGGGTTTCGGCACGCGGGCCAGCAGCCAACCCAGCAATCCGCTGAGGCTCAAGAGCAACCCAAGCAGCCCGGCCACGAGGTACGCGCCGATGGCTTCGGAATAGCTGTAGTCGCCGAGGACCGTCAGCAAGAGGGCGGCTCCCGGCACGGACCATGCGACGATAATTGGTTGGCGAGTGAACAGGCTGAGCAGCAAGCCGGTGATTCCGCTGCCGACCGAGACCGCCCATACCCAGGAACTGCTCTGCGCCTCGCTGAGCCCGGCGCGCTGGGCTGCTTGCAGTATCACCAGCATCGGGCCGGCGTAGGACACGGCCATGGCGATGAATCCGGCGCAAATTGCGGAAAAGGAAATGTCATTTCCGAGCCTGCGCAACCCACGCGGTTGGACCGCTTTTTCTTCTGGCATGACCTGGCTCCCGTTTCGCTGACCGCAACGTCTGCCCACGTTACGCAGGTCACAGGCGAACGACAAATACTTAAAGCCCCGTCATTGATATGCAAAAACTCATAGTTGAGATGCCTGGGCTAAGCCTAGGCAGATGCCTAGTGTGACGGTGCGCACAGCCTGACAGGATAGAGATCTTGAATGGCCGCCTCGAGCGGTTGCGCCCTCCCGGGCCCAGATGAAGGATGGAGCAAAGCACATCATGACCGAGACTTTGAACGCCGTATCAGAGGTGCTCGACAACGCGCTTGTCGACAGCCCAGAGACCGGCGTATACCGTACCAACCGAAACATTTTCACCGACGAAGAAGTTTTCGAGCTGGAAATGAAGCACATCTGGGAGGGCAACTGGGTTTACCTGGCCCACGAATCCCAGATCCCCAACATCGGTGACTACTTCACCACCAACATCGGCCGCCAGCCGATCATCATTTCGCGCAATAAGCAGGATGAGCTGAACGCCATCATCAACGCGTGCAGCCACCGCGGCGCGATGCTCTGCCGCCGCAAGACCGATAACCGCACCACCTTCACCTGCCCGTTCCACGGCTGGACCTTCAACAACTCGGGCAAGCTGCTCAAGGTCAAGGATTCCCGCGGCGCCGGCTACCCGGAGCAGTTCAACAAGGACGGCTCGCACGACCTGACCAAGGTCGCCCGTTTCGAGAACTACCGCGGCTTCCTCTTCGGCTCGCTGAACCCCGACGTCCTTCCCCTTCAAGAGCACCTGGGCGAAGCGGCGAAGATCATCGACATGATCGTCGACCAGTCCGAGGAAGGCCTGGAGGTGCTGCGCGGCTCCTCGACCTACACCTACGACGGCAACTGGAAGCTGCAGGCGGAAAACGGCGCCGACGGCTACCACGTCTCGGCGACCCACTGGAACTACGCCGCCACCCAGGCTCGCCGCAGCGCCGGCGAATCGACCAACGACACCAAGACCATGGATGCCGGCGGCTGGGACAAGCAGGAAGGCGGCTTCTACTCATTCGACAACGGCCACCTGCTGCTGTGGACCGAATGGCTGGACGCCGCAAACCGCCCGCTGGCCGAGAAGCGCGATGAGCTGGTCGCCAAGTACGGCGAGGCCAAGGCCGACTGGATGATCGGTGTCTCACGCAACCTCTGCCTGTACCCGAACGTGTACCTGATGGACCAGTTCTCTTCGCAGATCCGCGTGTTCCGCCCGGTCGCCGTGGACAAGACCGAGGTCACCATCTACTGCATCGCACCCAAGGGCGAGTCCGACACCGCACGCGCCAACCGCATCCGCCAGTACGAGGACTTCTTCAACGCCTCGGGCATGGCCACCCCGGATGACCTGGAAGAATTCCGCTCCTGCCAGAAGACCTACATGGCCACCGCGGCCAAGTGGAACGACATGAGCCGCGGCTCGGCGCACCAGATCACCGGTGCCGACGAGAACGCCAAGAAGATCGGCCTGGAGCCCATCGCCTCCGGTGCGCGCACCGAGGACGAGGGCCTGTACCCGATCCAGCATGGCTACTGGCTGAACACCATGCGCAAGGCGCTGGCCGCCGAACTCGAAACCAAGAACTAAGGCCGAAGGGAAAGCCACATGAGCACCATTGCATTGACCGAGGCCCAAACCAGCAACGGCACCGTCACCACCGGGGACGTCGAGCAGTTCCTCTACCAGGAAGCCCGCTTCCTGGATGACCGCGACTTCGACCGCTGGATCGACTGCTACCACCCGGAGGCGACCTTCTGGATGCCGGCATGGGCCGACGACGACAAGCTCACCGAGGACCCGCAGCGCGAGATCTCGCTGATCTACTACGCAAACCGCGGTGGCCTGGAAGACCGCGTCTTCCGCATCAAGACCGACCGCTCCTCGGCTACCAGCCTGCCGGAGCCGCGCACCGGGCACAACATCACCAATGTGGAGATCGTCGCCGTGGACGGCGACAAGGTTGAGGTCCGCTTCAACTGGTTCACGCTGTACTACCGCTACCAGAACGTCGACACCTACTTCGGCAACTCCTTCTACACGATCGACTACTCCGGCACCCAGCCGGTGATCACCGCGAAGAAGGTAGTGCTGAAGAACGACTTCATCCACCACGTCGTGGATATCTACCACATCTAATTCGGCCGCATCATCCAGGCCGACCTGCGCTGCGCCGGGAGCCAGCCCGGCACAGCGCGGCAAAGAACTTACTGCTGCCCCACCAGCACAATTTTGAAATGAGCACCCTTATGACTTACCAGGTCGCCTTAGCTTTTGAGGACGGGATCACCCGCTTCATCAAAGTAGGCCCCCGCGAAACCGTCGCCGACGCCTCCTACAAGGCCCGGATCAACATCCCACTTGACTGCCGCGACGGCGCCTGCGGCACCTGCAAGTCCTTCTGCGAATCGGGCAAATTCGACGGCGGCGACTACATCGAGGAAGCGCTGACCGACGACGAGGCCGAAAAGGGATTCTGCCTGCCCTGCCAGATGGTCCCCGAATCCGACCTCGTGCTGCAGATCCCCACCACCTCGGATGTGGCCAAGACCGCCGCGACCGTCTTCGAGTCGACGCTGACCGAGATCCGCCGCATCTCCGAGACCACCTACGCCTTCAGCCTGGAGGTTGATAACCGCGAAGAGCTGTCCTTCCTGCCCGGCCAGTACGTGAACATTGAGGTTCCCGGCTCCGGCGGCCAGACCCGCTCGTACTCCTTCAGCTCGGGCCCCGAGGTCCAGACCATCTCCTTCCTGATCCGCATCACCGACGGCGGATTGATGTCCACCTACATGCGCGATACCGCGCAGGTCGGGGACCGGATCACCTTCACCGGCCCGATGGGCAGCTTCTTCCTGCGCGAACCCAAGCGCCAGTCCCTGCTGCTGGCCGGCGGCACCGGCCTGGCCCCGCTGCTGTCCATCCTGGAGAAGCTGGTCGGCATGGAAAACCCGCACCCGGTCCACCTGATCTACGGCGTGAACACCGATACCGATCTGGTCGAGCTGGACGTGCTCGAATCCTACACCCAGCGCATCGCGGGCTTCAGCTTCGATGCCGTGGTCGGCGACCCGGCCAGCGCCGCGGAAAAGAAGGGCTACGTCACCAACCACTTCGAGCCGCAGCACCTGGCCGAGGGCGACGTGGACATCTACCTCTGCGGTCCGCCACCGATGGTTGAGGGCGTGCGCCGCCACCTGGAAGGCGAAGGCATCAAGCCGCAGAACTTCTACTTCGAGAAGTTCGCCCTGGCCGTCGTGCCGGAGGCCGCACCGGCAGCGGAAGCCGCGGCGCCGGTGGCCGAACCCACCCAGGCACCGGCAGCCGGCTACGAAATCGGCGAGGAGCACGCAACCTTCGGCGCCCAGTTCGATGCCCGCATGGCCCTTGAACTGGCCATTGTGGAACTGACCATGGGCAAGTTGACCGACGGCCAGCTGGGCGAATTCAAGGTCCTCGCAGAGCTTGCGGGCAAGACCTTGGACGGCGAAAAGTTTGTCAACGCCGCCGAATTCACCGTCACCAACGACGCCTTCCACGAGTTCCTGTTCACCTGCGTCGGCAACGAACACCTGCTCCAGGCCTACACCCGCCTGGAGGTTCCGGCGCTCATGGCAAAGGTGCTGCGCCAGGAGCACTGGATCGACGGCGCGGTGGACGCCGACCACTTCGCCATCGTCGCGGCCTTCGAGCAGCAGGACATCGCGGCGGCCCGTGCGGCGATCATCTCGCACAACGAGCACGCCAAGGCCACCATGGCCGCGGCCTCGCAGGAACAAAGCTAGTGAGCGCGGACAACGCCCCGGCCAACGAGACCGCAGCCGCCGGATACCCCGAGTCCTTCCACCCCGGACGCTTCGCCGGCCAGGTCGTCATGGTCACCGGCGCAGCCCAGGGCATCGGCTGGTCCGTGGCCCGGCGCATCGCCGCCGAGGGCGGGGAACTGGTTCTGGTTGACCGCGCCGGGTTGATCCACGACGTCGCCGAGGGCTTGCGCGCCCACGGCGCGCACGCGCTGAGCGTGACCGCAGACCTCGAAACCTACGAGGGGGCGCTGGCGGCAGTGACCGCGGCAATGGATGAATTCGGCCGGATCGATGTGCTCATCAACAACGTCGGCGGGACCATCTGGGCCAAGCCCTACGAGCACTACGCGCCGGAAGAAATCAGCAAGGAAATCCAGCGTTCGCTCTTCCCGACCCTGTGGATGTGCCGCGCGGCCTTCGAGGAGATGGCCAAGGCCGGCTCCGGCACCATCGTGAACGTGTCCTCGGTGGCCACCCGCGGGGTGAACCGGGTGCCTTATGCGGCGGCGAAGGGCGGAGTCAAGGCGATCACCTCGGCGCTGGCCATGGAAGGGGTCGCCCACGGAATCCGTGTGGTGGCTACCGCCCCGGGCGGCACCGAAGCCCCTGAGCGGGTAGTCAAGCGCGGCCCGGCGCCCACCGGCGAACAGGAAAAAGCCTGGTATCAGGCCATCGTGGAGCAGACCGTCGACTCGACGCTGTTCAAGCGCTACGGCACCCTGGACGAACAGTCCGCGCCGATCGTGTTCCTGGCCTCTGCGGAAGCCTCCTACATCACCGGCGCCACCCTCGCGGTGGCCGGCGGAGATCTCGGCTAGCCAACGCCCCAGAACCCAGTGAGCGCTTGCAGGCGGCGGGATCCCCGCCGCCTGTGTGCCCTCCAAAACCCGCCGCCCGACGATCTTTCGGGCCACGGTTCCCACGCCGCGCCCTCGCGCCGCGGTATTTCCCAGTGCCTTGATACCCGCACGATGACGTGCGCCCGGGCCAATGAAAATGGAGCAACTCGTGAAAACTTCCGAAGCAAGCAGCAACAGAAAACAGCAAAGCACGGTCCGCTGGGTCGTGGCCATCGCCACCCTGGCGCTGATCTTCGACGGATACGACCTGGTCGTCTACGGAACCATCGTTCCGCTGCTGCTGGGCGATCCGACGCAGCTCGGAGAAGTCACCCCGACCACCGCCGGCGCGCTGGGCAGCTGGGCGCTGGCCGGCATGATGGTCGGCGCGCTGGTTGCCGGCGCCATCGGCGACTACCTGGGCCGGCGCAAGATCATGATCACCGGAATTATCTGGTTCTCCGTGGCCATGGGTCTGACCGCCCTGACCAATGACGTCACTTCCTTCGGCGCCCTGCGTTTCGCCACCGGAATCGGGGTGGGCGCACTGGTTGCCACCGCCGGTGCGGTGGTCGCCGAGTTCGCCCCCAAGGGCAAGCGCAATTTCTACAACGCGATCGTCTACTCTGGTGTTCCCATCGGCGGCGTGCTCGCCTCCCTGCTGGCCATCATCCTACTCGACGCCATCGGCTGGCGCGGCCTGTTCCTGATCGGCGCGACCCCGCTGCTCTTCCTGCTCCCAATGGCGCTGGTCAAGCTCCCGGAATCCCCCGAATGGCTGATGGCCCGCGGCCGCACCGCGGAAGCAGAACGCGTCTCGATCCGCACCGGTGTCCCGATCCACGTACTGGAACCCGTTGCCGGCAGCACCGAAGCCGCACCGGCAGAGACCAAGATCGGGTTCCGTGCGCTGGCCTCCAAGAAGTACGCGTTCCCGACCCTGCTGCTCGGATTCATGAGCTTCACCGGCCTGATGCTGACCTACGGGCTGAACACCTGGCTGCCGCAGATTATGTCGCAGTTCGGCTACGGCAAGGACTTCGCGCTCACCTTCCTGCTGGTCTTCAACGCCGGCGCGATCTTCGGCGGGCTGATCGCCTCCGTTGGCGCCGACCGGTTCGGCGTGAAGCGCACCGTATGCACCACCTTCTTCCTTGCCGCGGTGGCCATGGTGCTGCTGACCATGCACCTGCCGCTGGGCATCCTGCTTGCGCTGGTTGCCGTGGCGGGCGTGGGAACCATCGGCACCCAGGTGCTGATCTACGGTTTCGTGTCCAATTACTACAACAGCGCCGCCCGCGGCGCCGGGGTGGCCTGGTGCGCCGGGTTCGGCCGTCTGGGCGGCATCTTCGGGCCGCTGTTCGGCGGGCTGCTGATGGCGGCCGGCGTTCAAAACCATGTCGCTTTCTATGTCTTCTCCGGGGTTGCTATCGTTGGTGCATTGATCACCCTCGGCGTTCCGTTGCGCAATTCCGAGATCACCGCCAAGCTGCGGCCCGCGCGGGTCGAGCTCGCAGCCGCGGACGCAGAGAAGTAGAGACGCAGCGAGAAACTACGCGGCAACGCTGAAAGGTCGGTGAACGCATAAATGAGCCAACAAGTTGCCCAGGATGCGCTCGCCGACCTTTTGCGCGAAGTGCAGCAGCAGCGCAGCGCCCTGGCCGTCCTGCAAGGACCGCAAGGAAGCGGCAAAAGCACCGTGATAAAGCAATTGCTGCGCCGTTCCAACATGGCGTCGGTCACCGTGGTTACCGCCTCGCGCTGGGAATCCAGGCGCCCTGGCGCGGCTCTGGGGCCACTGCTGGAACGCGGAAACCCCGGGCCAAGCGAAGAGCTCGGCCCGGCGTTGCTGGAATACCTGCGCGCGGATCCGGAGCAAACCCGGGTGCTGGTCATCGAAAATGCCCAATGGGCAGATGCCGCAAGCTTCGAGGCGGTACGCTACGCCTGGCGCCGGCTGCACACCGAACGCGTACTTATCGTCTTGGTTCTGCGAGACCAGGACATCGCGATGCTTCCCGCCGAAACACGTGAGTTCCTAGGCGACACCGATCTAGAGGTCCTGCACGTTGATGTGCCGACGGCTGCCCAGGCCCGTGAAATCGTCTCTACCAGGCTGGGAATCGAGCTGCCGTCCATGGCGGCCGAGCATCTGATGCGCTACACGCAAGGCAATCTGCATGCGGTGCTCGAACTGGCGCAGGAAAATCCGGAACATAGCTGGGAACAATGGGATCGCTGGCCGCCGGCGCCGCGCGCGTTGTCGCTGCATATCAAGCAGCTGCTCGACGAGTTGGAGCCGCGCGCCCGCGCGCTCGTCGAGGCGGCCGCGGTGCTTGGCCGCCAAGCTCGGATTGACCTCATTTCCAGGCTTGCCAAGGAAGATTCCCCGCTGGCCTGCATCCAGCAGATTGTTGATGCATCGCTGGCGCGCACCCAGGGGCATAGCGGAAAGGTGCGGCTGGGTTTTGACAGCGAGCTGACCCAGATGGCCGTCTATCATCAGATTCCGTTGAGCACCCGCATTCGCCTGCATGCGGCAGCTGCCGAGATTGCCGAAGACCGCGGGGTCGTACTGGGCCATCGAGCCGACGCGAGCCTCTTGCCGGATATCGGGCTTTCGCGCGAACTGGAGGGGTACGCGGTGGCCCAAGGGCAGCGCGGTGAATGGTCCTCGGCGGCAACCGCGTTCTTCCGTGCCATGCATCTGACACCTGAACCTGCGCAACGCGAGGCATTGCTGCTCAAGGCGGTAGACGCGGTGGTTGCCGCCGGAGAGATTCCACGGGCGCTGACCTTTTCCCACCAGCTGGCAAGCTTGGGAAGCAGCGCCGAACGCGACGTGCTTTCGGGGTACATCGCCATTCTCCAGGGCCGGGCGCAGACCGCTAACCGCTGGTTGACCAGCGCCTGGCAGAGCGCGGTACGCCTGCAGCTCGGCGACACGATGGCGGTCATTTCGCAACGCCGCGTGTTGCATTCCCTCTGCCAGCTCGAAGGCCAGAAAATTCTCGATTGGGCCGAACAGTCGCTGCGCCTCGCGCAGGCAGGCAGTCCGCAGGCCATCGAAAGCGCTGCCATCCAGGGCCTTGGCCTGGCCATGATGGGCCGCAGGGAGGAAGGCGAAAGGGTATTGCTTCAGTTGCTGGGCAAGCTTCCCACCGGCGCCCAGCGGCAACGCGCAGAGATGTCCCTCGGCTGGGTGTATTTGGCAAGCGGGCGGATCGAGCTGGCCCGCCACGAATTGGCGGCAGCCAGTTCCACCGACTTCAGCGAGGGTTCGCTGCGAATCTCGTTGTGGGCCAAGGCCTGGCTGGCACGGGCCGAATTCCTCGTGGGCGACTGGGATCAGGCGCTGGAGACGGTCCGTGGGGCGCAAGCAATCCAGGAGCGCTTCGGGATTCAGGTGCAGCGGCCGCTGATCCAGTACACGGCGGTGCAGATTCATGCGCTGCGGGGAAACACGGAACTTGTCGAGGTCCACTTGGCCAAATCGTGGGTGCGAGTGGGCAGCTACCAGGTGATGGAGGTGCCGTATCGCATGGCGCGGGCCGAAGCCGCGCGCGCCCAGGCCAATCACGAGGAAGTGCTGCTGGCCCTGGAACCCATCCTCCGCCTTGACCGCAGCCAGGGCATCGACGAACCAGGCTTCTGGACCTGGCAAGACATGTATGCCGAAGCGCTGATTCGCAGCGAGCGGCTGGAGGAAGCCGAAGAATTCATCGCCCCCTTGCTGGAGGCCGCGGAGAAGGCCGGGCACAACAACGGCATCGGAGCCTTCCTCGGGGTGCGCGGCATGCTGCTGGCGGCCTTGGGGGACATCGATGCGGCGCGAGAGGCCTTCGAGCGGGCGTTGCTTTGCTTCCAGGGCGTTGGCACCGCCTATCACCGGGCGCGGATCGATTTTGCCTACGGGCAGTGCCTGCGGCGCGCGGGAAAGCGGGCGGACTGCGTTGCCCCGCTAACCCGTGCGCTGTCGATCTTCACGCACCTGGACGCCACCGTCTACGTTGAACGCTGCACCCGCGAACTGCAGGCGAGCGGCATTGGCATGGCGCGCCGCGAAGCGATGGACTGGTCAACGCTGACCGCTCAGGAACAGGCGGTCGCCAAGCTCGTCTGCGAGGGCGCAAGCAACCGCCGAGTGGCCGAGGAGCTGTTTGTCAGCACCAAGACGGTGCAGTATCACCTGACAAAAATCTACGCGAAGCTTGCGGTATCCACCCGGACCGAACTTGCCGCGCTGACTCGCGAGGGTTTTGAGCACTAGGTTGCGCGTCGCAAGGCCCGGTGGCCATCGGCGAGAATGGTTTCATGCCAAAGCTCATCGACATCGTCACTTTCCACGAACCGCCTGTTCCTGAAGGGCAATCGCCGTACCTTCCGGGGGCCGGCCCATCGCCAGAGGTTGAGCTAGCCGATTGGAACGATGCCTGGCCGCAACAGTTCCAGCTGCTTGCCGAACGGGTCCGGGAGGCCCTTGGCTGGCGGGCCTTGGCTATCGAACATGTTGGTTCGACCTCGGTCCGCGGGCTCCCGGCCAAGCCCATTATCGACATCGACCTGATTGTCGCCGACCCAGACGATGAGCGTGCGTATGTTCCCGCGCTTGAACGGGCGGGTTTCGAGCTGAGGGTGCGCGAACCTTGGTGGTTTGGGCATCGGTTCCTGCGCCATCTCGACCCGGCCTGCAATCTCCACGTTTTCGGTTTTGACAGTCCCGAGACGATCAAGCATCGGCTCTTCCGTGAGTGGCTCCGTGCGAATCCAGGCGATCGGGAACTCTACGCCAATGCCAAGCGAAAAGCCTCAGAGCTGTCACGCGATGCCGGCGAGCACTCCATGCAGTACAACGCACGCAAGGAAGCGGTTATCAGAGAGATCTACCAACGGGCTTTTACCGCCATGGGACTCCTCGAGGCTTAGCCCGGGCAATACATCGCTGCTGCCGGGCACCGGGTGCGGATGTGCGGAAGGCCCCGGACAGCGTCTTTGCTGTCGGGGGCCTTGCGCATGCGTCCGCGCTGCAGCGGACGGAAGTCTAGGCGGCTAGTGTTGAGCCGCCGTGTTCGGCCTCGGGCATCCAGCCGGTCCAAGCCCAGTGGTTCTGAGGTTCCCGAGTGCCGGTAGCGGGCCACGCAACGGTTCCGGACTGGAATGCTACGGCAGGGTTGATCAGTGTTGAGGCAATCATGATGTTCTCCCTTGAGATCGGTTGCTGCTGGGGTGGATTCGAAGGCGTGCGGTCTTCTGCCTGGGCATTGGCCAGGGCGGCAAGCGCAACGTTCGTTGTACGACAACGGCGGGGTGCCCAGCAGTGTTGCCGGGAGCCCCGCCGTGAGGAGGTGCGCTAGGACCTACTTGACTGGGTCAAGCACGAAATCGTAGGTGACCTGCTTGCCGTCGCCGGACTGCGCTGGCTGCAAGTCGAGCATCAATTCTGGCTTCACCGCGGTGGCGATGTCATCATCGTTGTGCGCGTCGCCCGGGAAGTACAGCTGCGCGGTGAGCAGCTCGTGGCCCTCGGCCGAGACCTTCAGGTGCAGGTGGGCCGGGCGCCATGCGTGCCAGCCGGCGGCGGCGATCAGCTGGCCGCAGGCACCGTCGGTAGGGATCTGGTACGGAGCTGGCTGCATCGTGTTGATCTGGAAGTTGCCTTCCGCATCGGCGATGAAGGTGCCGCGCAGGTTCCACTCCGGGATGCCGGGAGCGAACTGCGAGTAGAAGCCTTCTTCATCTGCGTGCCACAGCTCGATCTTCGCGTTCTTCAGCGCGCTGCCGTCGGTGGAACGGACCTGGCCCTGGAAGAGCAGGTTGGTGCCCTTTTCGTCTTCGCGCATCGCGATGGTGGCGGGGGAATCCTGCTCCGGAGCATTTGGCACGTAGTAAGGGCCCTCGATGGAACCCTTGTTGCCTTCGCGGTGGTCGGTAGCGACCTCTTCCACCGAGTGCTCCAGCCATACGTCCATGAACAGCGGCCATTCGCCATCGTCGCCGACCTTGATCAGCCAAGCCTTGAGGGCGTTGAACTCGTCGTAGCTCACGCGCTCTTCGAGGATGATGTCGTTTGCGGCCTTGACTAGCTTGCTCGCCAAGAGGTTCACGCGCTCAACGGACGTCTCTATCGCGGCAAGCTTGCCGGAGCTGCGGAAGCTGTCGGTAGCGGCATTTCCCGACTTGGCTGCTGTTGCCTCTGCTGGAGTTTCGGCGGTCATGATGACTCCCTTGTCTTTGTGTGGTGTGGCTGCTGGAGATTCATATTGTGACCCCCATCATCCTGTGCGATTGATATTCAATGTAGTGCAGGGTCTATAGCGTGTAAAATACTTATTTCCCGCACACTGAGACTGTTTGCCTATCAATACTTGTGGGCTGGCGTACGAGCCGGTGGTTGGCTCTTAAAAAGCCGCTAGCTCAGTGAATTCGGGTGCTTCGCCAGGGGAGTTACCTTGATTTTCATGTGCGCGTACATCGGGAAGCCGCTGAGGATCTGGTGAAGCTCGTCATTTGACTCGACGTTGAATAGCGAGTGGTTCGCGTACTCTCCGACGATGCGCCACAGGCCCTGCATCTTGCCGCTTTGCTGCAGCTGTGCCGAATAGGCCTTCTCGCGGACCTGGAAGTCGGTGACCTCTTCGGCCGTGAGGTATGCGGGGAAAGTTACGTCCATACGTGCAAGGAACAACATGGGTTCTCCTAAAGTTGGGGTGGGCTACTGCTAGTCCTGGCGGTAGTGCGCCAGCTTGGTTTCGTCGATGGCGGCACCGACTCCTGGAACGTTGCGCACCGAAATGCGGCCATCGGTGATAACCAGTGGATCGGCAAGCAGGTCATCGGTCATGTCCAAGAAGTTTGACAGCTCGCCGGCCTTGCGGGTGGTTGCTTGGTGGGCGGCGCCGAAGGTGACGGTGGCCAGCGAACCGACCTGGGTATCGATCTGGTTGCCCATGGTGACATCCACGCCCAACCCGGTGCACAGGCCCAGGATTTCGGTGGCTTCGGTGAAACCCGAGCGGGCGGTCTTGATGCAGATCGCGTTGGCACCGCCGGAAAGCAGTTCGCGCGAGACATCACCGGCGGTTGGCACGGATTCATCGGCGACAATCGGGATCGGGGAGTGCTCGACGAGGCGGCGCCGGCTCATGGCTTCCTTGGCGTCGCAAGGTTCTTCGAGCATCGTCAGCCCGAGGCCTTCGGTCTGACGCAGGACTTCCATGGCCTCGTTGGCGGTCCAGCCGCGGTTGGCATCGAGGTAGATTTCGACGTTTTCGCCCAAGCCCTCGCGCAAAACCCGGCAAGCCTCGATATCCAGCGCCAAGGGGCGCCGTCCCACCTTGAGCTTGAAGGTGGTGATTCCGTACTCTTCGCCGAAGCGCAGCGCTTCGTCGAGCAAATCCTGGGCCGGGCGGAAACCAAGCATGTGCGAGACCCGCATCGAATCGGTGAAGCCGCCCAGGAGCTTGTGCACCGGGGTATTGGCAGCCTGGCCGATAGCGTCCCAGATGGCGATGTCCAGCGCACCCTTGGCCACCTGATTGTGGATGGTGCGCTCCATGATCTGGCGGATCTTTTCCCGGTCGAAGATGTCCAGGCCGATCACCTGGGGGCCAAAGATGTCTTGCACGATGGTGCGGATCGAGGTCTGGGTTTCGCCGTAGGTATACGGGCGGGGCGGTGCGTCGGCGGTGCCGATGATCCCCTCGTCGGTGTGCACGCGAACCAGCACGTGGTCCGCGGTATGCACCTCGCCGCTGGCGAAACGCAAGGGGTGGGTATAGGGGATTGCGTAGGGAATCGCTTCGATGCGCGCAATTTTCATTCGGAATTTCCTTCCACGGAGGTCAAGGTGGTGCAGAGTTTCAAGAAGTTCTGGACCAGGGGAGCCTGGTTGCCGGCCTTCCACGCCACCGCAAGATCCACTGCCGGTGCGTTGCGCAGCGGCCGGAAGACGATCCGCTCGCTGTGCGGCAGGTAATTGGAGGTCGGGACCATGCCAATGCCCAGGCCCGCCGCGATGAAGGTGAGCAAGGTTGAGGTTTCGCGGGCCACCTGCGCGGTGCGCGGGATGAACCCGGCATTGCGGCAGGTCTCAACGAAAATGGTGTTGACCGCCGACGCGGTGGGGTAGCAGATGAAGTCCTCGGTGCGCAGTTCGGCGATATCGATTTCCCCGTGCGAAGCCAGCCGGTGCCCGGCCGGCAGAGCGACGGCGAGCAAGTCCTTCTCCAACAGGGAGTATTCAACCTCCTCGTTGTGCACCGGTGGGCGCAGGATCGCGATATCGAGCCGGCCTTCGGCGAGGGCTTCTTCCATTTCCGGGGTGAGCATTTCCCCCTGGACGTTCAGCTGCAGCCCTGGCATATGCTCGCTGGTCGCTGCAATGACCTGCGGCATGATGCGGTAGGTGGCGCTGCCGGTGGAGCCCAAGCGCAAAACGCCGCTGGCCCCGGCGCCCACGGTGCGCACGTCACGAGCCAGCTGCTGGTGCTCTTCGAGCAGCGCCCGGGCGCGGGTGAGCAGCAGCTCTCCGGCGGGGGTGAGGTCCACCTTGCGGGTGGTGCGGATGAAAAGCTGGGTCCCCAGTTGCTCTTCGAGCTGCTTGATCTGCTGCGAGAGCGGGGGCTGGGCCATATGCAGCCGTTCGGCAGCGCGGCCGAAGTGGCGTTCTTCGGCAACTGCGACGAAGTAGCGTAAAAGTCTGGTTTCCATGGATGCTCCGATCGTCGATCCGCGCTGAAGGCTGTAGCGACGTTCATGGCAACTCTAGCCAGCCGGTTCGATAGTGAGAAATACTTATTCGACAGTTATTGAGACTGCTTGAATACTAATCTCTTGTCGGCCTCGATGGAAAGATGCATCAACGGGTGTGACGAACGGAAGAATTGGCAGGTCAGCTCGAAAAAGCCAAAATCAGCTCCCCGGCAGAGAAAATGACCACGCCGGCCAGCGCGCCAATCACGGTTCCATTGATTCGGATGAACTGCAGATCCCGGCCCACCTGCAGCTCGAGTTTCTCGCTGGCCTCGGCCGGATCCCAGGCCTGGACCGTGTCGCTGACCAATCCGGCCAGCGTCGCACCGTGCCGTGCGACGAGCGAGGCAACGCCATCGATGGCGCGGTCCTCCAAATTTCCACGCAATTGCGTGTCGCTTTGCAGGCGCTCGCCGAAGGTGGCGATTGCCGCACGGAGTGCGCTGCGCAAGGGGGACGCCGGGTCCTGCAGGGAATCGATCAGCCCGGTCTTCAGCGAAGCCCAGCCGCGCATTGCCAGCTCACGCAGCTGTTGATCGCCGAGCAGCGAGTGCTTGAACCCTTCAACCTTGTTGATGGTTTCGGGATCGTGCTGCATTGCCACGGTGAATTCCGCCAACCAGCCGGTGAGCGCCAGCCGCAGCGGATGGCGCTTAGTTCCGGCCACCGCAAAAAGCAATCCACGCAGTTCCTGGTGGACCTTTTGCGCCAGCATCTCGTCGACCAAACGCGGAACCCATGAGGGGGAGCGCCCGGAAACTACCTCGAGGAACACCTCCGGATGGTCCGCCACCCAGGAACCTGCCCGCTCCGCAAGCAATTCGACCGCGGCCTCATGGTGCCCATCATCTATGAGTTTCTGGCCGAGCGTGCCTAAGGTCGTGGACCATTCGGGAGCGACCATGTAATCGGTGGCCAGCACCTGCAGCACCGTCAGCACCTGCTCATCGTCCAGGGAATTCAAGGCACCGGTAGCCATGGCGGAAACCTGTGCCGCCGTGGCCTGCGCCCCCGGGTCGCTGGAGAGGTAGCGGCCCGCGCGCAGGCCCAGATCCGCTTGGCGCAATTTGGCTGAGATGACATCCGGAGTGAGGAAATTCTGCTGAACGAAGTCGCCTAGCGAGGCACCCAGCTCGGTCTTCTTCCGTTGAATCAGATTGGTATGCGGGATCTTCAGTCCGAAGGGGTGCCGGAAGAGCGCGGTCACCGCAAACCAGTCGGCGACGGCGCCCACCATGCCGCCCTCAGCGGCCGCCTTCAGGTAGCTAAGCCCGGGGACAAGCTCCTGGAACAGCACGCTGATGATGAACAGGGCACACATCAGCAGGAAGAGCAGGGTAGCTACACGCTTCATCCCTCGGAGGTCCTGGGCGCGCTGATCGAGAAGTTCTGGCATGCGCCCCACTTTACCCAGTGCGCGGCACGGCATTAATCACGTGCGCCACAGGGGCAAACCAGTAGCGTAGGGGTTATGGACACGCTCTTCTTCGCTCATCGCGGCAGTTCGCACAGATATGCCGAAAATACCCGTGCCGCTTATCTGCAGGCGATGGATGAGGGGGCGGACGGCATCGAATGCGATGTGCATCTGAGCCGGGATGGTGTTGTGGTCTGCCACCACGATCCGACCGTGGACCGCACCTCGGATAGCACCGGAGAGGTGGCCGGATACACGCTCGACGAACTGCGATCCATGGACTTTTCCTCCTACATGCCGGTAGCGGTTCCCGCGGAGTATGGGGCGGAAAATGAACAGCTGCTGAGCCTTGGCGAACTCCTTGAGCTCATCGACGAACGCGGCCTCGGCATCGGGCTGGCCGTAGAGCTCAAGCATCCGAGCCCCTTTGGCCACCTGCTGGAGGAGGAAACGCTGAAGGTGCTTGCCGGCTTCGGGTTCGACCCGCAAACCGGCAAAGCCGGTCGGAGGGGGCAGATCCAGGTGACGCTGATGAGCTTCGAGCCGGACTGCCTCCGTTTCCTCTCGCGTACGGTCAATCGTGCACAGCTTTGCCAGCTGATGACCGAGATCGATCCGCAATACGTCACCGAGCTGATGGCCGGCGGGCAGACCGGACGCGCGGCGCTCTATGAGGTCATGCGCCGTTCGGTGGCCGAGGGCATCGAACTCATCGATGCCGGTGGCGCCGGTATCATTGGCCCTGGCAACGCCTGGGTCCGAGCCAACGAGCCGCTGGTGCGCAGGTGGCTGGAGCGTGGATTGACCGCCCGGATCTGGACGGTTGACCGCCCCGCCGACGCGCAGTACCTGATCAACTTAGGCGTCACCCAAATTACCAGCAACCGCCCGGCAGAACTCCGGCAGGAACTAGAGCAATCATGAGCACCGAAACAACCACTACGCAATATCAGCTGTATCTTCACGATTCCTACGTCTTCACCGCCCAAGCCACGGTCATCGGCTCGGGCAGCGACGAGACGGGGAACTGGATTGCGCTGAGCCCGAACATCTTCCACCCGCGCGGCGGCGGGCAGCAGGAGGACCGGGGCACGGTCAACGGCGTTGCGGTCGATGTGGGCCGCTCGGCAAGCGGAACGGTGATTCTCTACGGCGCAGGAGACCATGCCGTCGGGGAAACAGTCACTTCGAGCATTGACGCCGAAACCCGGCGCAGCAATGCGGCCTTGCACACCGCGGGGCATATTCTTGGTTTTGCGGGGGAAGAGCGCGGTTGGGAACACCGCGGCCACTCGCATTTCCAGGGACAGTCACGCCTGGATTTTGACCCCTCCAGCGTGGACTTGCCGCTGGGCGACGAAGCCGAGCGGGCAGCGGCGGAAGCCTGGCTGCAGCAGCGGGTGGATGAGCTGATTTCCCGGGGTGGCGAAATCAGCACCCTGATCGATGAGCAGGGCCACCGTACGGTTAGCATCGCCGGAGTGAACAGCGAACCGTGCGGTGGAACCCATGTGCAACACGTGGAGCAGCTGGACGAGGTAAAAATTGGCCAAGCCCGGGTCAAACGCGGTGTCTACAAGATTCGCTACGATGCCCGCCACACCGTCTAGCTGGCTGACCCCGGCCACGAAGATGGGCCTGTCCATCGCGCTTGCGACAGGCCTCTACGGGATTTCCTTTGGCGCTCTGGCCATCGCCGCGGGGCTGAACCTTTGGCAGACGGTGGCGTTGAGCGCCCTGATGTTCACCGGCGGGTCGCAGTTCGCCTTCATCGGGGTGATCTCCGGCGGCGGGGCCGCCTCGGCGGCTTTCTCTGCGGCGACACTGCTCGGAGTGCGCAATGCGGTGTACGGGATGCAGCTCAAGCAGACCCTGCGCCCCGGGGCGCGCATGGTTCCGCTGATGGCTCAGGTCACCATCGACGAGTCCACCGCAACAAGCCTTGGACAGGCGAGCCAAAGCGAGCGGCACCGTGGTTTCTGGACCGCCGGGCTCGGCGTGTATGCGCTCTGGAACCTGTTTACGCTCGTTGGCGCCCTACTCGGCGAACGGATGGGGGACCCGGCCGCGTGGGGACTCGACGGAGCCGCGGTCGCGGCGTTCCTCGGACTATTGTGGCCGCGGCTGAAATCCGCCCAGCCGATTATCGTCGCCTTCGCCGCGGCCGTGGTCACCGCGTTTGCCGTGCCGCTGACGGTTCCCGGCGTGCCAATTTTGATCACCGCCGGCTGCGCGGTGGCGTTTGCGGTGCTCACCGGGCGCCGCGCCGAACCGGCGACCGAACACGGAGACCTGCAGCAAGTAGATCGGGAGAAGCCATGAGCGAATTGAGTTGGTGGCTGCTCGGCGCCTGCGCGGCGGCCTTCGCGCTGAAGATCTGCGGCTATTTTGTGCCGCGAAAAGTACTTGATTCTCCGTTGATGAGCCATGTGGCAGCAACCCTCACCGTTGCCCTGCTGGCCTCGCTGGTCACCATGAACGCGGTGACCAGCGGGCAGGAACTTGTCATCGACGCGCGTATCGGTGCGCTGGCCGCGGCAACGATCGCGCTGGTCTTCAAAGCCCCATACCTCGTGGTGGTGCTCGTTGGCGCCTTGGCTGCGGTCGCTCTGCGTGCCACCGGACTGGCTGCCTAAACGGGTCGGCAGGCGCTCGCCGGCAGCGGCGGCCCGCGGCCGGGATGCCTAGCTAAGTACGCTAAAGGCCGCAGCTTGGGCTCGCTGCGTGCGTCGCGCCTGCGGATTCAACTCGGCGCACCAGCTGGGGTAAACCCGAAATCCGCGTTTGCCGGGCTTCGCTTCCGAGCTGGTGATACCAAGATTGCGCAACTGTTCGGCGGTGAACCGGAAGACTCCGAAATGCTCGGCGTCTTGCACAAAAACCAGAAGTCCTGAAATCTGCTCGTCCGCGCTAAAAGGTTCGGTACGCCCGTCGGCGTTTCGAGTCCAGCAAGCGAGGAACGCTCCGGGTTTGGCATCGGTGATGCGGGCCGTTCGGATCCGCCACCGCTGGCCGCCGAAAGAGACCAGCCCGGACTCGTAATCGCTGTTTTGCTCTTCTGCCCGAACCAGGAGTGGATCCGCGTCCGGTGCTAGGCCAAGTGCGGTGTATCGAGAGAAGGCGCTGAAATCCATAATGCTCATTTTAGGCGTGTGCCGGCATCCCGACGCGGATAGCCGCAGCAACGTCGTGACAAGCTCTAGCGTCGGTGGGAGAGTAGAGATATGATCGTAGCTTTTTCAGTTGCCCCAAGTACCGACAACGCCGATGCCTCGGTTCATGGCGCCGTAGCCGAAGCGGTGCGCATTGTGCGCGCTTCCGGGCTTCCGAACCGCACCAGCTCGATGTTCACCGAAATCGAGGGCGAATGGGACGAAGTCATGGCTGTCGTCAAAGATGCCACCATGGCCGTAAGCAAGTATGGTTCCCGAGTTTCGCTGGTGCTCAAGGCAGATATTCGCCCGGGATATACGGGTGAATTGGACGGAAAGGTCCGGCGCCTGGAGCAGGCGATCGAGTCCAGCGAGGAGTAATGAGATGATCCGCCATTCTGCAGAACGTGAGAGCGCGGAGGTCGACACCTATCTCAATGAGGTGCTGGGGCTCGAAATCCCAGAACTTGAGGCCGGTAGAGAACACGCGCATGACGCAGGTTTGCCTCGAATCGAAGTCAGCACCGCTCAGGGCAAATTCCTGCAGCTGATGGCCGAGATAGTCGGTGCTCGGCGCGTACTTGAGGTCGGCACGCTTGGCGGGTATTCAACGAGCTGGCTTGCCCGTGGGGTGGGTGAGCGCGGGCAGGTGATCTCCTGTGAATTTGAGCCCCTGCATGCTTCTATCGCCCGTGAGAATTTGCAACGTGCCGGTCTTTCGGAGCGGGTTGAGATCAAACTCGGTGCAGCCAAGGGATCGCTTGAGAATCTGATCGCCGCGGGCACCGAACCCTTTGAACTGATCTTCATCGACGCAGACAAGCGCAATAACGTGAGCTACTTGGAACTTGCCCTACAACTCTCGCGTCCCGGGACGGTGCTGATCCTCGATAACGTCATTCGCGGTGGTGCGGTGCTCGACGACGCGGCCGAGCACGGGGCAAACGAGGCGGATGTGCGGGGCGTGCAAGAAGGGCTCAGCTGGCTGCGCGATTCACCGCGGGTCTCGGCAACCGCGCTGCAGACCGTCGGGGCCAAGGGCTGGGACGGATTCGCCATTGCTCGGGTGATCTAGCCGGAGAGCGAGCTGGTGGAGTACTGGCTCGCCACCGAGGAAGCCGGAATCTTGAACGGCGGGAAACGCCGGACGAGCAAGTTTGTCGCAAAACCACCGAGCACCGCGACGATGGCTCCGAGCCATAATGCGTAACCTGTTTCGCGCAGCAGGCCCCCGATCGTTGGAGCAAGGATCATGGGAAGAATGTAGTACCAGTGCTTGGCGGTGGTTGGCCCCCAGATGCCTTCAAATTTGGCCAGCAGGCTGAAACTGACAATCAAAAGCAGAGATCCGAAGCAGATGATCCAGAACGTCGGGGACAGGCAGACGACCAGCGTTAGGCCTGTCACGACGCCGCCGGTAAAGTTCGCGAACTTTTCGTTCCGATCCACCAGTGACCACCCTTTCGCTTCAGTCTTTTAAGTAACTATCTAGGCAGTTTTTCAAACTCCACGGCCACAAGCAATAGTCCTTAAGTAGGAGGGCAGTGGTGCTTAGCGACGCAGGGGGCCTCGCTGACGTACTGTATGTATGTGTCACTTTTGAACGAATATCGAATCCGACTAGCCCAAGAACATGATTTGCGGGCGGCCCTTGAAATGAAGTTGCTGGCCTGGCGCCAAGCCTATTCGGGCTTCCGCGACGAAGAGTTCTTCGCCTACCACGAAGCGCAGCTTGAGCAGCAGCTGGCCTGGTGGGAACGTGGGTTGGCCGGGGGAGCCCAATTCTGGATCGCTGAATCCGGCGACGGAAAGATCATTGGCTTGGCCGGTGGCACGCCAACCATTGAAGAAGATCAGGACACCGGGGTCGATATCGAACTAGGCGTGCTCTACGTGCTGGAAGAGTACTACGGCTGCGGACTCGGCGCCCATCTCATGGACACCGTGCTGGGCAAGCGTGACGCTCTGGTCTGGGTGCTGGCGGGAAATCAGCGAGCCGTCGCTTTCTACAGCAAGCATGGATTCGTCCCGGATGGAACTTCCGAAGAGCTCGTTGGCTCTTGGGCCGGACTGCGCGAGGTTCGGATGGTGCGCCGACATGGCTAAGACCGACAGCAACGTCATGCTCGGAAGCTACGAGATCGATACCGGGTTGGCCGAGATCGAGCCGGACCCCTATGGGGCGAATCGCTTTATCCTCAAAGTCAATGGTGTTCCCTCTTCCCACGTAGACCTCGATGACCCCAGTTATTTGGACTTCGAATACATGCGCTGGATGGAACCGGTATTTACCTTCGGATTCCCCGCCGAACAATTCGACGGTCGTGCTCGCAAGCTGCGCGTGCTGCACCTTGGCGGGGGCGGTTGCTCGATGGCCCGCTGGGTGGCGGCTGCCTATGAGAATGCCCGTCAAGTCGTGGTGGAACTCGATGCGAAGCTCGCCGAGCTGGTGCGTACCCGTTTCGAAGTGCCTCGCGCGCCGCTGGTGCGATTGCGTGTGGGTGATGCCGGGCAGGTACTTCCCACGCTCAGCGATGACAGCCGCGACATCATCATTCGCGATGTGTTCGCCGGTAGTACAACCCCGCGCGAGCTGACCACCATCGGCTACGCCAAGCAGGCCCAACGCGTGCTGGACCAAGGAGGCGTCTACCTGCTGAACTGTGGCGACTCGGCCGATCTGGCAGGCGCCCGAGCCGAGGCAGCCACCTTGCTTTCGGTCTTTGCACACGTGGCAATGATTGCCGACCCGCCGATGCTCAAGGGGCGGCGGTACGGCAATATCGTTTTCCTGGCCAGCGATGAACCGTTGAGTCTCGGGGCAAGTTTCGAAAAGAATCTGCGTACCGCTCCGTTGCCGGCGCAACTGGTTTCAGGCTCCGCGGTGGCGCGCTTCGCCGCCGGAGCCGCGCCGATTATCTAGCCGGCAGGCGGTAGCGGCTTCCGTCGAGATCGCGGTGGACCAGCTCATGGTCCACCAGGTAGCGGCGTAGCAGCGCCACGTCCTCATGGATCACCCGCAACCGCTCGTTGAGCTGGTCCTCGCGCAGGGATTCTCCGGTGAAGAGCACGTGGTCGCGGATATGGAGCATGACTTCAAGGCGATCCGCCGGACGTGCGGGTAAGGCATTTAGCCGTGGGCCGGTGAAGTAGCGCATGACCCCGGCCCGCTGGGTGTTGGAGTCTACCGCCGCGGCGAGGGTATCATCGAGCAGTTCATCGTTCAGCTGCCAGCGGCCATCATGAGCGGTGAGCAATCCAATCTTGGCCCAGCGCTGCAAGTCCTTGCTGGTCCGGGCCGAGTCGTTGAGCTGCTCCTGCGCACCGGCAAGGACCAGACCCAAAGCGGTTCGCATGCTCTGATTCTTCAACCCTGCGGCAATCTCAATCCATTTTTTACCTTGAGACATCCTCATCCTTTCGTCTGCGCCTAATTGCCTTAGCCCACATGCTACCCAACGGGTGCAGAGGCTTTGTTCTTTGGACTGCAGAGGACTAAGGCCAGTACCCTCGGCCCATCGGTGCGGGAACAGGTGCCATGCATGGTCGACTCAGCTAAGGGGCGGTCATGATGACCTCTGCGTTTGACGTTTTCAGTTCACTCGACGGGTTTGCCGCCGCGACCGAACCCTGGGCAGGGTGCTGGGGCAAGCAAGGTCCCGAACTGCATCGAACACCGCAGTGGTCTGTGCGATCAGCCGACGCGCTGGTTTTCGGCGCCATCACCTACGCGATGATGTCCTCTAAGCTGGCGGATTGGGCAGACCCGGACGCGTGGGTTGCCAAAATGCCAGCCCAACCCAAAATCGTCATCTCCCCACGATGAACGCCGAAACCGACCTGAGCTGGAAAAACAGCACGCTTGAGTCCGCGGATGCCGTAGACGTGGCGCGCAGGTTGAAGAATGAATCCTCCATGCCGCTGCGCTCGCATGGCAGCCTGTCGATGAACCGGGCTGATGGATGCGGGACTGGTGGATTTTCTGCAGCTCACCCTCTACCCGGTGATTACCGGAATTACCGGACGTGAGCGCATCTTTGAGCGGTTTGGCGATTTTGATCGTTAACTGATTTCCGCGACGCTGCACGATGGGCGTACGCAGGAACTGATCTACGCACCACACTCGAGCCCGCGCTCGGTGGCTTTAACCCGGGTATTTCATGACGACGGCAGTCATTAACTGACCTAAAAGATGAAAAGGTGAAAAGGTGATCTGAACTGGGAAAATGGGAGTGTCTAAGCTTCCAAAATACCCGTTCGAAGGATCACCTTTTCTGTGAACCATTCTACCCACGTTTTTCCTGCTATCCCGACCCAACTCACCGGTCAATCTCTGGTCTCCCATGCAGGGTTGTCGGTGCTGACCGGCTTCCTGAACGCGGTGGACTTCCGCAGGCTCTGCGAGGACCAGTTCAGCCAGTTCGTGCCCGCCGCCGCAACGCACCGTCCAGGCAAGATCCTCGGCGCACTGGCCCTGTTCTTGGCGGCCGGTGGTGAACAAGCCACAGATATTGACCAGCTACGAGCCGCACCAGAACTCTTTGGTCCTGTAGCGTCGGATGCCACGGTTAGCCGATTCATGGGCCGGGTCAAAGAACAGCCAGAAGTTTTCTCCTACGGGTTCGCCGCCATGACCCGGCGCCTGCGCTCCAAAGTCTGGAATGCGGCCGGGCCGCGGATTCCAGCCCGGCTGGCTACGGCAGCCATTCCGCTGATTATCGACCTGGATGCGTCGCTAGTGCATGTCCACTCTGACAAGGAATCCAGCGCTGGGACGTATAAAGGTGGGTACGGGTTCTCACCGATGATTGCCATGGCCGATGATGGCAAAGGCCACGGCACCGGTGAAGTCCTCGCTGTGCAGTTGCGCCCGGGAAACCGGGGCGCTAATTCCGCCGCCTCGCATATCGAGGTACTCAGCCAGGCATTGGCTCAGTTGCCTGATGATTTCTATGACGAGCACGGGAACCTTCGTGGTGAGAAGATCCTGGTCCGCACCGATAGCGCTGGGGCATCTCGTGAGTTCTTGCACCATCTGGATTCGTTGGGGCTCCAGTTCTCCACCTCGTATTCTTTGCCGGTGCTCAAGGAGCGGTTCATCCGGTGGGTCGATGAGAAGAAGTACTGGGAACCAGCGCTGGACGCTGATGGTGGTCAACGAGATAACGCGTGGGTGATTGATGCGACGAAGGTTTTGGAGTTGAGGCAATACCCGGCGGGGACAAGGATTTACCTGCGGGCTGAGCCGTTGCATCCCGGGGCGAAAGCGAACCTGTTCGATACGGACGGCAACCGGGTGACCGCGTTCTTGACCAATAGCCCGCGGTTCAACGTGGCGTTCCTTGATGCTCGGCATCGTGCCCGTGGCCGGTGCGAGAACCGGGTCAAAACGCTCAAGAGCACGGGGTTGGGCAAGCTGCCGTTTTGGTCTTTTGCGGCGAATCAGGCATGGGCGGACCTGGCAATGTTCGCGGTCAATTTGGTGTCTTGGCTGCAGCTGGCGGTGCTGCCTGGTGGTCATGGGGCTTCGGTGTGGGATTTGAAGCGGTGGCGGCGCGGTGAGCTGGCTGCTTGAATTGGCGGTTGTCCTGTTGTTTCTTCGGTTTTGAAAGATCATTTCAGTCCAGGTGGGTGGAGCCTGGCACCCAGCGCTGGTGTTTCGGCGCTCTTTGGCATGGGTGGAATCAGAAGCGGCCACCGCGAATCCTGGGTAGTGGATTTCGGTGACCGTCAGAGACCTCATGAAAAATCTGGGTTAAATAGCGTCGGCTCGGCATCGTATTTCTACGGTGCCGAGCCGGCGTTGCTTCTGCCTCGGTTACATTCCGATGAGATTCTCAATCAGGCCGATACCGAAGAACAGCACAAAGGCGGCCGCGACAACCCACATCAACGGGTGGATTTCCTTCGCGCGGCCCTGCGCGGCGCGGATGAACACGTAGGAGATGAAGCCAGCTCCGATGCCGTTGGCGATGGAAAAGGTGAAAGGCATCAAGGTGAAGGTCAGGAACGCGGGCAGGGCAATGCCCCAATCATTCCAGTCAATTTTAGATACCTGGGAAACCATCATGAAGCCCACAACGACCAGAGCCGGTGCGACCGCTTCGAAAGGGACAAGGTGGATCAGCGGGGTCAGGAACATTGCCACGATGAGCATCAGACCAGTGACCACCGAAGCTAGACCGGTGCGTGCACCTTCGCCGATGCCGGCGCCGGACTCTACGAAGATCTGGGCCGATGAGCTGGAGGTGCCGCCGCCGACAATGGCGCCAGCCGCATCGACCAGAAGGACCTTGTCGACATTTGGGATATTTCCGTCTTTATCCAAGACGCCCGCTTCGGAGGCCAGGCCAACCATGGTGCCCATGGCGTCGAAGAAAATCGACAGCAGAATCACGAAGGCGAGCAATGCAGCCGCCGTGACGCCAAGCTTTTCAAATGATCCGAAGAGATTGACCTGACCGATGAGGCTCAAATCCGGCAGTGTCCAGCTTGGCAGCGAAGGAACCACCAAAGACCAGGTGCTCGTTTCCTTCTCGCCAATGTTGAACACGGCTTCGAAGATATTTGCCAAAGCTGCGGCTGCGACGATACCGATCAGGATAGCGCCCTTGACCTTGCGCACTACAAGGGCCATGGTCAGCAGCAATCCGACCACAAAGACCACGATTGGCCAGCCCATTAGCTTGCCGTCGAAACCCAGGCCTACCGGCACGGTGGTATTCGCAGCATCGGGGATACGCTGAACGAAGCCCGCGTTGACCAGACCGATCAGCGCGATGAACATGCCGATGCCGACCACGATTGCTGTCTTCAGACCCGCCGGAACGGCACGGAACACGGCGGTTCTAAAGCCGGTGAGGACCAACAGGAACATGACGATACCTGCAACGACCACCAGCCCCATGACATCTGGCCAGGTAAGCTCCGGATTCGTCGCCACCGTAATCGCAACAAAGGCGTTTACGCCCAGCCCGGTGGCCATCGCGAATGGGTGGCGAGCCCAGATGCCCATCAGAATGGTCAGGATACCTGCAACGAATGCGGTGACGGCAGCTACGCGCTGGATTCCGAGTTCCCCGCCGGACGCGTCGGCGCCGGAAAGTACAAGCGGATTGAGCACAACGATGTAGCTCATCGCGAAGAACGTGGCGATGCCGCCACGAACTTCGGTTGCAAAAGTTGAGCGGCGTTCCGAGATTTTGAAATATCGGTCAACACGCGCCGGGAAGGATGTCTCAGACACAGTTTTGGTGGTGGAGGGCATGGTAAAAATTCTATGACGTTTTGGGTATAGACACATACCGATCTCATAGCTGAGTAGGCTTAGCGTGAAATCATTAGACCCAACTCACACTGTGGGCGAAGATTGGAAGTACATTGGTTGTAAGAGGGGTCACACCCAATGCCATCACAGGTCAATGAGGAGCGAGTCTGATGAGTGACGAAGCACCAGTCGAAACTGAAAAAATCGAGGGTATTGTCGTCGGCGCTGACGGTTCCCAGCAGAGCAAGTGCGCCTTGCGCTGGGCAGAACGAGAAGCGGTGCGCCGTGGCAGTGTTCTGAATATCGTGTCCGCCTACACAATTCCCGTTTTTGCCGCATCGTCCATGGACGCCGGATACTCCACGCTGGATGACGATTTGATCCGTGGCGGAGCCGAGGACATCGTGCGCCAAGCACGCGCGGACCTAGAGGGCAGCCAGGCAACAATTCGCACCTACATCGAGTCAGGAGATCCTTCTGGGGTTCTGCTGGATCTGAGCGCGGATGCCGAGCTCGTCGTCGTCGGCACTCGTGGCCGTGGCGGCTTCGTAGGCAGGCTTCTGGGATCGGTTTCCTCGGCTTTGCCGGCGCACGCCAAGTGCCCCACTGTGGTGGTGCCATTGTCCATGGCCAAGGAGCAGGAGCAGGCCTTAGAGGAGGCGCCCGAGCGCCAGACGATTGTTGTTGGTGTGGATGGTTCGGAGCGCGCGCGCTCGGCGGTGCTCGCGGCGGCGGAAGCCGCGTTGGCCCGGGATCTGAAGCTCCGCGTGGTATGCGCGGTCTCGCCGGTTTCGGCGGCACTCGCATGGATGCCCGCCACGGTCGACCAGGAAGCGGTGCTGGAGGACGTTCGCTATCAAATGGATGTCGGGCGCCGCTGGATCAACTCGCACTTCCCAAATCTTGAGGTCGAGACCGACGTGATCTCCGGTCCGCCTGTGGAGGTGCTGATTCGCGAGTCCGAACATGCCGTCCTCACGGTAACCGGTTCACGCGGACGCGGTGGATTTGCCGGCATGCTGCTTGGCTCCACCAGCCAAGGGGTCTTGCACCACTCGAAGGGCCCGGTGATGGTAGTTCCGGACGGGGATGATCCACGGCTCGCTAATCGAAAGGATTTCGATACCGGAGCCGAGTAGGCAGCTCAATATGGCCCGGGAGGAGATGTTCCTTCCGGGCCATATTTTTGAGTAGCGCCGAGAACGCTAGTCCTAAGCGCACTGCAGGAGACGCAGAAGAAAAATGCTCCGCAGCCAACTGGCTGCGGAGCATTTTTTCTCTCGAGGTCGCGCCTGCCTAGTAGCGGGCTGCCTTCGGATACATGTTGTTGACCCAGCTCAGCGGAGTCACCGTGATGCCGGCGTTCGGGTTGCGAGCGTGGACTACCTGGCCGTTACCAATGTAGATGGCCACGTGGTAGAACGAAGCTCCGCCATTCGAGCTGGAGAACACGAGGTCACCTGGGCGAAGCTGGCTCAGCGAGACATATTGCGGAGCGCTGGCGAACTGCTGGCTGGAAGTACGTGGCAAGCTGATCCCGGACTTGGCGAATGCAGTTTGCGAGAAGCTAGAGCAGTCGAAAACGTTTGGCCCGTTGCCGCCGAACACGTAGCGCTTGCTCGGGTCTTTGGCCGTCTGCAGGGCCCATGAGATCGCCGCAGAATAATTGCTGTTGTTACTCTGCTCCTGCTTCGGCTCTTCCTTCTTCACCTCTGGCTTTGGCGAAGGCTTAGGGGTTGCCTTTGGCTTTTCTGGTGCCTTCGGCTGGACCTTTTTAGGTTCTGGCTTAGGCTTCGGCTTTGGTTCCTCGATAACCTTCGGCTTTTCCGGTGCCTGGGGGAGAACCTTCGGCTTCTCGGTTTCCTTGGGGCTGGTCTTCGGCTTCTCGGGAGCCTTCGGAGTTGCCTTGGGCTTTTCGGGAGCCTTCGGGGTCTCAGTCTGCTTCGGCTTTTCCGGGGCCTTTGGCGCCTGGGTTTCCTTTGGCTTTTCTGGTGCCTTCGGAGCCTCGGTCTGCTTTGGCTTTTCCGGCGCCTTCGGCTCGTCCTTCTCGACTTCGATGACCTTCGGAGTCAGGGGCTTTGGCGTGGCTTCCTCAGAATCGATAAATTCGAGTTCCTGAGGAGCTTCGATAGCCAGTGGCTGCATGGTTGCCAAGTCATCTTTCGTGACTGGCTTCTCAGCCGCTGGAGCCTCAACGACTTCCTGGAGCGCCTTCTCCTGAGCTTGTTCTTCTGCTTCAGCGATCTGCTTGCGAACTACTTCCTCTTCCTGTTCCTTCAGGAATGCGAGGTGTCCAACGAGCTCGTCACGCAATTCTTTCTGCGGAGCAATCGCTGACTCGTAGGTGGTGAGCGTGGAGCTGGCCTTGGTCGCGGCCGCATCGTAGTTCTCAGCTGCGGCCTTAGCGGCCTTCTGCGCGGTGTCTGCGTACTCTTCCCAAGCTGATACCAGGGCTTCGGCCTCGGTAGCCGTGCTGACCGTTTGGGACCGGTTCTCACTCAAGGCGCTCATGGTGGCTGCCTTGTAGAAGAGATCGTTTGACTCGTCGTCCTGAAGCAAGATGCCCAGGCTGGAGTTGCTTGCGCCATTGCGGTACATGTCCGAAGCAACCGCACCCAGGTCATTGCGGCTCTGTGCGAGATACTGCTGCGCGTACTCGACCTGTTCGACTGCCTTGTCGGCCTCCGCCGAACGCAGATCACGTTCTTCTGCGGCGGTCAACAGGGACTCCTGGGCTTCCAGGGCCGCCGTTTCCACACGCTGGAGTTCTACGCGACTGGAATCGAGCGATGCTTCAAGGCGAGAGATCATCTCATTGGTTGCTGCCTTGTCTGACTTTGCCGACTCAACCTCTGTTGCCGATGGCAATGGGGAGTTCGACGGTGCTGCTGCAACAGAGACGGAGGTGGGAAACGCTGCCGACGGGGCGGCGGCTGCCGGGACGGCGCCAGCAAGGCAAGAGACTGCTAGGGCCAGGGTGCACGCGGCAACTCCGAGCGAGTGGCGGTTAGCCATATCGTTCCTCACTAGATTCAGGTGATGACAGGTGGGAAATGATCGAATTGTGATTATCCGAGAACGGAAGGTCGCGTTTTGATTAAGATCCCAAATAGCACACTAGGCTAAAAATTAGGTAGTTGGCAACACTGGTCACACCAGTCACAGGAATTACATGAATGGCATTTGTTCCGCCAATTCAGGGATGATTTGGGGGAAGTGCATCCAATTTGACGTGTTTTGAAAATATTCGTGGGAAATAAATGACTCAGGGCTAAATGTTCGAATGACGTTTGAATCGTGACCTTGTGGGCACTGGATGGCGACACGAGCATTTAATTGCGACGATGCGTTACACAATACGCGCGGCAAGAAACGGTGAGCGGTTACGTTTCCTCCAGTAAGTTTGGCAACTGCCGAGAGCGCTCCAAGAGTGCAGGAATTCGGCACAGACTAGACCGTCATTGTCGGTTCGTCTCTTCTGGGAAGCTGGGCATCGTCTGAGGTGCTGCGCTGAATCAGCCCGCGATGCACCAAATGCTCTGCGCTAGCGTTCTGGCCATCTTGCAGCCGCTGGCCTCGGTGCCTCGACCGTGCGCAATCCGTGCAAGGAACGCCCTCATGTGAATCCCGGACCGACGGCATCACCGACGAAGAATCCGAAGCCCCTGGTCACCAGCTGTTGCCAGCATTTCCTAGCAGGCGGTCCTGTCGAACGGTAGCAGGGGGGCATCCGGGAACATGCGGTCATCCAGTTCTCAGAAGCAGTTCCCGTCCGGGACCGTTTGAGCCGTCTCACCAAGGCCGCGGCGATCGGCGAGCAGAACGGCTCGCGTGCGACCTCGACTTTCCCGCCAACCCCGGAACAGTACTCGAACTGCTGGGGGATCCTCTCAGGCAGGGAACTGTGAATGACATTTCAGGGACCGAAAGCTCAACATGCGCCGTGAATAGCAAAACTAATGGAATGCGACTGATAGGTGCTCGGCGGTAGCCAACGGTGTGTCGACCAACAGGCCGGCGACCGACGCGAGGGAGCATCACCATGAAGAACTTCGCCCGAACCGGCGTCCCGGCGCTCTTACCCGGCGCGGCACTTGATGTTGACGTCACCGCACAGGTAGCTGCTGAAGCAAGTCTGACACCGAGTCCCAGCTAGGGGCGCTTGTCGACGCCGGTGCCATTTCAGCTTTTGGGCACCATCGTCTTCCAGAGCGGACGAGCAGAAGCCGGCGAGCAGTCTTGCTCCTCCGGCTTTGCCGCTGGCGGTCGTTGAGATCCGCTTGACGGGGTCGAATTGAATTTCGCAGCGGACGCTGTGGCGGCGGGGGCGTTCTGGTGGTTGTAAGCCTTGGACGCTCTCATTTCTCTACGCGATGCGCAGGGACCCTGTTCGAAATGGTGCGCACGTGGGCCCGAGCGATCATTTCGCAGACTATCTGCCCTAATGCCAGAGGACCCGCTCGCCGTGCTTGGCGTAGCGTGCATCTGCCAAATGCTGTGCCACCGAGGGACCCTGAGCGCGGGAACTGTTCATGGCGCCGAATCTAGAATTGGAGCCCGGTTTCGGGCGGCTTGGGAACGTTGAACCTCCGAGCGTTCTGCCTGGCCCGGACCTGGAAGTGGGATTTTGCTGCTTGCTCCAAAGGTCCCGCCGTTCTGCCGGCGCCGGAAGATGAAATGAATTTGGGCTACCGCATTCCCTTCTGAGGAACTGCGAAGCGGCACTAAGATCAAATAAAGAGTATTTTTCGTGACGCACATCTCAATATTAGTTTTTGCCGATTTGGGCTATCCCCAGCCCAAATCGTGCAGTTTTTCGTCGTCGATTCCGAAGTGATGGGCCACCTCGTGCATGACCGTAATGCGAACCTCCCGCACGACGTCATCGCGTGTTTCGCAGGCCCTGAGGGTCGGGTTTTTGAAGATCGTGATTCGATCAGGCAGTGCCCCTGAAGCCCAGTCAAGATCTCGCTCGGTTAGCGCAACACCCTCGTATAGCCCCAGAATGTCGGTGTTTTTCGCTTCTCCGGGAAGTGGCTCGTACTCGTCCTCGATGAAGAAAACAACATTGTCCATCATGGTTATCGCCGACTGGGGAATGCCGTCGATGGCAGCCTGAACCAGCTCGTCAAATTCGTCGTCGCTCATCTCCAAGTCCATGATTCAAGCCTACTGTTCGCCGTCGATTTGCGTCCCCTAAAAGTTCTCCGGATGCCGGTTTTGCAAATGGCAAAAAGGCCACGTATAGTTATTGAAGTCCGCAGCGGAGACGAAAGAAACCGCAGCAGATATAGGCCCCCATCGTCTAGCGGCCTAGGACACTGCCCTTTCACGGCAGCGGCACGGGTTCGAATCCCGTTGGGGGTACAAGCAGCCAATTCGTTGGTTGTCAGATGGAGAAATCCATTGGCTTGCGAAAGCAAGGCCCTGTAGCGCAGTTGGTTAGCGCGCCGCCCTGTCACGGCGGAGGTCGCGGGTTCAAGTCCCGTCAGGGTCGCTCGGTTTATTGTTTAGGCAATAAATCTGGTGTCCACTCAGTGGTGCCAGGCTCTGTAGCTCAGTTGGTAGAGCGTTCGACTGAAAATCGAAAGGTCACCGGATCGACGCCGGTCGGAGCCACGCAGCCCTCGGTATACCGAGGGCTTTGCCATGTGGTTTGAAGTTAGATTCAAAACTCATGGCCCTGTAGCGCAGTTGGTTAGCGCGCCGCCCTGTCACGGCGGAGGTCGCGGGTTCAAGTCCCGTCAGGGTCGCCAAAATGAAAAGCTCCGGTTTCAACCGGAGCTTTTTGCGTTAACGAAATACTTT
Organism: Glutamicibacter sp. BW80; assembly: GCF_002332385.1. NCBI lineage: Bacteria > Bacillati > Actinomycetota > Actinomycetes > Micrococcales > Micrococcaceae > Glutamicibacter > Glutamicibacter sp. BW80. The sequence goes on along the minus strand of NZ_NRGV01000031.1, from coordinate 294,821 downwards.
TTGATTCGGCCGTCCTGGACAGAATTTAGTTGGCCCGGCCCAGATGCCGCGGACCCAACCAGCGGTTCGTCAGCCGTCGATAGGCCGCCGCCGCCGTGGGCAGATCTCCGTCTTCGATTGCTTGGATTCCGTGCATGAGGTCGTTGGCGGATTCATCTGGCCACACGATCTCGGCAAGCATCCCGTAGTCCAATTCGATCACCGAGCGGCTATCGAAGGATTCAAGCCAGCTGCCGAGCGCGCCAAGCTCCTCAAACAACGGTGCCTGAGGTGCATAGGTCACGAGCGTTTGCACTGCCCAAGAGAGGCGTTCTACCGCCTGATCGAAGGGTACTATGAGCCGCACTGTGAGCAACCGGTCATCAACGTGGACCTGTTCGTACTCGTCATCTTCCCGGAAGAGCGCAAACCAGCTCAGCGGTATACCCCAGGTGGAAGTGCGGGTATGCAGGTGTGTGAGATCTGCTGCTAGCCGATCGGGATTAACACGCTCGGCATTCGCGCTACGTGCTGCGGGAGGCACCAGGAGGTCCAGAACCTCGGTCCGGATGGCCTCCTCGGCTTCTTCTGCGGCCAGCAGGCTGCGCGCCTGCAGCTGGCCGGGACAGTATCGGGTGTGCTCGTTGCCCTCGTAGTCAAGGATCTTCAGCGAGCGAAAATGCTCTGCTTCATGGTGCGGGAAGGGGTCCGAGATGGGGCGCAGCGTGCGTTCCCAGAGCCGTTCGTTCTCGAAGCTGTCCCAATGGCTTGCGCTACGCTGCCCGGTGCGCAGGATAATTGACTGGGCCCAATCCTCGAAAGCGTCCAACGGTTCATAGACGCGCAAATGCGCGGTAGCTGCCGTAAGCTCTGCCAGTGGCCCAGTCAATTTTCTGGTCATGGTCAGTCGTCCAACTCCACGATAACCGGAGCATGATCGCTAGCGCCCTTGCCCTTGCGTTCCTCGCGGTCGATACTCGCGGTATTGACCCGTTCGGTTAGTGCGGGGGAGGTCAACGCGAAATCGATCCGCATGCCCTCGCCTTTCGGAAAGCGCAGCTGTGTGTAGTCCCAGTAGGTGTAGGCGCCCTCGGTGTGTGGGCGAACTACGTCGGTGAAACCGGCGTCTTCGAATCCGCCAAAGGCGGCACGCTCGGGGGCCGAGACGTGGGTGAGCTGGTTGTCCAAGAAGAACTGGATATCCCAGACGTCCTCGTCTTTCGGCGCGATGTTCCAGTCGCCGAGCAGTGCAATTTGAGCTTGTGGATCTGCGTCGAGCCATTCGACCGAATTTTTCTTCAATTCGTCGAGCCAGTTGAGCTTGTAGCCCATGTGCTCGTCATCCAGGGCCCGGCCGTTGGGCACATAGAGGCTCCAGATGCGAACCCCGCCGCAGGTGGCCGCGATGGCTCGGGGTTCTTGGATCGGGTCTTTCCCGCCCTTGCCGAACTCTGGCTGATTCGGGAACGTGCGCTGGACGTCATCCAGCCCCACACGGGAGGCGATTGCCACGCCATTCCACTGGTTGACGCCAAAATGCGCCACCTCGTAGTCGTTGTTCTCGAAAAGTTCCCAGGGGAAATTGTCGTCTTTGCATTTTGTTTCCTGAATTGCCAGGACATCAACGTCGGTACGGCGCAGCCAGTCTTCGACGCGGTCAGCCCGGGCGCGCAGGGAGTTCACATTCCAGGTCGCTATCTTCACTAGTTCAACCTATCAAGTTTGCTGTCATGCGCCACTTCAATTTACTTGGAAGTCCGAGTATATTCGAGAATGAACTGTGACAGCGATCACCGAGGGGTGGGTATTTTGACCGACATTCTGACCGAGCGCCGGGGGCATTTGGGACTCATCACTCTCAATAGGCCCAAAGCGCTCAATGCGCTCACTACGCAGATGTGCCGGGGCATGCTCTACGCGTTGCTTGAATGGCGTGATGATCCAGCGGTGCGACAGGTCGCGATCACCGGAGCGGGGGAGCGAGGCCTGTGCGCAGGGGGCGATATTGTGGCGATCTACCGGGATATCTTGGACCGAGATGGGTCCACCGAAGAGTTCTGGCGTATCGAGTATCAACTTAATGTACTCATTGACGAGTATCCGAAACCGTTCGTGGCGTTGATGGACGGGATAGTGCTTGGCGGCGGGATTGGGGTTTCCGCCCACGGCAGCCATCGCATCGTGACCGAGACCAGCCGCTGCGCCATGCCAGAGGTGGGAATCGGTTTCTTCCCAGATGTGGGAGGTACCCACCTGCTGGCCAAGGGTGCAAAAGCCGCGGGACGCCTAGCGGCACTAACCGGGATGAGATTCCACGCGGCAGACACCATTGCCTTGGGGCTGGCAGACGACTACGTGGCGCAGGCGAGCTTGCCGCAACTGCTGACCGAGTTGGAGACTCTCGAAGCCGATCAGGTGATTACGCGATTTACGAGCACCGCCGAGCAGGGAATACTGGACGAGGATTGGGTTCAGGCCTTCGCCGAACCAAGTATCCCGGCGATTCTCGCCGCGCTCGACGCTTGCGCGGACGCCCAGGCCAGCTTTGTCTCCAAGGCACTCCGAGCCGCCTGCCCTAGTTCGGTGCGGCTCGTCGATGATTTGTTGGCCAGTGCCGGGAAGAACCTGCGCGAGGATCTGCGTCGCGAGTTCAGGGTCGCGGTTAACCGACTGGATGACCCGGACTTCGCCGAAGGAATCCGGGCCGCGGTGATCGACAAAGATCGCAACCCCCAGTGGCATGAACGAGTGGGTAATTTGACCCGCGAACAGCGAACGGCACGACATTTCGCACCATTGCCTGGAGCGGAATTGAATTTTGCACTGTTGGAGCAGGGGTTACGAGAAAAGAGTGGAAGATGAGCGGAAAACCAATCATAGGATTCTTGGGACTGGGCCATATGGGGCTTCCCATGGCCATCAACTTGCACCGTGCGGGGTATCGCCTCAAGGCTTTTGATGTGGTGCCTGCCGCTCTTGAAGCGGCCGCCGCGGCCGGAATCGAAACTGTGGTTACCGGCACCGAAGCCGCAAGCGACGTGGATGTCGTGCTCACCATGTTCCCCACCGGGCAGCATGTACTGGATGCCTACCGGGACTACCTGCTTGGGGCTGCCAAGGCGGACACCTTGTTCTTGGAGTGCTCGACAATCGATGTGGCACAGGCGCGCGAAGCCGCCCAGCTCGCGGTGGCGGCCGGTCATCGAAGTGCCGATGCTCCAGTTTCCGGTGGTGTAGTTGGCGCGGAAGCGGGAACCCTGACATTTATGCTCGGCGCCGATGAAGCCGACCTGGCGCAGATCAACCCGGTGCTCGAAATCATGGGCAAGCGGGTCGTGCATTGCGGTGGGCATGGGGCGGGGCAAGCGGCCAAGGTTTGCAACAATATGCTTTTGGGCATCTCCATGCTCGGCGCGGCGGAAGCCTTCGTCTTAGGCGAGCGTTTGGGCCTGGAGCACCAGGCCCTTTTCGACGTGATTTCCTCGGCTTCGGGGCAGTGCTGGGCGGTGACAACAAATTGTCCGGTCCCGGGCCCCGTCCCTAGCTCGCCGGCCAACCGGGAATATCAGCCTGGATTTGCTGCCGCGTTAATGGCCAAGGACCTCGGTTTGGCCTCCAGCGCATTGGAACAGACGCAGACCGATGCGCAGCTAGGCAGTCTCGCGGCCGCGCTGTATCGGAAGTTCAGCGATGAGGGAAATGCAGGCACCGACTTTTCCGGGGTCATCAATGCGATTCGAGACGGTTCGTTATAGGAAGTCGCCCGAGGCGCGGCGGAAACGAGAGAGGATCTCGAATAGATCTGTCGCGTCTTTGGCTTCCAAATCGCTTTGGGCGAAGAGCTGTTCGTTCAAATCAGTTCGGGCGGCATCGAGCACCTCCAGGCCTTGGGCCGTGAGTTCCAGGAGCCTGGTTCGCCCATCGGTAGGGTGCGCAACTCGTTGCACCAGCCCGGTGGCCTCTAGCCGGTCCACCGAGTTGGTCAAGCTCGTAGCATGAACCTGGAGCAGCTCACTTGCGTGACTCATCGGGAGCGAACCGCGCTTGGAGAACCCAAGCAAGGCGAGCACTTCGAAACGCGCAAAGGTGAGCCCATGCGGTTTGAGAATCGCATCGGCTCGCTGCAAGAAAATCGACGCCGTGCGCATCACCGCGGTGATAGCGGCCATGGCATTGGCTTCGGATGCCCAACCATGGGCAACCCACTGTTCACGGGCCTGAGCAATCGGATCGCGTGGCAATGGAGAATTCAACATTTACCCCCTAAGGAAGTCTTAGTCCAACAATATACTTGGACTTCCAAGGGTTTGGAAGGAGAAATCGGATGGACCTATTGGGTGTGGCACACCAACTGCACGAGGCCGATCGGACGCGACTAGAACAGGTGCGTGAGTTTTTGCAGACACGCATTCGCCGGCAATCGATCGAGTTCTGGAATCGCGAGGAATTTCCCGCAGGGCTCGTGCAAGAGCTGGCCGATGCCGGTTTAGCGGGAGTGCAGCTAGATGGCTCCTCGCATCTGTTGCGCGGGTTGCTCCACGCGGAAATCGCAAGAGCCGACGTATCCCTTTCATCCATTGTCGGCATCCACAATGAGCTCATCGTGGGCATGATCGATGCGCTCGGATCGGATGAGCAGCGTGAATCCTGGCTTCCAAGACTCACCACGTTCCAAGCCTTTGGCGCCTTTGCGTTGACCGAACCCGACCATGGTTCGGACATTGCCGGAGGCATCCACACCACCGCGACCCGCGAGGGCGACGAATATGTGCTCAACGGGGCCAAGCGTTGGATCGGAATGGGGACCATCGCCGATTTTGCGTTGATCTGGGCAAAATGTCCCGAGAGCGGCGCGGTAGGGGCCTTTCTGGTGGAAAGCAACCGTCCGGGTTACAGCGCAACCAAGATCGAAAACAAGATCGGCCTGCGCATCATGCAGAATGCGGATATTTCAATGGAGAATGTCCGCATTCCGTTGGAGAATAAACTCCCTGGTGCGGTCAACTTCGCCTCGGCGAATGCGTTGTTGATGCAGTCTCGCGCCTGGGTCGGGTGGCAGGCGGTTGGCGCCATGCTGGCAACCTTGGATATCTGTACCGCTTACGCTAAGGACCGGCAGCAATTCGGCCAACCCATTGCCTCATTCCAGCTGGTGCAGCAATCCTTGGCGGAGATTGCGGGTAATGCGACGGCTTGCCTGTCAATGATGATGGACATCGCGCGCAAGCAAGAACGCGGCGAACTGGAAATGGTCGACGCGGCGCTGGCCAAATCCACTGCAACCCGGCTCGCACGCCAAACGGTCTCGTTGGGCCGTGCGCTGCTTGGCGGAAATGGCGTGGTGACCGACCATGAGATGGCCAAATTCTTTTGCGATGTTGAAATCCTGCACACCTATGAGGGCACCTATGAGATTAATTCATTGATCGTTGGACGGGCGCTGACCGGAGTGAGCGCGTTCGTCTAGGGAAAATCTCCATGTGTAGGTGGCCGAGTCCTAGTGAACTTTTGCGCCGAAAGTACGTTCCAATCCGGAAAGTGCTGGCTAGGGCAGATCATCAGCATGCGCCACCTGCACGAGGATCATGGCGGTCTAACGCTTCCGTAGCTGCGCGTGGGGCACAGTCACTGGGCTTGAGCTTCATTATGCTCGGGGCTGCAGTTGTCCTGCCATTGCTGTCTGCCGGTTTCTGGAAGAGTGCACGAGTAAGCGAACATCCACGAAAACAAATTAATGACGACTTCAAAACCCTGTGCGAAGCTCTCGAGGTAACCGACTCGGTGCCCGAGGAGAAGAGCTAGCTGCGCCACCAGGTATCGAGGTAGGTTGCGGGAACCGTACGCTTATGGCGCGAACCGAGGAAGCGGGATTCGATGGACTTGGCTGCGGCAGCATCGACTTCCCGGCCTTCGAGGTAGTCATCGATCTGCGAGTAGCTCAGCCCCAACTCGTCCTCATCAGTCCGCTGCGGCTGGCCATCTAATAGGTCCGCGGTTGGTTCCTTGGCCCAGAGGAGCTCTGGAGCACCCAATTCTCGCAGCAAGGCTTGGTTCTGGCGTTTATTCAACCCGGCGAGAGGCAAAAGGTCCGCGCCACCATCTCCGAACTTGGTGAAGAATCCGGTGACCGATTCGGCTGCATGATCGGTTCCGAGGACCAGCATGCGGCGATCGCCGGCCATGGCGTATTGCACGATCATGCGCATTCGGGCCTTCGCGTTACCGCGGTTGAAGTCGCTGATGCGTGGGTGGCCCGCGTTGTCCAGCGCTTCATCCAGAGCCTTGACGGGCATTTCGATATTTACTTCAAACTCCTCGTCGGCGCCGATGAACGCCATGGCCTTCGCCGCGTCATCGGCGTCGCTCTGCACCCCATGGGGCAGGCGGACCGCGACAAAGTGCGCCTCGCCGCCGGCGTCACGGACCTCTTGGACCGCCAGTTGCGCAAGCCTTCCGGCCAAGGTGGAATCGATGCCGCCTGAAATTCCCAGCACGAAACCCTTGGCTCCGGTTGCACCGAGGTAGTCCTTCAGGAACCCCACGCGCTGGTGGATCTCCTGTGCCGGAATGATTTGTGGCTTGACGCCAAGTTCTTCGATGATCTCTGCTTGCAGTTCGCGCATGCATCCAATACTAGGCATGAGAATGGGCGCAGCGGCCAAATACCGCTGTTCGGGGCGGAAAGTTAATCTGTTTTCAACATTCCACCCGGCAGGCTACTCGGTTTCAGCCTCGGCCCAGCCAAAGTTCTTGGCCATCTGTTCCAGGGAACTCACCGTGGTGGAATATGCCTCCGGGGTGAGCCCCTCGCCGCACTGGGTGCGGATTCGTTCGACCAGTTCGCTGAGCTTCACCAGTGACACATGTCCGCGTTCGGTGATCAGGTACTCACCGCCTTGGCGCGAAATCCACCCGGATTCCACGAGCTCTGCCAGGTGTTCGGTGACGGACTGAGGTTCATCGGGCGAGGCAAAAAACGGTGAGAGGCCCGTGGTGAGCTCGGCTTCCGACGCAGGATTCTGCTCGAGCAGGTTCAGCACCTGCCATTGCCGGCGCGTGACACCGTGTTCTTCCAAGGTCGCTGCAAACTGCTCGTCGATCAGCGAATCCACCAATTTTAACCAGAAACCCAAGGGGCGAGTCGCATTCATGATCCCACCCTAGCCGGGAGTTACGGCTGGGGCTAGGGGCTAAAATAAACAAGTACGGCCAGCTCAATCGCGGTTCCACCGATCCGTCACCGGGCCCTGATCAGGTAACGATGCACGGCTGCGAGGGACTGTTCCCGGAGTACCGCGTCTTGGGGCTGGATTGCACCGAGAAATAGCTGTCATACAGGGCATTCCGTGCAACGGCCACTCGGTTGTGGCGATTAGAATTGTGCCTATGAGCGAAACCAACGCCCGTGAGCGGCTTAAAGAACTGATCCAAGAACTTGCCATCGTGCGTGGCAAGGTCACTCTTTCCTCCGGCAAGGAAGCGGATTACTATATCGATCTGCGCCGGGTCTCCTTGCAGCAGGAAGCCTCCGGACTCATCGGCGAGGTCATGCTCGATCTGCTGGATGCGGCAAAGCTTGAATTCACCAATGTTGGCGGTTTGACCATGGGCGCAGACCCGGTGGGTACCGCAATCATGCATACCGCGCGGACTCGGGGCCGTAGCCTTGACGCATTCGTGGTGCGCAAGGCGCAGAAGTCCTATGGAATGGGACGTCAGGTTGAAGGGCCGAGTGTCGAAGGCAAGAACGTGATCGTTCTGGAAGATACCTCAACTACCGGTGGTTCCGCTCTGACTGCCGTCGAAGGCGTGCGCAAGGCCGGCGGCAACGTCATTGCCGTCGCCGTGATCGTTGACCGCGACACCGGCGCCAAGGAGCGCATCGAGGCCGAAGCTGGCGTTCCGTACTTGTTCGCCTATGGCAAGACCGAGCTGGGCCTGTAACTACATACTCAATAAGAACTGGCCCGGATGGGACGGACTTTTGGTCCGCCCCATCCGGGCCAGTTTTTATTGAGCTGCGGTTCCTAAGCCGTGGCTTGCTAGTACGTCAAACCGTAGCCGAAGGGGTAGAGCTCACCATCGGTGGTTTCCGCATAACCTGGCAGGTCGCTGTACTGCTCGCGGATGGCCTCGGCGGTGCCGGCCAGCGCGAACGGCATGCGACCCTGCGGTGCCACCTTTCCGGAGAGCACGTCCATCAGCGCGGTGTCGCTCATGCCGAATCCTGCCACGATGGCGCCCGCATCGCGCATTCCGCTGGCCTCATCCATGACGAATGGCTGGCGGAAGTACACGTGCATGACAACCTTGCTCGGGTCCTCGACCTCGTTCATGACCTCTTTGATGGTGTCCAGCGAGGGGCTGATTTCCCACGACTGCGATTCGGACATACCGGTGAAGTCAAGGACGCTGGACTCCCATGGCAGCGAGCCGCCGAAGACCAGGCCGTCGTCCGTGCAGCTCTCGGCATCCTGGGTCATGCAGGCATCCGCGGCGCCAAACGGACTGTTGCCGTCGAGCCCAGCGACGCCGTCCATGATGATCGAGCTGAGGTGCTCGGGGTTCATCCCGGTTTCCGGATCGTTGGACTTGTAGGCGCTGGTGTTTTTGTTGTTCACGGTCACCGAGATCAGCGCGTAGTCGCTGTCTTCGGCGCTTGGACGCGCGGCCGGATCTTCGGTGTTGCCGTTGGTGACGTCGTAGCCGTAGCTGGCGACCTTTTCCTCGGTGAAGTCACCCAGGATGTAGACATCCGAGTTCGGCTTCAGCGGAAGGACCTTCTCCCCGTCTGGAGTTTCCTTGTTCTGCAGCAATACCGCCGATTTGCGCTGCAAATCCAGTCCTACCTCGCGGTTCGCCTCGCTGCCAACGATCTTGCCGGCGGATTCGACCTCGACATAGGGGTTCTCAAACAGGCCCATCTGGAACATCGGGGTGGTCAGCCGCGTAGCTGCCAAATCGATGCGTTCCTCGGTGAGCAGTCCCGAGTCGACCAGATCGGTGATTGTCTTGACGTCGTGGAAGCCCGAAAGGGTGTCGGTTCCCCCGTTGACCGCGGCGGCGACCCGCTCCGGGACGCTCTGGTCTTCTAAGCCCCAGGCGCGGTCGTTGATGATCCCGGTGTCAGAGTTGACGTATCCGGCGAAGCCCAGCTCGTCGCGCAGCAGGTCATTGACGATCTGTTTGGAGAAGGCCATGCCGGTCGAGTCGTATTCGACGCCGTTGTTGGTGACCTCCATTGGTGCCCCGTAGTAGGGCATGATTGAGGAAACGCCGGCATTGATGGCTGCTTCGAAAGGCTTGAGGTGGTAGCCGAAGCCATCACCTGGGTAGACCTGGGTCTTGCCGAAGGAATAGTGCGCATCCAGGCCCAGTTCCTGCGGCCCGCCGCCGGGGAAGTGCTTCATGGTCAGCGCGACCGGGCTGTCCGGGTTCAACGAGACGCCTTCTTGGTCCGCTGGCCCCTGCAGGCCCTGGACGAGCGAGCTCATGATGTTCGAGTTGAGCTCAGCGTCCTCGGTGAAGGTCTCGTGGGCACGGTACCAGCGTGGTTCGGTGGACAGGTCCGCCATGTAGCCGTACATTCCGCGCAGCCCGATGGATGCCCACTCCTCGCCCATGACTCCGGTGAAGTCATCGATGATGGACATGTCTCCGGTGGCCGGATCCTGCCCGGTGCGCAGTGCCTCTTCGCCCAGAGCAGCGGCCGCCAGACCCGCCTCCTTGGGGAACGCGGTGAAGGCGCCGGCGGACTCGTTGATCCCGGCACGGGCATCCGGGTCGATGTGGTTGCGCGCGTTGGACTTGAACAGCATCGGGATGCCCAGACGAGTTCCTTCGCCGAGCTCCTGGACGGTGTTCATGTATTTGGCCGCTTCCTGCGGGGTCAGCGAGGTGCTGGCCCGGAAGCCGCCTTCGCTGCCGCCGCAGACTGCTTTGTCCTCGCTGGTCACCGTGTTGCGGAAGACGAAGCGGTGCATCTTCTGGTTGTTCACGTAGTCGCTGGCCTTTGGATCCAGCGTGCCGCGGGTTTGCGTTTCGACGTCGCAGGCGGCGTTCAGCGTATCGATCAGCATCAGTCCGGACTTCTCGTCCAAGGTCATCTGCGAGACCAGATCCGCAGCGCGTTCCTCCGCTGGCTTGCGCCAGTCTTCGTAGGTATCGAGCTTGCCGTTGGCGTTCAGATCCTTGAAGCTGCGGCCGTTGTGCTTGATGGTGTCCTTGACGCGTGCTTCAAGCGTTGGCGGTTTGCCGTGGTTCCCCTCATTGGACTTCGCCGCGGTAGGGAGTTCCGCGGCAGCTGGCTCGTTGCGGTTGCTTGGCATGGCTCCGGCTGCCGGGGCGGCCAGCGTAAGGGCCAGGGGAATGACTATTGCCGCCGCGATGCGTCTGCGCATCGCGAGCGGTGAATTCTTTCGGGACATCGGTGTCTCCATTGGTGGGTTGCGAATGATGGTTGGAATCCCTGAGCTGTGCGGATATTCCAAATCACTTCTACTGTGACTTGGCGCATAGTGAAGTTCGAAGCGGTTGCCATAAATTGCCGGGTTGCAGGAAAGTGCCTTGCAGGCCCGGATGCCAAAAATCCCCTGCAGGCCTAGGCCTGCAGGGGATCAAGGTGGAGCAAACGCTGCCTAAGGAGCGATCAAATCCAGCTGGGTTGGCAGCCAGAGGCTTAGCTCTGGAACGAAGACCACGAGGAGCAGTCCCGCGAGGAGTGCGATCAGGAACGGCAGCAGTTTCTGGATCACCGGTTCGATGCGCAGCCCCGCGACCCGGGCGCCGATGAACAGCACGTTGCCCACCGGCGGGGTGATCGTTCCAACGCACAGGTTGAAAACGAGCATGGTGCCGAAGTGCACCGGGTGAATTCCGAACTCCATGACGATCGGGAGGAAGATCGGGGTGAAGATCAAAATTGCCGGGGTCGGGTCCATGAATGTTCCCACGGCCAGCAAGATCACCATCATGATCATCAAGATGAGCGTCGGGTTATCGGTCAGGCTCAGCAGCCCGTCCGAAATCATATCCGGGATGCGCGCGAAGGACATCAGCCAGGACATTGCCGTGGAAACGCCGACGAGCAGCATCACGATGGCGGTGGTCTTGGTTGCGTTGAGCAGGATGCCGGGCAGATCGCGAACCTTGATTGCCTTGTAGATGAATCCCAGGATCAGGCAGTAGACCACGGCGATCGCGGCTGACTCGGTGGGCGTGAAGACGCCGCTGAGGATACCGCCAATGACGATCACGATCATCAGCAGCGAAGGAATGGCCTTGACCAGGGTCTGGATCGCGACGGCGAAGGTGACGCGTTCGGTGGAGCGAGTTTCCTTGTGCTTGCGCGAGTACAGATAGATCACGAGCATGCACGCGAGGATCCAGACCAGGCCCGGGCCGTAGCCCGCCACGAAGAGCGCGGCGATCGAGGTGCTGGAAACCAGCGAGTAGACAATGAAGGTATTGCTCGGCGGGATCAGCATGCCCGAGGGCGCCGAGGCGATGTTTACCGCGGCGGAGAAGTTGGGGTCGTAGCCTTCCTTCTTCTGCCGTGGACCCATGACGGTGCCTACGGCGGCGGCCGAGGCGACGGCCGCTCCGCTGACCGAACCGAAGAGCGCATTGGCCACGGTATTGGTCTGCGCCAGCGAGCCAGGCATCCGGCCGACCAGCACCTTGGCGGCATCGATCAGCCGCCCGGCAATCCCGCCATTGTTCATCAGCACGCCGGCCAGGATGAAGAACGGTATGGCCAGCAGCGTAAATGAATTAATACCGGCGAACACCTGCTGCGAGGTGGTCAATACGGCCCGGTCGAAGCCTAGGACCGCGATGATTGCGGCCACCGAGCTGAGTCCGATGGCCACCGCGATAGGCACCGACAAGATAATGAGTACAACGATTCCGACGAGGAGTATGAGCCCCGCGAGTAGTGCAGTTTCCACGGTTCCTCCTAGACGACGTCGGGTTCGGTGTCTGCGATGGGCTCTTCATCGCCGCGGATAACCGCAAGCGAATGGTAGATCGCATAAAAAATGATGATGATGCCGGTGATCGGCATGACCAGATACAGCGGGCCGACCGTGGCGGGCAGGCCGGTCAGGGCCTGCCCCCACGATTTCTCGGCCACGCGGAAACCGCCCCAGACCAGTACCAATGCGGAAAATGCCACAATGGCAAGCTGGACGAAAAGCGCCGTCGCTTTTTCCAGGGTTGTGGGCAATTTGCGCACCACGAAGTCCACCGCGATGTGGCCGCGTTCGGCGAAGACCAGCGCCGCGCCGAACAGGCCGAGCCAAACGAACAGGTATTGCGCGAGCTCTGAAGTCCAAGCGCTGGGGCTGTTGAGGACCTGGCGGGCAAAGACCTGCCAGACCACCGTGAGAACGAGGACCGCGAATAACACGACGCAGGCCACCGCGAGGATTCTGTCGAAGCTTCTCTTTACTACTTGCATGAAATTACCTGTCCGTTAACCAATGCTGATTACTTGGCCGCAGCGCGTGCAGCGTCGTAGATCTTCTTGGCGGAGTCGGTCTTGACATACTTCTCGATCAGCGGCTTCAACGCCGTCTGGAATGCCGCGGCATCCACGTCGTTGAATTCCACGCCGGCGGCTTCGAGCTCGGTGTGCGCCTTCTCGGTTTCGGTGGTCCATAGCGCGGTGTGCTCGGTGACCGCAGCATCCCACTGCGCGTCGAATGCCGCGCGGTCTTCTTCGCTCATGGCTTCGTAGGCGTCGGTGTTGACGACCACGTAGTCCAGACCCACCAGGTGGTTGGTGTTGGAGAAGAACTTGGCAACCTCGGAGTGCTTCTGGGTCAGGTAGGAGACTTCGTTGTTCTCGGCCGCGTCGATCACGCCGGACTGCAGCGCGGTGTAGACCTCGCCGAAGGCCATTGGGGTAGGGGCGCCCTTCATGGCCTTGATCATGTCCAGCTGCACCTCGGATTCCTGAACGCGCACCTTCATGCCGGCCATGTCCTCGGGGGTGTTGATCGGTGCCTTGGCGTTGTAGATGCTGCGGGTGCCCTGGGTGAAGCCGCCGAGTACGGTCAGGTTCTGGTCCTCCAGCGAGGAGTAGAGCTCGCCAACGATTTCCTCGTCACCGATCACGCCCATCTGGTGCTCGACGCTGTCGAAGACCCCTGGCAGGTTGAAGACCTGGAATTCGGGGTTCAGGTTCTCCAGCTGGGTGCCGGAGACGACCGCCATGTCCACGCTGCCGTCGCTGACCAGCTGAATCGCTTCCTGCTGCGCGCCGAGGGTTTCGTTGGCGTATACGTCAACGGAGACACGGCCCTCGGTAGCTTCGTCGAGGTTCTTTCCCATATTGTCCAGTGCAATGAAGGACGGGTGGGTTTCGGTCTGGTTCAGGGCTAGGCGAAGCTCCTTTGAATCGCCACCTCCCGAAGCATCGGTGCCACCACAGGCCGCGAGGGTCAGCATCATTACTGCCGCGGCGCCGGTGAGGCCCAAAAATTTAGTGGAACGCATGTGTTACCTGTTTCCTGCCCGCATGCGGGCATCTGTAAGGGCTCGGATCCCCGGCCGATTCACTTGCAATGGGGACACGCCACCAAGTGCGGCGGGTCCTTGCCATACTCCATAGAGCCAAACCCCGTTGCCATATTGCAACATGTTGCCACTAGTTGCATGGGTCACGCTTACACTGATCGATGGAGGTCCAGATGACAGAATTACCAAAGCAACCCTCGATCTATGACGTGGCCGCGGCGGCAGGAGTTTCCGCATCCACGGTTTCGCGTGCCTTCGCCAGACCCGGTCGGGTCAGCCACCAAACGGCGCAACGCATCTTCGATGCAGCGACCGCTATCGGCTACCGCTCGGCCCACATGCCGGGATTCAGCCGTGCCGCGGGGCGCCACACCTCGATGATTGCCGTGGTGATTGCCGATATCAGAAACCCGGTGTATGCGGAGATCGTGCGTGGGGCCGAGGCCGCCGCCTCGGAATCCGGCTACATCACCCTACTTGCCCACACCCAGGAATCCGAGGTTCGTGAACGCCAGGCGTTGGAACGTGTCCTGCCAATGGTTGACGGCATCGTGCTCTCCAGCTCGCGCATGTCCGACTCCGCGATCCGGATGCTTGCCAAGCAGAAGCCGATGGTCGTGATGAACCGTGCGGTCAAGGACGTGGCCAGCGTGGTCACCGACAATGCGCGCGGAATCCGCCGCGCCGCCGAGCACCTGGCCGAACTTGGCCACCGCAATATCACCTACCTGGCCGGGCCCGAGGCCTCCTGGGTGGACGGCATGCGCTGGCGTTCGCTGCGCGAAGCGGCGAGCGAACTCGGACTCTCGGTGCGGCGCACGAACTCGTCCAAGCCGACTATCGGCGGGGGTGAGGCGCTGGCAACCGAATGGCTGCAGCGCCGGACCAGCGCGGTCATTGCCTATAACGACCAGATGGCCATCGGCTTCATGCGCGGGCTGACGCAGGCACGGGTGCAGGTTCCCGGCGAGGTGAGCGTTGTGGGATTCGACAACAGCTACGGTGCGGCCTTGGTTACTCCGGCACTGACCACGGTGGAAACACCGTTGTACTCGCAGGGCGCCACCGCGGTGAACAACCTTCTGGCCTTCGCCGCGGGCGCCAAGTCGAGGTCAAACGAACCGGTGGTGCTGCCCGCAAGGCTGGCGGTGCGCAATTCGACGGGACCGGCGGCGGAATAGGTAGTTGCACTCGGGCAACTGTTGTTGCCAACAAATGGCAACTTGTTGACGAAGGTCATACAACTTGGAAACCATGTTGCCATGTCCTCATCGATTGCCGCCGCGCCAGACCGGCTTCTCCCATCCGATCCCGGAACGCGTGCCATTGCACGAAATCTCCTGGAGCTGGTCCAAGACCTGCCGATTATCTCCCCGCACGGCCACGTCGATCCGGCCATGCTGGCCACCGATACCCCGTTCCCGGATCCGGCGTCGCTGTTGGTCACCCCCGATCACTATGTCAAGCGGCTGATCCATGCAAGTGGCGTCCCGATGGACCGCTTGGTGCTGGGCACCAGCCCGGACGTTGATGCCCGCTCCATCTGGCGCGAATTCGCCAAGGCCTGGCCGTTGTTCGACGGCACCGCTTCGGGCTACTGGCTGCGTTCCGAGTTCGAGCACGTATTTGAACTGCGCGACGAAATTTCCGAGGCAACCGCAGACGCCAGCTTCGACGCGCTGCAGCGCAAGCTGAACGAGCCGAGCTTCCGCCCCCGCCAGCTGTTCAAGGACTTCAACATCGAGGTGCTGGCCACCACCGATGACCCGATGGACGATCTGCGCTACCACGCGGAAATTGCGGCAGATGCGAGCTTCGCAGGACGGGTGCTGCCGACCTTCCGTCCCGACGCCTACCTGAACATCGCCCACCCGGATTGGGTGGAGAACGTGGATAAGCTCATCGGCGAGGCCGGCGACGGGGCTTCGGGCTACGCCGGCTACCTCGCAGCCTTGGAGAATCGCCGCAATTACTTCATCTCCCACGGTGCGGTTTCCGCGGACCACGGCGTGCGCACCCCGCTGACCCTGAAGCTGGACCGCGCCGAGGCCGAACGCCTGTTCACCAAGGCCCGCTGCGGGGAGGCCACCGCCGAGGACCGCGACGTGTTCGAAGCGCACATGATGTACGAGTCCGCGCGGATGTCGGTGCAGGACGGTCTGGTGATGACCGTGCACCCCGGCTCCTTCCGCAACCACCACCTGCCGAGCTTCGAGAAGTTCGGTGCCGATACCGGCCACGATATTCCGTTCCCGGTCAGCTTCACCGAAGCGGTGCGCCCGGTATTGCAGGACTTCGGCACGGCGGCGGACTTCAACTTCATCCTGTTCACCATGGATGAGACCGTTTATTCCCGCGAGTTGGCGCCGCTGGCCGGGTTCTACCCTTCGGTGTACATTGGCGCCCCGTGGTGGTTCCTCGACGCCCCCGATGCGATGCTGCGCTTCCGCTCCGCGGTGACCGAGACCGCCGGGTTCTCCCGCTCCTCCGGGTTCATCGACGACACCCGCGCCTTCTGCTCGATCCCGGCCCGGCACGACGCCTCACGGCGCATCGAAGCCTCCTTCCTGGCCCGGCTGGTCGCCGAGCACCGGGTCAGTGAGGACCGCGCCGCCGAGCTGATCGTTGATGTCGTCGACGCCGCACCACGCAGGGCTTTCAAGCTGTGAGCGGCGTAGCGCAGCGCAGCGGCACCCGCCCGCAGATCCGCATCGTGCATCTAGGGCTGGGCGCCTTCCACCGCGCCCACCAGGCCTGGTACACCGCGCAGGCCGGCGACGGCTGGGGGATCGCCGCCTTCACCGGGCGTTCGGCGACCGCCGCGCAGACGCTGAACGCGCAGGACGGGCTGTACACCCTGGTCACCCGCGGGCCGGAGGGTGACCGCTTCGAAACCATCGAATCGATCGCCACCGCCTACGCGGCCAGCGACCTCGACGCGTTGCGCGACCTGCTCTCCCGCGGCACCACCGCCATCGTGACGCTGACGATCACCGAAGCCGGGTACAAGGTCATCACTGCCCAGGGGCAACCGGTGCTCGATGCCCAAGATCCAGATGTGCGCCATGACCAAGAAGCGCTGGCCAGGATGCTCGACGGCGGCGAAGCGGTGGGAGAATTGCGCACCGCCCCGGCGCGCATCCTGCTGGGGCTCGCCGCCCGCAAGGCCGCAGGTGCCGGCGCCCTGGCGATTGTCTCCTGTGACAATCTGCCGGGCAATGGCGCGGTCACCCGCGCCGCGGTGCTCGGCTTCGCCGCCGGAATCAATGCGGAGCTGGCTAAATGGATCACCGCCAATGTCAGCTTCGTGGACACCTCCATCGACCGAATTACCCCGCGGACCACGGAAGAAGACCGTGCCACGGTCGCCGCCGAAACGGGTTTCCAAGACGCGTCCCCGGTAGTCACCGAACCGTTCACCTCCTGGGTGCTGCAAGGAGACTTCCCAGCCGGACGTCCGGCCTGGGAAAAGGCCGGCGCCTTGTTCGTTGATGATCTTGAGCCCTTCGAACGGCGCAAGCTCTGGCTGCTGAACGGTGCCCACACGCTGATGGCCTACGCCGGACAACTGCGTGGACACGAAACCGTTGCCCAGGCGCTGGCCGACCCGCAAGTCAACCAGTGGGTCCAAGAGTTCTGGGATGCTGCGGCGGCGCACCTGAGCGAGCCGGGACTGGATATCCCCGGCTACCGTCAGGCGCTGGCCGAACGCTTCGCTAATCCGCGCATCGCCCACTACCTAGCTCAGATCGGTATCGACGGGTCGCTGAAGCTGGCAGCCCGCGCGATCCCGGTCTACCGGGCAGAGCTCGCCGCCGGACGCGACGGGCGCGCAGCCTTGCGTCCCATCGCCGCCTGGTGCGATCAGCTCACCGCCCAACGTGCCGCGGGCGCGGAAGTGGCAGACGCGCAGGCTCCGGCCCTGGAAGCGGCGCTCGCCGATTCCTCGGGGTCCCGGGAGCAGACCATCGCGTTTCTCACCGTGCTTGATGCGCAGCTCGCCGCCGAAGGCCCGGCAGTGGACGGCGTGCACCAGCTGCGCAAGGGATTTACCAGCTAGTTTTCTCCACCTCTCACGTGAGCATCGAAGCTCACGTTTCCCGAAAGGATTGCCATGAAAATCATCAAGGCAGAAGTATTTGTGACCAGCCCGTCACGCAACTTCGTGACCCTCAAGGTCACCACCGAATCCGGCCTGGTCGGCATCGGCGACGCAACCGTGAACGGCCGCGAACTCGCCGTCGCCTCCTACCTGAAGGACCACGTCGCCCAGCTGCTCATCGGCAAGGACGCGCACCGCATCGAGGACACCTGGCAGTTCCTCTACCGCTCCAGCTACTGGCGCCGCGGACCGATCACCATGGCCGCGATTGCCGCGGTGGACATGGCCCTGTGGGATATCAAGGGCAAGGCCGCCAACATGCCGGTCTACCAGCTGCTGGGCGGCGCCTCGCGCAACGGCCTGCGCGCCTACGGCCACGCCTCGGGCACCGACACCGAGCAGCTCTTCGACTCGATCCGCGAGCACCTGGAACTGGGCTACAAGTCCATCCGCGTGCAGACCGCCGTCCCGGGCATTAAGGCCGTCTATGGCGTTGCCGCCCAGACCCAGGCCTCGGGTGAACGCTACGACTACGAGCCCGCCGGCCGCGGCGCGTTCCCGCAGGAAGAGGACTGGGACACCCGCGCCTACCTGCGCCACCTGCCGAGCGTCTTCGAGGCGGTGCGCAACGAATTCGGCCCGGAGATCCCGCTGCTGCACGACGGGCACCACCGCATGACCCCGATCCAGGCCGCCAAGCTGGGCAAGTCCCTGGAACCCTACGACCTGTTCTGGCTCGAGGACTGCACCCCGGGCGAGAACCAGGAAGCGCTGCGCCTGGTCCGCCAGCACACCACCACCCCGATCGCCATCGGCGAGGTCTTCAACACGATCTACGACTTCCAGTCGCTGATCAAGGAACAGCTCATCGATTACGTGCGCGCGGCCTCCACCCACTTCGGCGGCATCTCGCCGCTGAAGAAGGTCATGGACTACGCCGCCCAGTACCAGGTCAAGTCAGGCTTCCACGGCCCGACCGACATCTCCCCGGTGGGCTTCGCCGCCCAGCTGCACGTGGGCCTGGCCATCCACAACTACGGCATCCAGGAGTACATGCAGCACTCGGACGCCACCAACACGGTCTTCGAGCAGTCCATGACCTTCGAGGACGGCTACCTGCACCCGGGCAACAAGCCGGGCCTGGGTGTCGAATTCAACGAGGAAGCGGCGTTGTCCTACCCGTACCAGCAGGCCTACCTGCCTTACAACCGTCTCATCGACGGCACCGTCCACGACTGGTGAGCGCCGAAATCATGGATGCCGTTGCGCACGGAGTGGAAACGCCGAATCCCACCATGCTGCACCGGGTCATCGTCATGGGTGTCTCGGGCTGCGGCAAGTCCACCGTGGGCGAGCTGCTCGGCGCGGAACTGGATGCGGGATTCCTCGATGGGGATTCGCTGCACCCGCAGGCGAATATCGACAAGATGGCTGCCGGGCAGCCACTGGACGACGCGGACCGCGAACCGTGGCTTCGCGAGGTCGGCAATCGTTTGGGAACGGTCGGCAACGAATCAATGGTCATCGCCTGCTCTGCGCTGAAGCGGAAATACCGTGACCTGATTCGGGCGCAAGCGCCAGGAACGGTGTTCATCCACCTGCACGGCTCGGAGGAGCTGTTGACCGAGCGCATGGGCTCACGTCCCGGCCACTTCATGCCGGTGGGACTGCTGCAGTCGCAGTTGGCAACCCTCGAACCGCTGGAAGCTGACGAATTCGGTCTCGTACTGGACATCGCGCAGCCACCTAGTGAGCTGGTTCAGGATGCGGTTGCTTGGCTGGAATTCCGAGACTAGAACTCAGATTAAGAGGCAGTGGGGACTGATTCTGCTCAGTCCCCACTGCCTTTTGCCTCCAGACGTTTACAGCGCTTCGAGTCCTGCCCTGCAGAGAGCGTTGAGAAACCCCAGGCAGATTGGTGCCTTTGCCGCGCCGGGCCTCGGGGCCGGGGCCGCTACGGCGTCCGGCGGCGCAGCGTCAGCGAACCGATAATAAGCGCCGCAATAATCCACGCGATGATAACCAGCAGGCTCGCGGTCGTGGCCGAATCTTCGGTGCCATTCGCGATCGCCGTCAACGCATCGATCGCATGCGACAGCGGCAGCCAATCGCCGAAGACCTCCAGCGGACGTGGAAGCTGCGCACGTGGAAGGATGATCCCGGCCAGCAGGAACTGCGGAAAGATGAACAGGGGCATGAACTGCACCACCTGGAATTCGGTACGGGCAAAAGCGCTTGCCATCAACCCCAGGCTGGTGCCCAACAAGGAGTCGAGCGCCGCAACCGAAAACAGCAGCCAAAGGCTCCCCTGGATTTCCAAGCCGCACACCCAGACGGCAAATGACACCGCGATCACCGTTTGGAGGATTGCGATCAGGGTGAAGGCCAGCGCATAGCCAAGAATGAATTCCCCCTTGGCCAGCGGCAAACTCAGCAAACGCTCCAGGGTTCCGATGTGGCGCTCACGAAGCGTGGCAATGCTGGTCACCAGAAACATGACGATAAACGGAAACAGCGCGATCATGGCTGGGCCGATCAGGGCAAAAACGTCTGTATCGGTGAAGATCCAGGACATCAAGCCAATGAGCAGGCTGGGAACCACCAGCATGAGGGCAATGGTTCGTGGATCGTGCCGAACCTGCTGCAAGACGCGTCCGGAGGTGGCGAGCGTGCGGATCATGGTGAACTCTCCTTGCCCGCGGCGCGGTGTTTTGGAGTCGGCCGTGCAACGTTCGGCGTTGCGCCGCCAACCCCGCCAACAAGGGCCAGGAAGGCTTCTTCTGGATTCTCGGTTCGAGTGCGTGCAAGCAGTTCAGCCGGGGTGAGCTGGGCTAGCAGTTGGCCCTCGCGGAGCAGGAGCAACTCGTCGCAGCGCATCGCTTCATCCATGACATGGCTGGAGACCAGTAGGCACA
Source organism: Glutamicibacter sp. BW80 (assembly GCF_002332385.1). Lineage (NCBI taxonomy): Bacteria > Bacillati > Actinomycetota > Actinomycetes > Micrococcales > Micrococcaceae > Glutamicibacter > Glutamicibacter sp. BW80. The sequence goes on along the minus strand of NZ_NRGV01000031.1, from coordinate 274,304 downwards.
TTCCGGTGGCGGCAAGTTCGGTAAACAGCCGCCAGAGATCGGAGCGAAGCACCGGGTCAAGCCCGACCGTTGGTTCATCGAGGATGACGAGATCTGGCGTTCCGAGCAACGCAATGGCCAATGACACTCGGTTGCGTTGTCCTCCGGAAAGATCTATGGCTAATTTTTTCGACTGAAGATCGAGATCGGTCAACGCGATGACGCGGTCAACATCTGCGGTGGATACGCCAAGAATCCTTGCGAAGTAGGCGATATTCTGGCGCACGGTGAGATCGTCGTAGACGCTGGCAGCCTGCGTCATGTAGCCAACTCGGTGGCGCAGGGCCTTGCTGCCGGCCGAGGAGCCGAGCACCTTCACGCTGCCATGGGTGATAATTTGGCTCCCGACGATGCTCCGCAGCAAGGTGCTCTTGCCGCTGCCGCTAGGGCCCAGTAGGCCAATGACGCGTCCGGGGGACAGCGCAAAACTCAGCTCGTCGAGCACAAGCATCTTGCTTCGCTTCGCGCTCAAACCGTCCACGACAACGCAGGCCGATTTATTCATCATGCAATGAATTAAAGACCCCTTTAAGGCCGGGGTCAACGCTTTCAGGACGGCATTTTTCCTGTCAGATGCCACTGGACGGCGGGCCCAATGCAGGCGACTACCTCCTCGTCCTCCATCGAAGCCAGCGGCTCGAGCTGAATGATGTACCGCCCGATAATCATTCCGATGACCTGTGTCGCTGCCAGCGCGGCTCGTCGGTCGGCGTCGGCGGGCGGCAAGGATTTGCCAAGCCGCGCGAGCAGTTCTTTTTGGAGGAAGGGCCGCATGAGCTTGGTTGCCGACTGACTGGAAAGCATGCCACGGATCAAGCTGGTGGCCGCAGGACGAATGGCGGGGTTTGCCCACGCCGTCACGACGGTGCGCACCAGGGCTTCGCCCAGTTCGTCAAGCGGGCTGGTCATTGCCTGAGCAACCAGCTCCCCAGGATTAACCGGCATATTGAGCGCTTCGAGGAAGAGGCCGGTCTTGTCTTTGAAGTAGTGGTGAACCAGAGCCGAATCGACACCAGCGCGGCGCGCCACGGAACGAATGCTTGCCGCCTCGAAACCGACGGTGCTGAATTCCTCGGTCGCGGCTTTCAAGATTTTCCGGCGGGTTGAACCTGTGGTGCTGCCCCTAGGCCGCCCGCGGCCACGTGGTGCGGCGCTCGGGTATTCGGATTCCTGATTCACGGATCAAGCATACGTCTTGGGTGCCTCAGCTGCGCTTGGCCCACAGGCCGAGAATTACGAGCAAGTAGGCGAGCACGGCAAATCCGAGCAGGCGGTGCTCTCCCCACACCACGGTATTGGATACGGAGCAGTGCAATTCGGCGCCTTGGCCCAGACAGGAACGCATCGCATAATTCAAGGCGATGAAAAGGGTCAGGCCCAAATAAATGCCAACGGCAAGCAATACGAACTTCAACAGCCTCCGCTGGGAGGGACGGCTCATCATGCAAACAAGTATCCGCCCCTTTCCACGGTTGGCAAGGGGCGGATCTCAAGGCTCAGGCTACGGCTTTTTAACCTTGCCGGCAGCTGGTTCGCCGGTGCCTTCCGCTACTAGCTCGCCGTGCAGGGTAGCCACCGAGGGGTACTGCAGATCCGGGCGGAACGGGAAGGTATCAACATCGCTGGCCGAGGTGATGCCGGTGTGGACCAGCGCGGTCAACAGCCCGGCTTCCATGCCGGCAATGATGTCGGTGTCCATCCGGTCACCGATCATTGCGGTGGTTTCCGAGTGCGCGTCGATCCGGTTCAGGGCCGAACGGAACATCATCGGATTGGGCTTGCCCACCACGTACGGTTCGCGGTTGGTGGCCCGAGTGATCAGCGCCGCCACCGCGCCGGTGGCCGGCAGCAGACCCTCGGACGAAGGGCCGGTGGCATCCGGGTTGGTTGCGATAAAGCGTGCGCCGCCCTCGATCAAGCGAATCGCCTTGGTGATGGCTTCAAAGGAGTAGGTGCGCGTCTCACCGAGCACCACATAATCCGGATTCTGATCGGTCATGATGAACCCGGCATCGTGCAAAGCGGTGGTCAAACCTGCTTCACCGATTACGAATGCGCGTCCGCCGGGGCGCTGACGTGCCAGGAACTCGGCGGTGGCCAGGGCGGAGGTCCAGATGTTCTGCTCCGGAACGTCCAAGCCCGAGGCGAGCAGTCGGGCGCGCAGGTCGCGTGGGGTGTAGATCGAGTTATTGGTCAACACGAGGAATCGCAAATCGTTCTCGCGCCAGTACTGAATCAGCTCGGAGGCACCCTTGATTGCCTGATTTTCATGGACAAGCACGCCGTCCATGTCGGTCAGCCAGGTTTTGATGTCGTGGATGGTGCGCGAAGCTCGAGTTATGGTCGTCACGAGGTGTTATTCCTCCTTGGGCAGTGATGGTGGGACGTTTCGTCATTGATCAACTTCCCTGGTACTAAAAGCCTACACAGCAATTGCCGTGAGTGCCGTGAACGTGGACACCTCGCCGAACAACTACCCTTAAAGGGTGAACGAAGAATCGCAGGAACCCACGGCAGATCCAGCAGCGCAACACATCATCGGCGTTGGCCCTTGGCAGGGTGAACTGCCGACGGAGGCGCACTATGACCCTGAGCTGTTGGCCCAGGGAGATCGGCGCAACGTCGCCGACAAGTACCGCTACTGGTTGATGGACGCGATCATTGCGGATCTCGACGAGCGCCGCCACGATTTTCATATCGCTATTGAGAACTGGCAGCACGACATGAATATCGGCACAGTGGTGCGCTCGGCAAACGCGTTTCTGGCCAAGGAGGTCCATATCATTGGCCGCCGACGCTGGAATCGCCGAGGTGCTATGGTGACCGATCGTTACCAACATGTACGCCACCATGCCACCGTGGATGAATTCGTGATCTGGGCCGAAGGGGAGGGGCTGACCATCTTGGGGATAGATATTTTCCCCGATTCGGTCCCTCTGGAGACATACGAACTTCCACGAAACTGTGTGCTGGTGTTCGGCCAAGAAGGCCCTGGCCTCAGCCCGGAGGTACATGCAGCAGCGAAAGACACTCTTTCAATTGAACAGTTTGGTTCAACTCGATCGATAAACGCAGCTTCGGCTGCCGGTATAGCGATGCATGCCTGGGTCCGCAGGCACGTCTTCGGGCAACGGGTGAGTTAACAAAGGGATAAACATCTGTCTTTTAGGCAGAAGTTTATTCGAGCATCTGGATTAGTTGTGAAATACACCATAGGCTAGGCCTTGGTTATGCATTCGTGATCTGGGAGCGGCAGTAGTGAAACGGCGACATCAGGTAAACCACGACTTATTACTTATCGGCTTGCCCCGGAAAAGGAAACGTCTGATCGTATGGGCCACCTCAGTGGTGGCCGCCATTGGTCTCACCGGCGCGCTCGCAATTCCTATTGTTGCGCAAACAGCCGATGATCGTCAGGGCAATATGCCCATAGCCATCGATGCGCAGGCCGCGCCCGCAAACTTCAGCAACCCGGTCTATGTCAATCAGGACGCTCCGTTGAACGCCTTCGGCGGATCGGGGCGGGCGCTTGCCATCGATGGCCGCCCCTTGGGGATGGTTGAAGGCGCCGCCGAAACTTCCGAGGAGTCCGAGTCCGAAACCGAAACCGCACTTCTCGCAGGAGCCGTTGGCGCCATCGGGCAGCTTCCCGGTGACTTGCAACTGATGCACCCGGTCCCTACTCGACGCATCTCCAGTCCCTACGGGTGGCGCAGCAATCCCACCGGTCCAGGAAACCAGATCCACATCGGTCAGGACTACCCAATCTCTTGTGGTTCTCCGGTGTACGCCAGTGAAGCTGGTCGCGTCATCGTCTCCGGATGGCACGGCCACTCGGGCATGCGCGTCACCATCGACCACGGTAGCAATGTACAGACCGGCTATAGCCACAACTCGAAGCTGGTGGCCAAGATTGGCCAAGAGGTCAAGCAGGGCGAGCTGATCGCGCTCGCGGGAACCACCGGTAATTCGACGGGTTGCCACGTGCACTTCGAAGTGATCGTCAACGGTCGCTGGCACGATCCACGCAACTATCTGCCAGGGATCCCCGGCCAGCCCAAGGCAATGATCGATTCGACCCGCCTGACGGTGAACTCGAACAGTGCTCCAAAGGGCAACGGCTCCAACGGTCCACAAACGCAGGGACCGGATCGCAACGAGAGCTCGGATCCTGATGTAGTGGTTCCACGGGACGACACTCCAGTGGTGCCGAAACCTAAGCCAAAACCGAAGCCAAGCCCGAGCGATTCGAACTCGCCATCACCGACGGACTCCAAGCCGCCTTCGCCTACGGAATCGAAATCTCCGTCACCGACGGACTCGAAGTCGCCGTCGCCTACGGATTCGAAGTCGCCGTCGCCTACGGATTCGAAGTCTCCATCACCGACCGACTCCGAGTCGCCTTCGCCAACCGACGAGCCGACACCGACTGAGGGGTCGGGGGATACCCCGCCATCCGAGGATCCAACGCAGGATACATCTACCCCGACGGAGCCTAAGGCTACGGATACAGCGCCGAAGACCAGTGATTCTTCTACCCCGGATAAGAAGGAATCGACTCCTACGACCACGGAAACCAAGGGTTCCTCGGCACCGCCGGCAACGTCAAGCACGGTAACCCCGGAGGTGACCGGGTCATCCGATGCTTCGCAGTCCTCGGGGTCGGCCAGCAAGTAGCAGGTCACCGATAACCGCGGGTGGAAATCAGCCAAAGGCTGGCTTCCACCCGCGGTTTTCTGCTCCAATATGCTTCATCACGTGTCACGTTCGGAGATCTACGCCACGTCACGCCCCGCTGGCGATAGGATGGGGTGAGAAACGCCGTCAAAGGCGACGCGTCCACCCTCGCTAATCACAAGGAGTGAAGCATGCCTATCGCAACCCCCGATAAGTACAATGCAATGATCGATGCCGCCAAGGCTGGCGGGTACGCCTTCCCGGCGGTCAACGTCACCAGCTCGCAGACGCTGAACGCCGCAATCCGCGGCTTCGCCGAAGCCGAATCGGATGGCATCATCCAGGTATCCACCGGTGGCGCAGCCTACTGGTCCGGTGCCTCCATCAAAGACATGGTGACCGGCTCGCTCGGTTTTGCCGCCTTCGCCCGCCAGGTCGCCAAGAGCTACGGCGTGAACATCGCGTTGCACACCGACCACTGCCCAGCCGACAAGCTGGACTCCTTCGTGCTGCCGTTGCTTGCAGCCTCCGAGGCAGAGGTCGCCGCCGGCCGCGACCCATTCTTCAACTCGCACATGTGGGACGGCTCGGCCGAAACCCTCGAAGAGAACCTGCGCATCGCAGCCGAGCTGCTGCCGCGCACCGCTGCCGCCAAGCAGATCCTCGAAGTCGAGATCGGCGCAGTTGGCGGCGAAGAAGACGGCGTGGAGAACGCCATCAACGACAAGCTGTACTCCACCGTTGAGGACGCCTTGGCTACCATCGACGCCCTGGGCGCCGGTGAAAAGGGCCGCTACATCACCGCGCTGACTTTCGGCAACGTGCACGGCGTGTACAAGCCGGGCAACGTCAAGCTGCGTCCAGAGATTCTGAAGGACATCCAGGCTCAGGTTGGCGCCAAGATCGGCAAGGCCAACCCCTTCGATCTCGTCTTCCATGGCGGTTCGGGCTCCTCCGATAAGGAAATTGCCGACGCGGTGTCCTACGGTGTCATCAAGATGAACATCGATACCGACACCCAGTATGCCTTCACTCGCCCGGTGGCAGGCCACATGCTTGCCAACTACGACGGCGTGCTGAAGATCGACGGCGAAGTCGGCAACAAGAAGACCTATGACCCACGCGTCTGGGGCGCCAAGGCTGAAGAGTCAATGGCGGCTCGCATCGTTGAGGGTGCACGTCAGCTCGGCTCGGCCGGAAAGTCGCTGAAGTAATAATGGCCGGAGAGAATCTACTGGGTATTCCAGAGACACTGCTGCCCGAGGAAACCGACGTGCTTGCGCGTTTGGATGCCGGGGATGAGCCACTAGACCTTGCAGCGAAGTTCCCTTCATCTTCACTGGTGTGGGCGCTGTTGGCCAATGAGGCGCACGCAGAAGGCCGGACTGTGGAATCCTACGCGTTCGCCCGAGTGGGTTACCACCGTGGTTTGGACTCGTTGCGCAAATCAGGCTGGCGCGGACAGGGACCGGTCCCTTGGCGCCACGCGCCGAACCGCGGTTTCCTCCGTTCGCTCTATGCGTTGGGTCGAGCGGCCGCAGCCATCGGCGAAGCCGAGGAAGTCGAGCGAATCGAGAAATTCCTCAACGATTCGGATTCCAGCGCAAAGGGCGCAATCGAAGCCGAGTAGTAACGGATTAATAAGACGGACGAAAACCATTCGGGTTTTCGTCCGTCTTTTTAATTCCTGAATGCTGTTCGCAAAGTGTCCTTTAACCGGAAGAGAAGAGCATTGAGCTTGCAAGCCATCTGCAAACCGAGCCACGCTTCATATTCCGGATGCTACCGAGCGGGGATTTGGTGGCGATTTCGACCCCGGATTCTCTGTTTGACTTGTTTTTGCAGAAGTAGTTGGAGGGGAAGGTCAGAAAAGTATCCCCACTGGATGAAAATGAGATCGTTCTCATCAAGTTCTACTTTAGGGCTCATCTTGTTAACCTAAAGTTCAATTTAGTGAACGAATCACCACATCATCGCAGTGAAGGGAATCCGCCATGCTGTCATTCTGGTTGGCACTAGCTTCTAACGTTATCGGCATTACCGTCCTCGTCTATTTCGTATATTTCCGCCGTCACTTCCGGCGAGATCTGGTTTTGGCCTACATCGCCTTGAGCATGGGTATTTTCGCCGTGACAATGCTGCTTTCGGGCAGCGGAGCTGGAATGGGCTTGGGGCTTGGCCTCTTCGGCATCCTCTCGATCATTAGGCTGCGTTCGGATACCTTGACCCAAGAAGAGGTCGCTTATTACTTCATCTCGCTGGCGATTGGCCTGGTCAACGGACTTCATCCGGATCCGGCCTGGCTGGCACCGGCCGCCACCGGCGCGTTGGTGCTGGTCATGTTCCTCGCCGACCACCCGCGCTTTGCACCTCGCACGGATCGCCAGACGGTGACCTTGGAGAAGGCCTACCCGCAGAAGCATGAATTGGTGGCCGCGCTGGAAAAACTGCTTAACGCGAAGGTGTTGCGCACCGTGGTCATTGAGCTCGACATGGTTCGCGATCTGACCATCGTAGATGTACGTTTTCGCACGAATCAGGCCAGCAAGCCGAAGGTCAAAACCGATGTCTTCTCGGGAACCTATGAACTGGCCAATACGTTGCCTGCCTCGGATAACACCGCCAAGCAGGAGTCGTGGTCCAAATGACCGCCGAGGTGAGAACCGACTCCTGCGCGCGTGAAGCCATTGAAGCGGCCGTCACTGACCGCTCGCCGATAGGATTAGCGGAAGTCATTTCGGAAGCTGCCCTGCAGACACGCGTGGACCGCAAGTTTCTGCTCACTCCAGGTGAATTTACCGCCCTCTCGGAGCGCCTAGGGGATGGTTTCAAGATCATGGAGATCGACGGGCTTCGCACCTTCCGCTATGAATCCGTGTACTTCGACACCGAGGACTTCGAACAGTACCGGGCTCACCGCCAGGGCCGTCGCAGACGTTATAAGGTCCGCTCGCGTACCTACGCGGACACCGGATTGTCGATGTTCGAGATCAAGACCAAGGGACTTCGCGGATCCACCGTGAAACACCGCGTGGAACAAGATCCGCAGTTGGCTGGCGAGCTGACCGCTGAGAACGCCGAGTTCCTCGAACAGGTACTGGCAACCGAGTACGGAGAGGAAGCGCCGGACTTGGCGCCGGTGCTCGATAGCTCCTATGTTCGTGCGACTTTCGTAAACCCCATCGACGGTGAACGAGTAACCTGCGATGTGGAATTGAGCTACGCGAATGGTGAGCAGCAGATCGCCGGACCAGATCTGATCGTCGTGGAAACCAAATCTGCCGACGGACGTGGAGCTTCAGACCGAGCGCTTGCCGATTTGGGCATCCGCGAGGTCAGCATGTCGAAGTACTGCATCGGCATCGCGTTATTGCATCCGGAACTGCCTGCTAACCGCTGGAGCCGCCTCTTGGAACAACGCTTCGGCGCACGGCACCGCCCGGTGTCTTATCCGGCACGTCGCAGGACGGCAGTACGCAGCTAAACGCCAAGATTTGCAGCCCTTGGGGATGATCTCCTATAAGAGAATCCCCAAGGCTTTTGCGCGCTAGCGCGTTGCGGCTAGCCGGTATCCGACCCCGCGCACGGTTTCAAAGCGTTCCCCGCCGAGTTTGTTACGCAGGTAGCGCACGTATACGTCCACCACATTCGATCCCGGATCAAAGTCGTAGCCCCAGACACGTGATAGCAGCTGCTCGCGGCTGAGCACCTGGCCTGGATTGCGCAAGAACGCCTCGGCTAGGGCGAATTCTCGGGCGGACAGTTCGATTTCCTTATCTGCGATGGTGACCCGGCGGCGCAATAAATCCATTTCCAAGTCGCCGTGGTTCAGTACCGAAGATTCACTGGCGCTATCTTCGGTACGCAGGCGCAAGCGAACCCGGGCCAGCAGCTCGTCAAAATGGAACGGTTTTGCCATGTAGTCATCGGCGCCGTTCTGCAAACCGGTGACGGTGTCTTCTACACTGCCTCGCGCGGTAAGAATGATCACTGGCGTTTCGATCTGCGCTGCACGCATCCGCCGCAGCACCGAGAAGCCATCTTCATCAGGCAGCCCCAGGTCCAAGATGATCAGTTCATAGTCGCCGTCCAGGGCCAGATCGAAGCCGTCGCGCCCGGTCCCGGCAACTGCTGAAGTCAGCCCTGCGGCACGTAACCCTTTGGCGACAAATGAACTAATGCGAGGTTCATCTTCAATGATCAGGATTCGACTCATGCTTCGGTACCTCGTGTAGTTAGTGGGATATCGATATAGAACGTGGAGCCCTTGTCCGGTTCGGAATCCACCCAGACACGGCCGCCATGGGCGGTGGCAATAGCAGAGACAATATTGAGGCCTAGCCCCGATCCATCTGCGCGGACCGAATTCTTGCCTCGACCGAAGCGCTCGAAAATGCGGTCGATGTCATCGGGCTGGATGCCGACACCGGTATCCGAGACCCACCAGCGCAATAAGGTATCCCCGTGGCCGTCTCGAAGCACCTCGTTGCCCAACCCGATTCGCGTTCCTTCCGGGGAAAACTTCACAGCATTGGCGCAGAGCTGCAACATGGCTTGGGTAATGCGCGTTTGGTCCAGGTTAACCGTGGATTCGGAACGATAATCCACTCTCCAGTGGCGATCGCCCAGACCCCGGGCTTTGTCCAGAATGTCGTCCAATAGCGTGCCAACCTCGGTTGGCTGTGGCTGGATGAAGTCTGCTCGATTGGATTTAGCCAACATGACCAGATCATTAATGAGCAGGCTCATACGCCCCATCTCATCCAGCGCTATTTCTTTGCTCTGCTGCACATCTTCCGGGTCGTGTGTGTCCATGAGCTCCAGGTGGCCGCTGACGATCGTGACCGGGGTGCGCAGTTCATGCCCGACATCGTCGAGCAGCTGCCGCTGTGACTTCAGCGCACCTTCCAAGCGGTCAAGCATTTCGTTAATGGTCACCGTCAGCTCGGCGAATTCATCATTCCCGGTGACTTCGATTCGCCGTGAGAGGTCGCTTTCCGAGATTTGATGCGCGGTAGTCTGCAGCCTGCGTATCGGCTCCAGGGTCCGATTCACCACCAGCCACGAGGCACCGGCCGCAAGCGCCATCACCAGGACACCAACGGCAGAGAAAATAGCAAAATTCCGGTCATCGGCGCGTGCTTCTCCAAGGTAGTCATAGGCGAGCACAAATGCGCTGAAACTTGGATCTTCTGGAAGCTGCACCGGGACGATCACCGCCCGATACGTGGTCATCTCCGTCTTGACGGTCCCCAAATGGATATGGCTGTCGGTTTTGCTCCGTTCGGCCCAAGCCAGAAATTCTGGGTCGTCCTCCAGGCGTAGCTGGACGACATCCGGTGCGGTCCACTGAACCTCGCCTCCGGCCAGGCCGAGCATTCCCTGATGCCGTGAAGGCAACGTGCGCTGCATGGCCGTGTAGAGCAGGTCCTCGGCCTTTTCGAAGTGCTGCAAGGTGCGCGGATCCACGCCAGTTTCGGCCAGTACGCCGAACTCCTGCACGGTACGCGACAACGAGTCATCGAGCCGTTCGTTGAGCTCGTGGCGTTGTACCGCGTAGCTCGCAGCGCCGGCGACGAGCAATGCCAAGCCAACGACTAGTAGCATTCCGGTGAGCACCCGTGCGCGAATAGACCATGAGCGCCTAGTCGTCATCGTCGTCTAGCTCGTCGTCGTCGTCATCGTCGTCATAATCGTCATCATAGTCGTCGTCATCATCGTCATAGGTGTTCGCCGAGGGTGGCAGCGGGACCACCGGCTTCTTCGTCGGTTTTGGCTTCACCGTGGGCTGCTTTGTCGGTTTTGCCTTGGGCGTTTCCGTGACGGTGCTCTTGCTTGGAACAGGGCTCTTCGTCGGGTCCTCGCTTATTGATGGCGAGGGAGAAGGCGAGGGAGTCTCGGAGGTGGTAAAAGTCGGGGAATTTGGAACCTCGCTGGTGGGCGAGGTGCGATCTTCGTTAATGATGAAGCCATTGCCCAGATCCTTGTCCATTGGGTCTGCGATGACCTGCCGAATACCTAGAAATCCCAAGAGCACTACGACGATCACGATGATCGACAGCGCGAGGCGGCGCAACGTTTCCAATCCCATACCAACCATTGTCTCTGAGCCAGATTAGACCAAGATGAGAAGTGGCCTAAGCCGCCACGAATAGTTGATTGCGATACTGGTCCACTTGCGGCACGAACGTTGAAGCATCATCGGGTTCGACTCAAATTCTAGATTCTGCTGTTCAAGGCAGCCTGGGATTCAACGCAGGTGTTCGAAAATGATGTTCGTTTGTGTGGAAGAAAACGCATTGTTGGAGCCCAAATGGCTCGCAACGAACGTGCGCAATTCATCGATGGAACGGGCGGCCACGCGGACCAGCAGATCCGGAGTGCCACCTAAGACAAATACGTCACGGACCTGTGGCAGGTCGGCTAGGTTCTTAGCCGCGTGGAGCATCCGGTCGCGGGCTTGTGCGGCTACGACCACGGAGATCATGGCATGGACCGTGACACCGAGGAGTTTTTCATTGATTCTTGCTTCGTATCCCTCAATGATGCCGCGGGTCCGCAGCGCCTTGACCCTGCCAAGGCAAGTGGAGGGGGCAAGGCCCACGCGTTGAGCCAAAATATTGTTGGCCAGCCGCGCATCCTTGTGAAGCTCGACGAGAATCGCCAGATCGGTTTCGTCCACCTGAACGGAATTCGACTGGGCTGGTCCAGAGCTGGCCCAAGCTGAACCTGGCACGGAATGTACTCCTAGTTCTTCAAGAAAGTTCGAAAGTTAAACAAATCTTCCACTGTTGATTCTACGATGAATGCAACGGTTAGTTCTCAGAGAAAGCAAACAAGATATGAGTACAGTGGTCAGTCGTGAACAGTTGGAGCTATTGGATCACCAGGATGCGCTAGCCTCCTTCAAGGATCGGTTCCTATTGCCCGACGGGGTGTTGTACCTGGACGGAAACTCGCTGGGACCACTGCCGGCCGGTGTCGCCGAGCGTGCTGCAGAGGTGGTGAATGTCGAGTGGGGACAAGGATTGATCCGTTCGTGGAACAGCGCCGGCTGGTTTGAGATGCCCACTCGATTGGGGGACAAACTCGGATCCTTGCTAGGTGCCAAACCGGGCGAGACGGTGGTTACCGATACCACCAGCCTGAACCTCTTCAAGGCCTTGGCTTCGGCGCTTCGCATCCAACAGGTTGATGGCCCGGGCCGCCGTGTGATCATCACCGAACGCGACAATTTCCCCACCGACATCTACATTGCAGAAGGTCTCGCCGAGTTGCTGAACTCGGTCGGTGCAGAAACCGGCATTCGCTACGAAGTGAAATTGATCGACAACGAAACCGAGCTGCTTGCCGCGCTAGACGAAGACACCGCGGTTATCTCGCTGTCGCACGTTAACTACCGCACCGGCTCCATGTGGGACATGGCGTCCATAACCGAAGCGGTCCACCAAGCTGGGGCACTGGCAATTTGGGATCTGGCGCATGCTGCCGGCGCCGTTCCCGTAGATCTAAACGCCGCAAAGGCCGACTACGCGGTTGGGTGCACCTACAAATACCTCAACGGCGGCCCGGGCTCTCCGGCTTTCATCTGGGTCAACGCCCGGCATCAGGACCGCTTCTGGCAACCGCTCTCCGGATGGTGGTCCCACCAGGCACCCTTTGAAATGGCAGAGCAATACACCCCGGCAAATGATGTACGCCGCTTCATGTGCGGCACCCAGCCGGTAACGTCCATGGCGATGATCGAGGTAGGCCTGGATATCGCGGTGGAAGCCGAGATGGATTTGGTCCGGGCGAAGTCCTTGGAACTCACAGATCTATTCATCGAGCTAGTCGAGACCCGATGTGCCGGACACGGACTCGAACTGATTACCCCTCGTGAGCATGCGCAACGCGGAAGCCATGTGAGCTTCCATCATCCGAACGGCTACGAGATCATTGCCGCGTTGATCGAACGCGGCGTAATTGGCGACTACCGCGAGCCTGCGGTGCTGCGCTTCGGCATCACGCCGCTGTATCTGAGCCGTACGGATATCTGGGATGCGGTGGAGATCTTGCGTGAAGTTCTGCACACAGGCCACTGGCAACGCGAAGAGTTTGCCGTGCGAAACGCCGTGACATAGCAGGAATACTAGCCACTGGCGCCCAGCGGCTCCCAAAACCGCACGGCCGAGGCGATAGTACGCTTGAACGCAGCGAGGCAGCTGGTGCCTCGCTGCGTTTTCTTTGAGGGGTGCTGCGCAACGTGGGAACTGAACCTGCGAACAATGTACCGGGTGGCTTGGGGCTGAAAAAGTCGCTTACCACGGCCCAGATGACCATGATCGCCCTCGGCGGGGCGATTGGCACCGGCCTATTCATGGGCAGCAAGCTTGGCATCCTGCTGGCCGGTCCATCGGTGATCATCAGCTACATTATTGGTGGCATCATCGCCCTGCTGGTGATGGGCGCGCTTTCGGAAATGACAGTGCATCAACCTGTGGCTGGTTCGTTCGGTGTGTACGCGGAGAAGTACCTTGGACACTTCGCCGGGTACCTGACCAAGTATCTTTACTGGTCCGCGTTGGTCTTCGCGGTGGGAACCGAAGTCAGCGTGGTGGGGGAGTACATGCAGTACTGGTTCCCCGATATTCCCGGATTGTTCTGGGTGGTCGTCTTCTCTCTGGCACTTCTCGCGGTGAACATGTCCAGCGTGAAGTTCTTTGGAACCACCGAATATTGGTTCTCCGCGATCAAGGTCTTCGCGATCGTCGCCTTCATAATCATCGCCGCATGGCTGGTATTCCATGACCCAAATGACCAGTTTGGCATCGCCAACTACAGCGCTGAATCAGGGTTCTTCGCCAACGGCATCTGGGGCACTTGGAATGCGGTGATCGTCGCAATTTTCTCTTATATGGGCATCGAAGCAATCTCCATTGCAGCCGCGGAATCACGCAATCCTCAGATCGCGGTGCGCAAAGCCTTCAAGACGACGTTCCTGCGCCTGTTGCTGTTCTATGTGTTCACCATGGGGCTGATCCTCGCGATTGCACCAACCAGCGAGCTGGTCAACGGCGGTTCTCCCTTCGTGACCGTGATGAGCCTGATGGGTGTTCCCTTCGCCGACTCGGTGCTGAACTTCGTGTTGATCGTCGCTGCCCTTTCAGCCATGAACGCGCAGCTGTACGCGGCGACTCGCATGCTCAAATCCTTGGCGGATTCCGGCCATGCTCCATCTCTCGCACGAAAGCTCAACGTGAAGGGTTCGCCCATCCACGCGGTCTGGATGTCTGCTGGCGGGATTGCGGTCGCGGCGCTGGTCTACGGGCTTGTCCCGGATGGAGGCCTGGGCATCATGATCTCGCTAGCGACTTTTGGTGCCATCGCCACCTGGTTCATGATCCTCATAACTCACCTGGCCTTCCGTCGACACATCGGCAAAGAACAAATCCGTCTGGAATTCAGGCTGCCGGGCTACCCGACCGCTTCGTTGCTCGGCGCGATACTCCTCGCGGGCTTGCTGGCCACCTCGTATTTCACCGAACAGTTCAGCTACACGCTGGTCTTCGGCATTCCGTTTGTGGTCGTGATGTCGCTGCTCTATAAGTTGGTTTTTGCCCGCCGTGCCAAAGTCCGGGCCTAGAACAAAAGCCAACTAAACTCGTAGGAGGTCTGCGCGGTGCAGGCCAGAACTTTGAAGGGGCAACTGTGGCCAAGCTGTATTTCCGATACGGGGCAATGAACTCGGGCAAATCAACGAGCTTATTGCAGGCCGCCTTCAACTATGAGGAACGCGGTCAGCGTATCTTGCTGGCGAAGCCGGGCGTCGACACCAAGGGGGAGGCCTCGATCGTTTCCCGTTTGGGTATTGAACGCGAGGTCGACTTCGTCATCAGCCCCCGAGGCGATGTGCGTCAGCAGTTCGCTGCGATCGCTTCCGGCGAGGACCCTGAAGCCTTGCTCACCCATGTTGATTCGCCTCCGGTCGCTTGCCTGCTTGTCGACGAGGCGCAGTTCTTGACGCGTGAGCAGATCGATGACCTGCTGCGCATTGCCGTGTTGGACAATGTCCCGGTCCTTGCCTATGGGATCCGCACGGACTTTAGAACTCACGCTTTCCCAGGCTCTGCGCGATTAATGGAGCTGGCGCACTCGTTGGAAGAGCTGAAGACCATCTGCCGTTGCGGACGCAAGGCAATGTTTAACACTCGTAGAGTGGGGAACCAGGTTGTTTTTGACGGCGACCAGGTGGCTATCGACGGGGAAGATGTCTGGTACGAGTCACTGTGTGCCTCATGCTACCTAGAGGTTTCCGGCGGGCGACTGAGCTAGGTCTTTCTAGTGGGGTTAGCCGCGTGGGAAAAGACCAGAAACTGCGCGCTGAAGTCCCCAATCAAAACCGTCACTTTGTGGCGCATCAACGTCCAATTGCACAAGGTTTTGACGGTAAGCCACCGAACCCAAAATGTGGTTGAGCAGTAGCTGCTGACCAAAGCGGGCATCCTCTGTGGACAAACCAGCAGAGTGAAGCAAGTCGCGTAGCTGCAGAACCGGATTGAGCTGCTCAACTTGCAATGCGCTGGCTACTTCGATCACCTCTGGGCTGTCCTGGATGGGAAGCAGAGCCAAGTACAGCTTGCGGCATAGCTGCAAAACAGCGTCGGCGGGTGTTGCAAAATTTTCTGGGATGACACGTAGCTGCTCGGTGTTCAATAATTTTGCGGCAACGGCAGCTAGTAGCTCTTGTTTGTTCTTCACATGCCAGTACAGCGCGCCAACCTGAACTTCGAGTTCTTTGGCTAAACGCCGCATGGAAAGGTCAGCTAACCCGAACTGTTGCAGGATATCGACCGCGGTATCCACGACGGTCAGCTGAGTTAGTGCCATGCCTTCTAGTCTAGACGTAGTGACGTCGGCTACCCGTGTGCACTGACCTGGCCGGGTTTTCCTAGGCTGCGACGTTGACTACGCTGGCAATGAAAATGGACAGCACGGTGGTCCAGCCGACGATTGCGACTGCCTGCCAGATGAGGATGCGTGCCTTGTTGATGCCGGCGGCAGCGAGCATGGTGGCGGTGAAGTGCGTTGGCAGCAGCAGTGGGCCGAGCAAGCTCACCCCTGGCACGCCGTAGCGTTCGAATGCGCGCTGGAATTTCATGCGACGGTTGACTTTGCGTTCGCTGTCCTCGGCTACCGGCGCAATGCTTTCGTGGAGCTGTGCGTCTTCGGTGCGGTTGGCACCATTTACTGCGACAGGTTCTTTGGCTCGTTTGCGGTTGACCAGTGCGGTGCGGGCACCGGAACCCAGTAGCACTAGCAACGCCACACAGATGAAGTTGCCGATGATGGCGGCGATGGCGGCGGCCACCGGGTTAATTCCGCCAAGAATGCCGATGGTTGCCGCACCTTCGCCTTCGATGAAGGGCACTGCGCCGGCGAGGGCGACGATCAGTGGCTGTACGATTTCTGGAACTTGGGAGATGAGGTTCTGGAAGGATTCGATGAGGTTCATTATTGTTCCTGTCGTGGGTCACTGGATGTGTGTGTAATACAATTTCATCGCGTTTTCGGTGCCACGGTAAGTGTCTAAATGTCACTTGTGACAGGGAGCTTTGCATGTTTGGGCGATGACAAATGTCATCCCCGTATACTGAAGAAATGAGTGCTCTTTTACCTGCCGATCCGACTGAGAACTTTGGCCCCGGATCGATTGGTTCGCGCAGGCTGAGTACGGGAATCACCGCCACTTGGTGGTACACGGTGGCCGCTTTGTTGATGTTTCAGCTCACGATCCTGCTCTTATGGGTCGGCGCGCTGGCCAACCTGG
Organism: Glutamicibacter sp. BW80; assembly: GCF_002332385.1. NCBI lineage: Bacteria > Bacillati > Actinomycetota > Actinomycetes > Micrococcales > Micrococcaceae > Glutamicibacter > Glutamicibacter sp. BW80. The sequence goes on along the minus strand of NZ_NRGV01000031.1, from coordinate 257,779 downwards.
ACAAGGGCACTGCTTCCATGGCCATCATGTCGATTGGGGGACTGGTGTGGTGCGCCGCGACGATTTCCTTGCTGATGCAATACCGGCGCCGAGATGAAACTGCCGGAGCCGCAGCGCAATGGCGCAGCATCCTGCTTCCACTACTCATCAGCGCGGTATTTGCGCTGGTGGCGGGTCTGAGCAGCGGGCTTTGGGTGGTGGGCGCGTTGCCCATCGTGCAATCGCTGATGTTGCTCAACTGGCCTCGCGGCGTGCGCATGCGCTTGGTCATCACCACGCTGGTATTACTTGGAGGCCTGTGGTTTATCGACCTGCCAGCGGTGTCCTCCGCCAAGGGGGACAGCTGGTGGACACTGGGAATCGCGACCATTGTGTTGCCAGCGATGACCGTCAGCTCACTGTGGTGGTGGGACGTGCTTGCCACACTTGACCGCGCCCGGGCGGCGGAATCACGGTTGGGGGCCACCCAAGAGCGGCTGCGGGTTGCGACCGACGTACATGACCTGCAGGGCCATCACCTGCAGGTGATCGCGTTGCAGCTCGAACTCTCCGAACGGCTGCTGGCGCGTGACCCGCAGGCGGCGCTGCAACAGCTGCGGCTGGCCAGGTCAAGCGTTGCCGAAGCCCAGCAGGGCACCCGAGATCTGGCCATGCGCTTCCGTGGTGTTCCGCTGCGCGACGAGATCGATAATGCGGTTGACCTGCTCAGGGCTGCCGGAACTTCGGTGAATGCCGTGGTGTCTGCCGAGGCAAACTCGGCACCCGCCGCCACTCTCGGGCCGATCATTCGTGAAACGACAACCAACGTGCTCCGTCACGGCGGCGGGAAGCGCGCACAGCTGTCGTTGAGGCGCGAGGAAGACCAATGGCGCTACGAGATCACTAATGATGTTGCAGCAGCTGCCAAGGATGGTGCGGATGGATCGGGGCTGCAGGGGATCAGTCGCCGGGTGGCCGAAGCCGCTGGCTCGGTTCAGGTGCAACGTGGAAAACATGAGTTCACGGTCGTAGTGCTGGTGCCGGCGATGAGTCCTAAGGAAGAGCAATGATGATCCGAGTATTAATCGCAGATGATGAGGCAATGATTCGTTCGGCGGTGGCGGCCCTGTTGTCTTTAGAGGACGACATCGAAGTGGTTGCCGAATGCGCCGACGGTGCGCAGGCTGTTGTTATGGCAGAGAAACTAAAGCCAGATATCTGCCTGCTCGATTTGGAAATGCCAGAACTTGACGGCGTCCAGGTGGCCGACCGGCTGAGCGGTACGTTGGCCGCGACCCGCTGTGTTGTGGTGACCAGGCATGCCGGCCCCGGGGTGTTGCGCAGGGCCCTGGCATCCGGCGTCGCCGGATTCCTCCCGAAGTCGCGAAGCGCCAACGAGGTGGCCGAGGTCATCCGCCGCGTCGCGGCAGGCGCACGCTACGTCGACCCCGAGGTTGCCGCCGATGCGCTAAGCGAGGAGCGCAGCCCGTTGACCGAGCGGGAACTGGACGTGTTGCGCGCGGGCCGGCGTGGAGAATCCACGAGCCAGATCGCCAGGGCACTCGGCCTTGCCCCCGGAACCGTGCGCAATTACATCTCTGCGATTCTGGCTAAGTTGAATGTTGCTACCCGCCAGCAAGCGGTGTTGCTGGCCGAAGAGCGTGGCTGGATCTGAGACATATACTCGAAGTGACGCTGTTCGCGCTGTCCGGGGCGGTTGCCTTATTTGGACAGTCGCTGTTCGCAGATGTTTCGGCACTGTTCTTGCAGCTAGTCATAACGTTGGCCTATCGGCTGAGCGTGGGAGTCTTTATCCAGACGCAGGCCCGGGACGTAGCGCGAATATACCGCAGAAATACCATGATTCTTGTGGTTGCCAGCGTGCTGAGCGTTTTTGAACCACTGAAATTTGCGGTGGCTTTGCTTCTGATGCTCGGTGCGCTGTTGATCGCGCAGCGTGCCTGGCGTTACGGCCATCCGGAAATGGAAGATAATGATGTCCCGCGGCCCCTGCAATGGATCTGAGCTCGCAGCAGAAGCCAAGGGCAGAAGCCCCCGGTGAATCATTAGCGGTTTGGATCGGTGACCGGCTGTTGAAGCTCGGTCACCCAATCGGTCTGGTCTTCGGACTCTGCGCGCACATAAAGTTCGCGGCACGGGCCGGCTGGAACGAGCCCACGGGCAAGCACTTCGCCATGCACCGCTTGCCAGCTCTCATGGATTCGATCCATGGGGCCGAGGTGAATCCCGCAAATCGCCTCGGGTACTTCCTCAAGCTCAATGATCTCAAATTCATCGCTTGGCGGGGCATCGCTGAGGTACCCGGCTATCACGTCCACGCCGTTTTCGGTCCCGGTGTACTGCGCAATCGGGGTGGTCAGCGAAGCCCCTCGAAGTGCGCCTGCGACCTGGTCAAATAATGGGCCGAGGGATCCGGCAATTTCGGGTTGTTCGCTAACGGAAAACCGGCCGGCCGCTAGACGCACCGCAGGCAGGGGTTTGTGGATTATCTCGATGTGAGACATGAGTTTCTCCTTGGTGATGAGGTCAAGACGCCGGGCGACATCTCGCAGCCGCGAGGTCGCCAACCGGTGTTCGGCCTCGACTTGAGCATGACGCACGCGCAGCAGCTCAGCGATATGTGCTGCATCCATTCCCTGAGCTAAGATCAGCGAGATGTCTTCGAGGCCAAAACCGAGCTGCCGCAAGGCAACGATCCGGTGCAGGCGTTCTAGCTGCGCAGGATCATACGAGCGATAGCCGCTGAACTCGTCGACGTGGGCGGGCACAAGCAGCCCGGCGGTGTCCCAGTGCCGAAGCATCCGGTGAGTCACCTGACCGATCTGCGCAAACGCTCCAATGGATAACATGCTTTAAGTTCTCCGCCCTGACACCGTGTGAGAGTCAAGCCCTCGGTTGGTTCTGGGGCTATTGTTGCACCGCAACGGGTGCCATTGGCGTTTCCTGGGTCCGGTAATTTTCCGGAAGCTACAGGTCGCTTAGCTAAAGCCATTGGATACTACAGCGCTAGACGATAATCTTCGAAGGTGAAGACGCCTCAAAAAACCGTGCGCTATCTCAACCTCGCTCGAATCTTCTGGGCGCTGGTCACCCTGGGCGCTATTTTGGCCACTTATGCGGACACCGCGTCGCGAGGCCCGGTGCAAGCGATGAATTTCTTTGGCTACTTCACGATCCAGTCGAACCTGATCGTGGTAGGCGTCGGGCTCGTCGCCGGGGTGATGGGCCTAGCCAAGGGTGCCGCGGTGCCACGCTGGGTTGTGGGCCTGCGGGCCTTGGCCAGTATGTGCATGGTGGCCGTCGGGCTGATCTATATCACCTTGCTGGCACCCTTGGGAGCTGCCGGCGGGGTGCCGCTGCCGTGGGCGAATTGGGTGATGCATATTCTCGGCCCAATCCTGGTTCTGGCCGATTGGCTCTTGGCTAAGAAGCGGAAGGCCTTGCCCTACACGGCGGTACCGGTGCTCCTGCTTTACCCGCTGCTCTGGACCGGGGTGGTGCTGGTTCGCGGGGCCGTCGATGGGTGGGTCCCCTATCCCTTCCTCGACCCGGATCAGGGATACGGAGTCATCGGCTTGTACGTTGTTTCCATTGCCGTGGCCTTCGCGGGAATAGCCTTTCTCGTCGTCGCATATGGCCGGCGGGGACGACACCGTGACGCTGAGCTCGAGATTCCCTAATCGTTTCGGTAAACTTTGGTCGTAAGAGCCCCTAACTCTTACATTGAGCCCATTGGGCCAAGTGAGAAGTACAGGGGCATATTTTTTGCCCGGCACCGTGCCGGGACGGCGTGAAGAGCGCCGTAACCGCTGCTTTATGCAAGGGGGAGGATCCCATGCCAGCAATCGTGATCGTCGGAGCCCAGTGGGGCGATGAAGGCAAAGGCAAGGCTACCGATTTGCTCGGTGGACACGTCGACTATGTAGTCAAGCCAAACGGCGGCAACAACGCCGGGCACACCGTGGTCGTCGGCGGTGAGAAGTACGAGCTCAAGCTCCTTCCAGCCGGCATCCTGTCGCCAAATGCCACTCCGATCATCGGCAACGGTTGCGTGGTGAACCTCGAAGCGCTCTTCGAAGAAATCGATGGCCTCGAAGCCCGCGGCGCCGATACCTCGAAGCTGCGCGTTTCGGCCAACGCCCATCTGGTGGCCCCGTACCACCAGACCATGGACAAGGTCACCGAGCGTTTCCTGGGCAAGCGTGCCATTGGCACCACCGGCCGCGGCATCGGCCCCGCCTACATGGACAAGGTTGGACGCCTCGGCATCCGCGTGCAGGACGTCTTCGACGAGTCGATCCTGCGCCAGAAGGTCGAAGGCGCGCTGCGCCAGAAGAACGAACTGCTGGTGAAGATCTACAACCGGCGCACCGTGATCGTCGAGGACATCGTGGCGTACTTCCTGTCCTATGCCGATCGCCTGCGCCCGTTGATGATCGATTCCACCTTCGAGCTGAACAACGCGCTGGACGAGGGCAAGGTGGTGCTCATGGAGGGCGGCCAGGCCACCTTCCTGGACGTTGACCACGGCACCTACCCGTTTGTCACTTCCTCGAACCCCACCGCTGGCGGCGCCTCGGTCGGTTCGGGCATCGGCCCGACCCGCATCAGCCGTTCGATCGGCATCATCAAGGCCTACACCACTCGCGTGGGCGCAGGCCCTTTCCCCACCGAGTTGTTCGACGAGATGGGGATCTACCTGCAGACCACCGGCGGCGAATTCGGTGTGAACACCGGTCGCCCGCGCCGTTGCGGCTGGTATGACGCGGTGCTCGCCCGCCACGCCTCGCGTGTAAACGGCTTCACCGATTACTTCGTGACCAAGCTGGATGTGCTCACCAACATTGAGCAGATTCCGGTCTGCGTGGCCTACGACGTTGACGGCGTGCGCCACGACGAAATGCCGATGACGCAGACCGAGTTCCACCACGCGAAGCCGATCTTCGAGTACTTCCCGGGTTGGACCGAGGACATCTCCGAAGCCCGGAGCATGGAAGATCTGCCAGAGAATGCGCGCAACTACATTCTGGCCCTGGAGAAGATCAGCGGCACGCGGATCTCCGCCATCGGCGTGGGTCCGGACCGCGATCAGACCATCGTGCGCCACGATCTGCTTAAGGATTAATTTCTAGACATTTGGGAGCCGTCGCAGTTCATTGATTGATGAACTGCGACGGCTCTTTTTTCGTGCGCTCGAACCTAAGACGTGTTGGTAGTGGGATTCAGGCACCCCAAGATGAAGTCCTAGGATTGGATGGCGGGCATGGTGGTTTCTCCGAACATGCACACCCAGCCCGTGGGTGGATCAAGAAGAAACTCGAATTCCAGAACAGATTACTGTCAGCGGGCATTACCGGGCACGAGGCCGGGCAGGTTCTGGCAGTCCGCAAACGAGGTACGGCAACTTTCATGGTCCCGGGTGGCAAGCCTGAACCAGGCGAGTCTCCTCTCGATGCGGGCGTGCGCGAAGTGAGTGAGGAACTAGGGTCCAGCTCCCTTTTCGCTAGGCACTTGGCGGGGTGAGCCGGCCGATGCGTTTTCTGGTGTCATCGGCAACGTCGAGGATCATGGGGGTGAACCAGCCTTCTGCGCGCGATTGCTCGATGAGCGCCGGGAGCGCATCAAGCATCTCTCCCAGGGCGGTACGGATCTGCCTGGCGGCAATTTTCGAAGGGACACCCCAGGAGGCCGCTTCATCCATCAGATGCCTTCCATCGACCTCGTCGATGTGCGCACCGGCGCCTACGTGCAGGGACAGCTCGCGATCGGCATGCGCCCATGCGGCGGTGGGGACCACATCGTAGGCCGGCGCCAGTCGCACGGTTCCGCGGTCGATGGTCAATCCGATGTTCCGGGCGTGCATGTCGCAGTTCCCCAAGGCCAGATTCACGGTCAGGTATTTGAGCAGCAGTTCTCGCTCTTGCGGAGGATTTGAAGCGTTGTCGGTGAGGACCTGGGCGATTAGCTTCAGCGTGGGGGAGTTCTCTGCGGGTTTCTGGTACTTCTGCTTCATGCCGAGCGCTTGGCAGAAGTCCTCCTGGTGGATGCGCCGCACCGGTTTGGATTGGGCGTCGCGGTCGTAGCGTTCAACCAGGATTGCTTTGCGGCCTTGGACGGTGATGACTTCGGCGGCGGCGGCGATTTGGCGTTTGGAGCGGCTCAGGCGCACGGAGGCTTCGACCAGTCTCAGGCCGAACAGTTCCAGCTCGGCGATGGACGGCCATTGTTCGGTGCCGTCTTCATTCAGCCGCGCGGGTTTGAGGATGTGGGTGGTGGGACTGCCGTCCAGGGGCATGCCGATGCGGGGTCCGTCGCGGACTACGAGCAGCTTGCCTTGGAGTCCTCCCAGGCTCACCCGGATGGAGCTGTCGATGCCGATGCCCAGGGGTGCTGTGGGCAGGCTGGCGATGGCTTTGGCCAGTTCCTCGTCGGTGGTCCAGCGGATTTTGTGCGGTTCGTTGTTGGGCTCTTCGCCCAGGGGGAGCACTTGGACGGCGCCGGCGCAGTCCTTGCCGTAGGCGCCGAGCATCATGAAGGTGTCCTCGTGCGGGATTCTCGCCTTGTCGGCGAGCATTTTGCGGACGTCGTCTTCTGGCAGCAGGCCGTCCAGGAAGTGGACGCATTCGACCCAGGGGTAGGGTTCTTCCCGGATGGGCAGCTTGGTGGACAGCAGTGCGCTGCTGTTTTGAGCTTCGGGGGTGTACTGCAGGGATATGGTGCCGAAGCCGTGATCGGTGATGGTGGCCGTGTGCACTCCGTCGAACCATAGCGCCAGTTGCGGGTCTGCCACGTCAGCTCCTCTTGACTCGGTGGTGGATGCTGCGGGCGTTGCGGGCCATGCTGTTGCGGATGGCGTTGGTTTCGCCGGAGTGGCGTGGGGCGATGAGCAGATCCAGGCCGAGGAGGGACATGATTTCGAGCAGGATGTTGGCGTTGCCGAGCTTGCCGTTTTCGATCGCGCTGATGGTGTTGCGGGAGATGCCGAGCTGGTCGGCGACGTCCTCTTGGCTCAGTCCGAGGTCGATGCGCTGTTTGCGCAAGGTGCTTCCTATGGCTTTGGGGTCGTTTCGCATGCGCCCGCCTTTCTCTTAAAGCCCATTTTATCGTGAATTAACCCCAATGACATCATAATGTACTGATTTTTGCGTTTTAGTAGGTCGGTGACTTTAATGAGCAGAATCCTGTGCATTAGTGCATGGTGAGCATTAACGCCCAGAAGTTTGGTCTTTAATTGCCGTGCGCCGCTAAAGGCCAAAAAACTGCGCATTACCGCTAAGGTGCCAAAAGGCCAGCACCACCAGCAAGCTGATCATCATGGTCACCGTGGCAATCATCATGCTCGGCCTAGGGTAGCTGCCGCACCTACTATTTCAGGTGATGAAAATATGAGCATTAACGACAGATCGGAAATAAAGGGTTTCAATTTGGCGGGAGCGATAAAGATGCCGAGATTCCAACGCTGCAAAACTGCTGTTTCCAAGTTCCCGTACGGCAAAGACGCGTCCTGCTGAATTGTGAACTCATAATTTCATGGCCCTCCCGGATTCCTGCGCAGCCTATTCCGTGACGCTGGATGCCGAATAACAAAACGAGCCCCGTGCTCAGCGACGTTCACGGCTGAGCGCGGGACTCGAATACGAGGGTTCGCCCCGATGTTGCCTACTGGTCTAGAGTGCTGACTCCTGTGCCGTAGTGCTGGCCGGAGCGTCCTGGATCTTGCCTGCCACTCGTTGATTCCAATGCTCGATGACCTGCGCGGAGGTGGGTCGGGTGAGCAGGGAGACGATCACGAAGGTCAGCGCCGAGGCAATTAGTCCGTAGTAGATCGGCTCATTTGCGTATACGCCGGCGAATTTTTCCTCGGCCTGGATCTCTAAGATGATCATAGTGCCCAGGGTGACGACTGTACCGGCCGCCATGGAGACCGCGGCACCGATGCCGTTTCCGCGCTTCCAAATCAGCCCGCCAATGATGGCGACCAGCAGTCCGCCGACCAGAATGTCATAGGCGATGGTGAGCGCAGCGACCACATCATCAACCAGAATCGCCAGCGAGACCGTGACTATGCCGAGGAGCAGGACCCAGATGCGGTTTGCGCGCACGTCATGCTCCGGATTTTCGTCGGAGTTGGCCTGGACGGTCTTGCCGAACCAGCTGGCAACAAAGGGGGTGACGTCGGCGCGTGCCACGGTGGCCGCGGCGATCAATGCGCCGGATGCGGTTGACATCATTGCAGCCACCGCAGCGGCCATGACCAAGCCGCCTACGGCAACCGGCAGCAACTGGGTTGCGACCTCCGCGTAGACCACGTCCTGGTTGGAGTCAGCTCCGACGATGTCCGGCAGGGCTACCCGGGCCGCCATGCCGATAATCGCTCCGGCAGCGCCATAGATGATGCAGTAAATTCCTGCGGTGGTGCCGCCCCAGCGGGCCACCTTTGGGGTTTTAGCGGTGAATACGCGCTGCCAGATGTCCTGGCCGATGAGCAAGCCAAGGGTATAGACAACAAAGTAGGTGATGATTGACTGCAACCCGATGCCGGTGAAGCTGAAGAACTCGGCATCCACTCGTTCGCGGATGCCAGCCATTCCGCCGGCTGCGTTCAAGGCGAAGGGCAGCATCAAGAAGAAGATGCCGATCGTTTTGATGATGAACTGCACCTGGTCTGCCAGGGTGATTGACCACATGCCGCCGATAGTCGAGTAGACCACCACGATCGCCCCGCCGATGGCGATGGCGTGCCACTTCTCCCAATCGAAGAGCACCACGAAGATCGTCGCGTACGCACTGGTGGATGTCGCGCAGAGCATCAGGGTGTAGGCGAGCATGACCATGCCCGAGGTGTTGGTGGCCGACTTGCTGCCGTAGCGCAGGGTCAGCATTTGCGACACTGTGAAGACCTTCAGTCTTTGCAATGTCGGCGCGAAGCAGAGCGAGAGCAGGATGACTCCGGCCCCGATGGCGACCACCAGCCACATTCCCGAGATGCCCCATTTATAGCCCAGCCCGACGCCGCCCACGGTGGAGGCGCCGCCGAGCACGACGGCCGCCATGGTGCCGGTGTAGAGGAAGGGGCCTAGCCGGCGTCCGGCGACGAGGTAGTCGCTGCTGTTCTTGGTGCGCGATTTTCCCCACCATCCGAAGAGCAGCATTGCCGCCAGATAAGCTGCAACGATTATTCCGTTGATGTATTCCATGAAGGTGGCCTGTGTTCTGTGAGGGCGGGCAATCGAGATTACCGTAAGTAAACTTTTGTTGTTCTACAGGCTATTGGTGATAGCGGTGTGTCGTCAAACACATGAAGCTTGCCCGGTGATTGCCTCGACGGTTGCGGGGCATCCGAGGCGCGGCCCGGCAGGCTGCGGGTGAAGTGCGGTGCGACCTGCCCGATTTACCCTTGGTTGCTGTGATGGAACACACTGACCTACCCGCCGTAATTTTATGGACAATTTGACGAGCGATATGAATGATCGCTGGGCAGTCTGTCATATTTGCGTAGCAATCCATGGATCTTGTGCGATGCTGCGTGGACTCGAGTACTGTTTCAGGACGACGCAACGTTGCATCCGGTGCCTCTGTGGCACCTTTTTTCGTATGCGCGTCCCCCAAGTTTTCGATAGAAAGACGCCTAAAAGATGAGTGAAAATGGTCAGCCGTCGACAATGAAGTCGGCCGGACACGTCATTGTCGACACCCTTGCAGCCCATGGCGTGGAGCGCGCCTACGTCGTACCGGGCGAAAGCTACCTCGACGTCCTTGACGGCCTGCACCACTCGGCCATCGACACCATCGTCTGCCGCCATGAAGGCGGAGCCACTTATATGGCCGAAGCCGATGGCAAAATGCACCAGCGCCCGGGAATCGCGATGGTCACCCGTGGCCCGGGTGCCGCGAACGCCCACGTCGGTTTGCACACCGCGTGGCAGGACTCCACTCCGCTGGTGCTCTTCGTGGGGCTGATTCCCTTCGAGCACCGGGGCAAGGAGGCCTTCCAAGAATTCGATCCAAAGGCCTGGTTCGGTACCGGCGCCAAACGCGTGATGATCCTGGACCACCCCGATCGCGCCTCGGAAATCGTCGCCGAAGCCATGTTCGCCGCCATGTCCGGACGCCCTGGCCCGGTGGTGGTCGGACTGCCCGAAGATATCATCACCCGGCAGGTGCCTGCGGAGGTGCACCCTGCGATCCCTGTCGCTACCGGCGGCATGACGGTCACCGACTGGAAGGCGTTGAACGAGGCGCTGCAGGAAGCCGATAAGCCGCTGTTCATTTTCGGCGGCAACGACTGGTCCCATGAGGGGGCGGCAAACTTCACCAGCTGGCTCGAAGAGCACGACCTGCCGGCCGCCGCCGAATGGCGTTGCGAAGGAACCGTACCGTTCAACTCCCCGTCATATGTGGGGCCCATCGGGTACGGCCGTCCCAAGCCCACCTATGACCTGCTTGAAGAAACGGACCTGCTCATCTTCGTAGGCACCGTGCCCGGAGACGTGATTACCGATGGCTTTAACATCCGCCAGAACTGGGATAAGAAGAATTTCCTGGTCACCATCGACCCCTCGCTGCGTGGCCGTTCGGGGCCCGTCTCGCACCAGATCGTGGCCAAGCCCGACGTTTTCGTCCGCGACCTGATGCTCATGGATCTGAAGGTCAAGGATTCCTGGCGCGCATGGACTGGCCGCATGCGCGGCGAGCAGGAGAAGTTCGCCCAGCTGCCTTCGGCGGTTCCGGCGGAAGGCCAAGCCCGGATGGCAACTCTCATGGCCAACCTGGTCGATTCCCTCCCGGAAGATGCCATGGTGACCTTCGGGGCCGGCGAGCACACCAACTGGGCGCATCGCTACTTCCCCACCAACGGCTACGCCTCGATGCTCTCGGCGCGTAACGGTTCGATGGGTTATTCCATCCCTTCGGCGGTGGCCGCTTCGCTGTCCTACCCGGGACGCCAGGTGGTCAGCATCGCCGGGGACGGCGAATTCATGATGAACGGCCAGGAGCTGGCCACCGCCACCCAGTATGGCGCCACCCCGCTGGTCATCGTCATGGACAACCAGCAGTACGGCACCATCCGCACCCACCAGGAACGCCAGTACCCGGGCCGCGTCTCCGGCACGCAGCTGCAGAACCCGGACTTCGCGCTGATGGCCCAGGCCTTCGGCGGGTACGGGGCGCGCGTCGAAAAGGACGCGGACGTTCCCGCGGCAGTCGAAGCGGCGCTCGCCGCAATCGACGGAGAGAAAACCTTTGCGTTGATCCATTTGATCGTGGAGCAGGGCGTCAAGGCCTACTAGGCGGCTCCAAGGCGCAGCGCCCAGCGAGTGCCCCGACGGCGCTCGCTGGGCGCTTTAACCTCTGCCAGGCACCCGGAAACCGGCCTCCCGAGCGATGCGAAAGCTGCCGCGGAGGACCGGGCCTTCTGCCGATGGCGTGGCGTGCGCACGCGGGCAATGATAAATCCCACTCCTATCGCCTTGGCATGCCCCGTGGGACGGTTTAAGCTGAATTCCTACGGAATACGAGAGCAATCCAATCCCAACCCACCAAGGCGGAGAATCAGATGGCACAAATGAGCGAAGAGCTCATTGAGCAGTGGGCCGATGCCACTGCCGAAATCTACAACGAATCCCTATCCGGCATCTCGCTGACCCGATTGCCGGGCGCCGTGGGGCAATACATTGAGCTGTTTGCGCAGAGCGAAGACCTGACCTTCAATCGGGCAGCCACTCCACTGGATTACTTTGAGCGCCACCCGTTCCTTGCGGTGACAGCGATCCTGAACAACGACGAAGCGCTTGAGGCGCTGGACGAGGATCAGCAGGAAGCCTTGGACGAGATGGTGGGCTTCACCGAAGCCTGGTACAACTTCGACCAGGAGCAGGAACCCGAATTGGGGACCTCCGAAGCCGATGACGAGGACAACTGGTAAACCCAGATCCCCCAGCACGAAGCCGATCCGCCCAGGGTGCGCCGTGGACGGGTCGGTTTTTTGCTCGCCGAAACCGGCAGGCCGGAGCGGAAAAATGGATCCTGCTATTTCCATATCGCATGATTGGTGGGACGATGCCGTTATGAGCCAGTTCAGCGTCTTTGAAAGCACCGTGGTGATTCACCTGCCGGTGCACCGCGTCTGGGAACTGCTGACCGACTGGGCAGCCACCCCGTTATGGATGCCGGGCATCGCCACCATGCACTCCGATGACGTGCAGCTACGCGTAGGCACGCAGTTGATATATCGGGTAGGCAAGCACGAACGCCACTACCGGATCCACGACCTGATCGAGAACCGCCTGCTGGTGGCGCACACTTCCGAAAATCCAGATGGCCTCTCCTACCGTTTTGACCTGAAAGACGATGCCGGATACACCGAAGTGGTGCTCCAGGTGGCGGTGATCAATCCGGACCTCACCGTTGAGCAATGCGAAGAGCTTGCCGCCTCGGTGCGCGAGGCCGAGGGAGATATGCTCGATCAGCTCAGGCTCTACGCCGAGCAGGCTCCATAGCGGAACCTATCAGCTGTGCGGCATGCTGCGCTTGTCATAGGCCTTGGAATCCTTGAACTCGGTTCCGGAGAAAAGCTGCTCGACGGTCACCAGGGTGTAGCCCGCCTGCCGAAGTTCTTCCACCAGCTGCGGCACGGCCTGGACCGAACTTTCATGGATGTCGTGCATCAAGATGATGGAGCCGGGGCTGACCTCCTCCATGGCTATTTCCACGGTCTTTTTCGGGTCGTGATGCTGCCAATCCATCGTGTCCACATCCCACAGCACCAGCGGGTAGGGCACCAGCCGGTCATAAACCGCGCCGTGGGAACCGTAGGGCGGGCGGAGGACAGCGGGGCGCACCCCGGCGGCCTCTTCGATCGCTTCCTCCGTCCATTGCACCTCCTGCTCGATGCCTTCGGCGGTCAACGTGGTCAGATCCTTGTGGTCAAAGGTGTGGCTGCCGATCTGGTGTCCCTCTTGGACCATGCGCTCCAGGGCTTCCGGGTGCTTCTTGACGTTTTTGCCCAGCACAAAAAAGGTGGCCGGGGTGTGCTGCGCGCCCAATTCGTCCAAAAGCCTGTCGGTGAACTTTCCGGGCCCATCGTCAAAGGTCAGCGCGGCGCACTTGGTGGCCGCGCAGTCCACGGCTTCGGGGCTTGGCTCGGCGGGTGTCGGCTGCGCCGCGGGCTGTGCGGCGCAGCCGGCAAGCAAGGCGATGGCGATAGCCAGCGCGGAAAAGCGGTAGGAGTGACGGGAGAACGAACTCATCCTTCAACCATCCACCTCCCATGGCGCTGGCGCCAAGCTGCCACGCCCCACGGCGCGAATTTCACGGCTAACTCTGCGCAGCCGGTTGCGCGGCAGCGCGCATGATGAGCAGCGCATAATCTCGGTGGGTGAATGGTTTAACTAGGTGCCGCACCGAGTCTTGCACGCGGCTCACGGGTGCTCCTGCATAGATGCGTGTAAATCCAATTATCCGGCCACTGATTGAATTTTGTCAATCAGTAAATTCGGGTGCACGCAAAAGCCCCGTGCCGCACCCTTGATGGGTGCGGCACGGGGCTAAGCAGAGAAGCTTTGACTACTCGGAGTCGTGGTCAATTTCCAGGAGCGTGACCAGCTGCTCCAGGGAGGCCTCGGCTCCTTCGCCTTCGGCGCGCAACACTACCTTGGTGCCGTATTCGGCTCCCAGCCCCATCAGCGAGAGGATGCTCGAGGCATCCAGCGCGTCCTCGGCAGGTTCTCCTTCCAGCGCGATGGTGACCTCAACCGGAAGCTCACCGGCGGCTTCGGCGAAGATTGCAGCCGGACGGGCATGCAGGCCAACCCGGCTTCCAATGATTGCTGTACGTTCTGCCATGATGGCTCCTTCTGATCGGTGGTATTCGTAAGCTTAAAGTACTTAGGTCTTCGGTTACAGTCCGAAACGGTCCAGTTCGGGCAGCTGCGCGCGCACCAGAGCGCGAGCCTCATCCGCCGAGGCCGCCTGCAAGGCGAGGCGTGCCAAATCCTGCGCGGCCGCCAGGTCCACGGTGCGCAGCACCGCCGCTACCGGAGCGAGCGCACGCTTATTCATCGACAGCGTGCTGACTCCCAGCCCGACCAGCACCACCGCGAGCGCGGGATCCGCCGCGGCTTCACCGCACACGCCTACCGGTTTGGCCCCGGCGCCTTGCGCCCCGGCGCCTTGCGCCCCGGCGCAGGTGGCCGCGACCATGTGCAGCACCGCAGGCTGCCAGGGGTCGTTGAGTTCCGCCAGCGAACCCAGCTGCCGGTCGGCGGCCATGGTGTACTGCGTCAGGTCGTTGGTTCCGATGGAGACAAAATCGCAGCGTTCCAGGATCCGCTCGGCCAGCAGCGCGGCCGAGGGCACCTCGATCATCACCCCGGCGGTGGGCAGCTTCGCCTCGGCGACCAGCGCCGCGAAATCCTGTGCCTCGGCGGGCGTGGAAATCATCGGGGCCATGGTCCAGACCTCGGCCTGGTGGGCGGCGGCCGCCTCGGAGATCGCGGTGAGCTGGCGGGCCAGCACGCCGGGACTGGTGGTATCGGTGCGGTAGCCGCGCACCCCGAGGGCCGGGTTCGGCTCGCTGGCATCGGTGAGGAATGGCAATGGCTTGTCGGCGCCGGCATCCAGCGTGCGCACCACGACCTTCTGCTGCGCGAACGCCGCGAAGACCGCACCGTAGGCCGCGACCTGCTCCTCGTGGGAAGGTTCCTTTTCGCGTCCCAGGAAGCAGAACTCGGTACGCAGCAGGCCCACGCCTTCGGCTCCGGCCGCGGCGGCCGCCTGCGCGTCCTCGCCGCTTCCGACGTTGGCCAGCAGCGGGACGCGGTGCCCGTCGGCCAGCACGCCGCTGCCGTCGAAGTCCGGCAGCTGCTCGCGGTTGGCGTAGGTGCGCGCGATGGCGACCTCGACCTCGGTGGGGTTGCGCACCACCAGCCCGTCGATGCCGTCCACGTACACCCGGTCCGCATCGCGCAGCGCGGTGGTCTCGCTCGCCGCGACGATGGCAGGCAAGCCCAGGGAGCGGGCGATGATCGCGGTGTGGGACTGCGGGCCGCCGTCGCTGGTGACCAGGGCTAAGACCTTGGCCGGATCCAGGGTGGCGGTATCCGCCGGCGCCAGGTCCACCGCAACGAGCACAAAGGGCTCGTCCGAGTCGGGGATTCCCGGGGCGGGGACCCCGCGCAGCTGGGCCACGATGCGCGCCCGCACATCCAGCACGTCGCCGGCGCGTTCGGCCATGTAGCCGCCGAGCGCCGCAAGCTGGGTGGCCACCGCGTCGGCGGCTTCCCAGAGCGCCGACTCGGCGCAGGTGCCCGAGGCGACAAGCTTCGTCGCGGACTTCAGCAGGCTGCGGTCGCTGGCCATCAGCGCGGTGGCCTTGAGCACCGCTTGAGCGTCTCCGGTGGCATGCGCCGCGCGTTCCTTCAGCTGTGCCGCGACCGTCGCGGTGGCCTCGGCCAGTCGGGCGGTTTCGCTCTCCACGCTGGCCCCCGGGGCGAACGGGGCGCCGTCGGCCGGGGCGCTGATCGGATCGGGCATGCGCCGCACGGTGCCGATGACCCGGCCCGCGCTGACCCCGACGCCGGAGAACTTTTCTACGCTGTGGGTGCTCATGCGCCGACCTTCGCATTCTCTACGCCCGGCGTCGCGGACTTGCGGACGAATTTCTTCAAGATAATCACCAGCGCCGCGGAAACCAGCGTGCCGATGAGCGTTGCCAGCAAGAACATCGGCCAGGTGTTGTTCATCGCGAAGAAGACGAAGGCTCCGCCGTGGGGTGCCTGGCTGACCACATCAAAGGTCATGATCAGCGAACCGGTGACCCCGGCGCCGACCATCGAGGCCGGGATGACGCGCAGCGGATCCGCCGCGGCGAAGGGGATTGCCCCTTCGGAGATGAACGCGGCACCGAGCAGCCAGGCCGCCTTGCCGTTCTCGCGTTCGGCCCCGGTGAAGAGCCTCGGGGAGACCGCGGTGGCCAGCGCCATGGCCAGTGGTGGAACCATGCCCGCGGCCATAACCGCCGCCATGATCATCAGCGGTGCCGGGTTATCGGTAATCGAGCCGGCTCCCAGACCTGCCACGGCGAAGGAGTAAGCGACCTTGTTGACCGGTCCGCCCAGATCCACCGCCATCATCAGGCCGAGAATCAGTCCAAGAATTGCCGCGGCGGTGCCCGACATGCCCGATAGCCATGAGTTCAAGGCTTCGGTGAGTTTTGCGATCGGGCCGCCGAGGAAGAGGATCATCAGCCCCGAGGCGATGATCGAGCCCAGTAGCGGCACGATGACCACCGGCATCAGGCCGCGCAGCCAGCGCGGAACGTTCCACGAGCTGATCCAGCGTGCCGCCAGTCCGGCAATCAGGCCGCCGACGATACCGCCGAGGAAACCGGCTCCCATGAACCCGGCCACCGCACCGGCGGTGAAACCGGGGGCGATGCCCGGACGGTCGGCGTAGGCGTAGGCGATGTAGCCGGCCAGCGCCGGCACCAGGAAGCCCATGGACAACCCGCCGATCTTGAAGGCGACCGCGCCGAGGAAGGCCAGGAGCCCCTCGTCCGGCAGATTGAACAGCGTCGTCTCCGCCAGGTACTGATCGGCCACGTCGGTGATGTCGTAACCGCCGAGCAGGAAGCCCAAGGCGATCAGCAAACCGCCGCCGGCGACAAACGGGATCATGTAGGAGACGCCGGTGAGCAGTGCACGCTTCAGGTCGGCGCCGAAGCCTTGCTTGCCGCCGCCCTGTTCGGATTCCGCGGCGGCCGTGCCGGCGGGAACCTTGCGTGCGTTGGGATCGGTGGCCGCGGCGATGGCATCCTGCAAGAGCTTTTCCGGCTCGTCGATGCCGCGTTTGACGGGAACCTGGATCACCGGTTTGCCGGCGAAACGCGAGCGGTCACGCACATCCACGTCTACCGCGAAGATCACCGCGTCGGCGGCTTCGATAACCGCCGGGTCCAAGGCGGTTGAGCCGGAGGAGCCCTGGGTTTCCACGGCGAAGTCGATGCCGAGCTCCTCGGCGCTTTGCGCCAGCGAGTCGGCCGCCATGTAGGTGTGCGCGATGCCCGTGGGGCAGGCGGTGACCGCAACGATCTTGGAGACCTTCGCGGTAGCAGCCGGCGCTTCGGGCTGCGCGGCAGGTGCGGTGCCCGCCGCGGCAGGCACCGTGGGGCTATCGGAGATCACCGCGGAGACCAGTGCGACGATTTCCTCGTCGCTCTTGGCTTCACGCAGGGCGCCGGTGAAGGTCTTCTTGACCAGTGCGCGGGCCAGCTTGGAGAGCAGCTTCAAATGATCCTTGTCGGCGCCTTCCGGGGCGGCGATGAAGAAGATCAGATCCGCCGGGCCGTCCTTGGCTCCGAAGTCCACCGGGGTGGCCAGGCGCGCCATGGCCAGGGTCGGGATGGTCACGGCCGCCGAACGGCAGTGCGGGATCGCGATGCCCCCGGGGACGCCGGTTGCCGTTTTGGCTTCTCGGGCCAGCGCATGCTCGGCCAAAGCCGAGGCGTCGGTGGCGCGGGAGGCCTGGGCCACCAAATGCGCCAGATGGTTGATGACCTCGGAGGTCGAGGTGCCCAAGTGCGCGTCGAGGGTGACGAGCTGGGTGGTGATCAGGTCGCTCATAGCTATGATCCTTGCCTTGGGGTTAGTGCGAGAACGGTGACGGCGTCCACGGTGAGATCGGATGGTGCGGGAATGGTTGAGCCGGGAAGTGAAGCCGCCGCGGCGCCGTAGGCGATGGCGGAGCCAAGACACTGATCCGGTGCTGCCCCGGAGATGGCCGCTAGCAGGTAGCCTGCCAGCGAAGAGTCTCCGGCGCCCACGGTGCTGCGGGCGGTGATCGGCTGGTGCCAGCCATGCCAGGCGCCCTGGCCCGTTGCCAGCACGGCGCCGTGCGCTCCGAGGGTGGCAAGCACCGCGCCGGCCCCGCGTTCGAGCAGGTCGCGGCAGGTGCTCGCGGTCAGCTCGGCGTCGGCCTCGAGCTGCTCCTCGGTGAGCTGCGAACCGACCAGTTCGGCCAGTTCCTCGGCATTTGGCTTGATCAGATCCGGGACGTGGCTTGGGCCGTGGGCAAAGAGCTGGCGCAGCGGTTCACCGGAGGTGTCCACGGCGATGTGCGGGCAATTCACCCCGAGCGCATCGCGCAGTGCCGCGGTGAGCTGGGCGTAGAAATCTGCGGGTGCTCCCGGTGGCAGCGAGCCGGCCATCACCACCCATTGGGCTGCGCCAGCGGATTCCAGCACCAGCGCGCTCAGTGCGTTCAGCGCCTCGGCCGTGAGCACCGGACCCGATTCGTTGATCTTCGTGGTGGTGCCGTCCGGGTCGGTGATGGCGATGTTGGTGCGCAAGGGCCCATCGATGGGCAGCGCCTTGAACTCAAGCCCGTCGCCGCGCAGCGCCGCGATCAAGGGGTCATTGGCCGCTCCGGGGAGCAATGCCAGGCTCTGGGCACCGGCGATCGAGATCGCCCGGGAAACATTGACTCCCTTGCCGGCGGCTTGGGTGTGGCTTCTGGCCGCGCGCTGGACCGCTCCGTGGGCCAGCGGATCCAGCAGCTCGATGGTCTTGTCCAGGGCCGGGTTGCAGGTCAGGGTGATAATCATGCGACCACTACCTCTACCTCGGCTAGTTCCAGGGCGCGGGACAGCTCGGCTTCCGGGGCGTGATCGGTGACGATCGTGTCCACCTGGTCCAGCCGCGCGAAGCGGACCAGGGTTTCCTGCTCGAATTTCGAGGAATCCACCAGGAGGACCACCCGGCGGGCGCTGGCGACCAGCGCCGTTTTGACGGCGGCTTCCAACGGGTCCGGGGTGCTCAGCCCGAAGCCGGCATGCAGGCCGTTGGTTCCGATAAAAGCAATGTCTGCGCGGTAGTTCGCGTATTCCTGTGCGGTGCGCGCCCCGCTGCTGGCGCCGGTGATTCCGCGAACTCGTCCGCCAATCATTTCCAAGGCAATCTGCGGGCTTTGCATCAGCGCGGTGGCGATCGGCAGCGCGTGGGTGATCACCACGAGCCCCGACCCTGCATTGGTTTTCACCATGCGTTCGGCGAGAATCTCGGTGGTGGTTCCCGCATCGAGAATGACCGAGGCATCGGAGACCGGGAGCAGGCTCAGCGCGCGCTGGGCAATCCGGGCCTTGGCCTCGGCGTGGATGGCAGTGCGGGCTACATAGCTTTCCTCGCGGGTGCTCGCCTCGCTGGCCGCGACCGCACCGCCGTGCACCCGGCGCAAGAGGTTCTCTGATTCCATCTGGGCCAGATCGCGGCGGACCGTTTCGGCGGTGATCTCGAAGCGCTGGGCCAGCTGAGCGACGGTTACTTTCCCGGCATTCGCCAACTGATCAGTGATTAGCCGGTGTCTTTCCTCGGCAAACATCTGCGCCTCCATGAAGTCATGATCTACAACACACGAATCTGTGTTTCCATGACTTTATGCCCGTTTGCGTGGGGTAGTCAAGATGAAATCCAAAAATATTGTGGATTAATCTTTGCTTGCGTGGGGTTATCCGTTCAAAAGACAAAAATCGGTGGGTCCTCTCCGCAGAGGGAACCCACCGATCGAGGTATTGAGCCGAGCGCTACGCCAGGATCTGGCGTTTGGAAGAAATGACTCCGGTGTTGAAGCCGGCCAGGCGCAAGCCGCCGTGGAAGCGTGCGTGCTCAATCTTGACGCAGCGATCCATGACCACGTTCAGGCCCGCCGCCTCGCCGCGTGCGGCGACTTCCTCATGCCAGGATCCAAGCTGCAGCCACAGCGTTTTCGCGCCCACCGCCACGGCCTCATCCAGTACGCCGGGAAGGTCATCGTGCTTTCGGAAGACCTCAACCAGATCCGGGGTCTCCGGCAGATCCGCCAGCGACTTGTAGACCGGCTGGCCCAGAATCTCGTCGAGCACCGGGTTGATGAAGTACACCTTGTACTTCGAGGAGGACAGCAGGTAGGTGGCGACGAAATAGCTCGCACGCGAGGGCTTATTCGAGGCGCCAACAATGGCGATGACCTTTGTATCGCGCAGGATCTGCAGGCGTTCGGCCGCGCCGGGCGCCTGCCAGGTGCGTTCTTCGATGCTCATTAGTTCGCTCCCTTCGAAGCGGCTGGCACGGCGCAGGCGGCGCCGTCATAGGTGGGAGTGTCGAGCTGTTCGTCCGCGGTGGCTGCCTGCGAGGCGCTCAGCGCCTGATCAAGGTCCCAGATGATGTCTTCGACGTCCTCCAGGCCAACCGACAAGCGGATCAGGTCCTCCGGAACGCCGGCGGCAATCATCTGCGCGGCGCTCAGCTGCTGGTGCGTGGTGGAGCCCGGGTGCAGCACCAAGGTGCGCGCATCGCCGATATTCGCCAGGTGGCTGGCCAGCTGCAACGCCTCGATGAACTTGGTGCCGGCCGCACGCCCACCCTTCACGCCGAAGCTGAAGACCGAGCCGACGCCCAGGGGAAGCAATTCGGTGGCCCGCTCATGCTGTGGGTGGGATTCCAGGCCCGCGTAGTTCACATAGCCGACGCGGTCATCGGCTTCGAGCCACGCGGCGATCTGCTTCGCGTTGGCCAAGTGGTTGTCCATGCGCTGCGGCAGCGTCTCCAAACCCTGCAGCAGCTGGAAGGCCGACTGGGCCGGCAGGGAGGGACCGAAGTCGCGCAGCTGCTCGCTGCGCAGCTTGGTCAGGAAGCCGTACTCGCCGAAGTTATCCCACCAGGACACGTTGCCGTAGCTCGGCACCGGTTCGGTCATAGTGGGGAACTTGCCGTTGCCCCAGTTGAAGGTGCCGGCCTCGATGACCACACCACCCAAGGTGGTGCCGTGGCCGCCGATGAACTTGGTCGCCGAGTGGATCACGATGTCCGCACCGTGCTCGATAGGGCGCAGCAGGTACGGCGGGGTCAGCGTGGAGTCGACCACCAGCGGCAGGTTGTGCCGGTGCGCCACCTCGGCCAGGCCCTTCAGGTCTGCAATGTCGCCGGAGGGGTTCGCCACGATCTCGGTGTAGACGGCCTTGGTGTTTTCCTGGATGGCAGCCTCAAAGTCGGCCGCCTCGTTGGAATCGACGAAGGTGGTGTTGATGCCGAAGCGGCGCAGGGAGACGTCCAGCTGGGTGATGGTGCCGCCGTAGAGCTTGGAAGAGGCCACGATGTGGTCTCCGGCCTGTGCCAGCGCCGCGAAGGTGACGAACTCGGCTGCCATGCCGGAGCCGGTGGCTACCGCGCCGATGCCCCCTTCGAGGGAGGCCATGCGCTCCTCGAAAGCCGCCACGGTCGGATTGCCGATGCGCGAATAGATGTTGCCGTATTTCTGCAGGGCGAACAGGTTCGCCGCATCATCGGTGTCTTTGAAGACGAATGAGGTGCTCTGGTAGATCGGCACGGCGCGTGCGCCATGCTCGGCATCGGGGGTGCCGCCTGCGTGTAGCGCGCGGGTGCGGAATCCAAACTTGTGGTCGGCCATGGTGGCTTACGACTCCTTGTCGACTGGGTCTTCGGCAGGAATCCCGGGTCAATGTCGCATAACCCCTGGAGTCCAGTGGAAAGCAGCTCCATCGGTTCTGGCGGTAGCACCTGATCCACCGGCTGTGGCAGGTTGCTGCGGCGTCATCAAACCAGATCTCTCGGCCGCTCGGGATGGTTAAGTAATAGTCTGTCAATATGTCCTGGGATGACCCAACAATGAGTCCTAAGGTTGCGAAGGTTGAAGCGCAGACTGATTCGGGTGCGGCGCCGCGGTTACCCTATGCTCGAATTATGGACACCGCGCTAGCACTGGTACGACACGGGCAGACCGACTGGAATCTTGCGGGTCGGCTCCAGGGCCGCACGGACATCGAGCTGAACGAGACCGGCCGCGAACAGGCGCGCGCGGCCGGGCGAGCGCTCATGGGGGAGGGGTGGGATCTGGTGCTCGCCTCCCCGCTGTCCCGCGCCCAGGAGACCGCCGCGCTCATCGCCGCGGAACTCGGCGTCGACACCGGTGCCCCGGTTGCTCACGCGGTTGAACGCGGCTTCGGTCCGCTCGAAGGGCGGGTCATGATCGAAGTGACCGAGCGGGAAGCGGCTGCGCTGGCGGGGCAAGCCGAGAGCCGTGAACTGGTGCTGCAGCGGATGCTGCTCGCCTTGACCGAACTGATTCAGGCAAACCCCGGCCGCCGCATGCTGGTGGTCAGCCATGGGGCCGCCATGCGCATCACCCGCGACGCGCTCGCCGGGACCCGCGCCGAGCGGGGAGTGGAAAATGGAGAAGTCATTCCGGTCAGCCTTGCCCGGCTCGCCGAACTCGTTCAGGATCACGATCTTGCGGACGCCCGCTAGGCTCGTTTGCCACCCAGTGATTATCCGGCACCGGGCCGGTACTGCTTAAGCACCGCTAGGCAGCCGCGGAGAATCTTTCTCGAAGAAAAATCCCCACGAAACCTCACAAAACATCGCGGCGGTACGTTTACATGGTGAAAGCACCGAACCAGGAGCAGCATGAAACAGCCATTCGAACGCATCGTCCAGGCCCACGGGCTGAGCGTCCTTCGGGTTTGCCGCGCCCTGCTCGATGAGCACCGCGCGCAGGATGCCTGGTCCGAAACGTTTCTCTCCGCGCTGAAGGCGTACCCGGAGCTGGATGAGGAGGCGAATGTCCAGGCGTGGCTGGTGCGCATCGCCCATCGCAAGGCCATCGATGAGCTCCGCCGGCACAAACCAGAACTCAGCCAAGCAGAGGTCCAGCCAGCCACTCGGGCATCGTCCGAGACCAGCGCGGAGGACCACGTGGCAAACATGGAGCTGTGGCAGGCAGTGAAGCTGCTGCCACAAAAGCAGCGGCTGGTCGTGGCCTACCGTTATCTGGGTGGGCTCGGCTATGCCCAAATCGCCGAGATTCTCTCCGGCAGCGCGGATGCTGCCCGGCGTGCTTCAGCCGACGGAATCAAGAACCTGCGAACCCACCTGTCGCAGGATCAACTACCAGGAGGCGACCGATGAACACGCAAACTCCAGACTCCAACCCGACCTCATCCGAGGCGCAGCTGCTGCGCGAGCTCCATACGCGCCTGGAGCGTAGCGCGGGGGAGCAGCAGTTGATCGATATCGCCTATCGGGTAGTGGATTCGCCCATCGGGCGGCTGCTTATGGCCTGCACGGAGGTGGGGCTGGTTCGGGTCGCCTTCGAAAGCGAGGGGCATGAATCGATCCTCGATATCCTGTCCGGCAAAGTGGGTGCGCGGATCTTGCGCGCGCCAGCAAAACTGGACAATGTCGCCTGGCAGCTCGAAGAGTACTTTGCCGGGGACCGGCAGGAATTCGAAGTGCCCTTGGACCTGCGCCTCTCGACCGAATTCCGCAGGCAAGTCCAGCTGGAACTGAGCCAGATAGGCTACGGCGAAACCTGGAGCTATGCCCGGATGGCCGAAAGGCTCGGCAAGCCCAAGGCGGTGCGCGCGGTTGGATCGGCCTGCGCCACCAATCCGCTGCCTATCGTCCTGCCCTGCCACCGGGTCCTGCGCACCGATGGTTCGCTCGGCGGCTATCTGGGTGGGCTGGAGACCAAGACCTACCTGCTCCGGATGGAAAATCCGGATCGTTCAGAACAAGCCCCGGTCCTTTTCTAGCCCGAGCCACGGAGCTAAGCCGCACAGACCTGGGGATGGTGCTCGGGGAGCGCTTGATAGCTCGGTAACGCAATGAACTATTCATCCGCGAACTCCGCGGCAAAGTGCCTCCACCTCGGGGCCCGCCCCACATGTTTTCTACCGCCGTTCTGCCCGCGTACTGGTGGCGTATTCCAATCGCTGCCTGCCCGGTTCATGTTAGTGTTGAAGCATGCCCTTTTTGGTTTCGTCCCACGTGCAGCGGTTGATCGCTGCGGTGTTCCCGAACTCAAAATTACTGACGAAACGGGCTAGCGGCACTAACGGGTGGATGAGTTCCTGGGGAACCAATGCCCATGGCGAGATCGCCGGCTGTCCACCACCGCGCTCCTGATCTGCGCGGCTCTCTGCTCTCTTTCTTGATCGGTGGATTCCGCGCGCCATCGCGCCCGCATACCTCTTCTGAGAAAGACACCTTACTTTGTCGCACCATTCTTCCGACGTAATTCGTCAAGCACCCCATTCCATCTGGCGTGGAATCCACCAGACATTAAAGCAGGACTCGGTCGGCGGCTTGTTGCTGCTGTGCGCAACGGTCGCTGCGCTGATCCTCGCCAATTCCCCCGCCGCGTCCTGGTATGAGGATCTACGGAACTTCACTTTCGGCCCCGAAGCGCTGCACCTGAATCTTTCGGTAGGCACGTGGGCAGCCGACGGGCTGCTGGCAATCTTCTTCTTCGTGGTCGGCCTGGAATTGAAGGAAGAGTTCGTTGTCGGCAAGCTTCGCAACCCACGCACCGCGTTGGTCCCCATCGCTGCCGCAATCGGCGGCGTAGCCCTGCCTGCGCTGTTCTACGCGTGGGTGATCACCAGCGCCGGGAGCGACGCGATCAACGGCTGGGCGATTCCTGCTGCCACCGATATCGCCTTCGCGATCGCGGTCATCGCAGTCGTCGGAAAGTTCCTCCCGCCGGCGCTGCGCACGTTCTTGCTGACCCTTGCGGTGGTTGACGACCTCTTGGCGATTTCGATCATCGCGATCTTCTACACCGATGATCTAGCGTGGCTGCCGCTGGCTCTGGCCCTGATTCCACTGTTGGTGTTTGCGTTCGCCGTGCAGCGCGGCGTGCGTGCGTGGTGGATCCTGATGCCACTAGGCATTGCGGTGTGGGCGCTAGTGCATGCCTCGGGTATCCACGCGACCGTGGCCGGGGTGCTGCTAGGTTTCATGGTTCCGGTGGTCGCAACCTCGCGGGCGCGGGTGAAGATCGGCACGACCAATGACGGCCAACCGGTATATGACGGGCTAGCGGCGCATTTTGCGGACCGCTGGAGCGTGCCCTCATCGGTAGTCGCCATCCCCGTGTTCGCCTTCTTCGCCGCGGGCGTGGCCGTGGGCGGGCTTTCGGGGCTGGCCGAGTCACTGCTCAGCCCGGTGGCCGTAGGCATCATTGCCGGCCTGGTGCTGGGTAAATCCATTGGCATCACCGCCTCCACCTTCCTGGTCACGAGGATTCCGGGGATCACGCTGGACCGGTCGATCAAGTGGGTGGATGTACTCGGGATGGCCTTCGTCGCCGGAATCGGCTTCACGGTCTCGCTGCTGGTTGGTGAACTCGCCTTTGGCGCAGATGGTGCCGAGGCACAGTATGTCAAGATCGGGGTGCTGTGCGGCTCGCTGCTTGCCGCCGTGATCGGCGCCTTGATCCTCGCAGTGCGTAACCGGAAGTACCGCGCAGACTCATCTTCTTCGGCATAGCTTCGAAAGCTATTGCCCGGGAGCCTGCCTGTGGTTCAAAAATTAGGTCCTGCAAGGGCCAGCGTAGTAGAAAGCAGTTGACCTGATGCCTGATATTTCTTCTCTGCATGCCGACCGAAACCTGGCCTTGGAGCTGGTGCGGGCCACCGAAGCGGCGGCTATCGCCTCTGGCCCGTGGGTGGGTGCGGGGGATAAGCTGCGCGCAGATGGGGCGGCCGTGGACGCGATGCGTTCGCTGCTTGCCTCGGTGCGATTCGACGGGACCGTGGTGATCGGCGAGGGTGAAAAAGATCAGGCACCTATGCTGTTCAACGGTGAACGCGTGGGCACCGGCGAGGGGGCGAAATGCGATGTGGCAGTCGACCCGATCGATGGCACCCGGCTGACCGCCATGGGCCTTGAAAATGCGCTGTCCGTGCTGGCCGTCGCCGAGGCCGGGTCAATGCTCGATGCCTCTTCGGTGTTCTATATGGAGAAATTAGTGACCGGCCCCGAAGCCGCGGAATACGTGGATTTGCGGTTGCCGGTGAAGGAAAACCTGCGGTTGATCGCGAAGGCAAAGTCGGTCGATATTCGCCAGTTGACGGTGAGCGTACTCGATCGTGAACGGCACCAGAATCTGGTTCAGGAAATTCACGCGGCCGGCGCTCGGACCAAGGCACTGGTCGACGGTGATGTGGCGGCGGCGATCGCGGCGGTACGTGAAGGAACCGGCATCGACGCGTTGATGGGCGTTGGCGGCTCCCCGGAAGGCGTGATCACCGCGTGCGCCGTCAAGGCCCTCGGCGGAGTGATCCAGGGGCGGATGCATCCAACCAGCGGCGAAGAGCGCGAACGCGGTCTGGCTGCGGGCCTGGATATGGACAAGGTGTATTCCACCGGTGACTTGGTCCGCAGCGACAACTGCTATTTCGCGGCCACAGGCATCACCGACGGTGACTTGCTGCAGGGCCTGCGGACCGGGCCGCGGACCATCCGCACGCAATCGATCGTGATGCGCTCGAAATCCCGAACGGTCCGCGTGATCGATGCGGAGCATTCAACCAGCAAATGGGCGTAGCGGCTAAACCCCGATAGCGAGGGCGGCCCGGCCATGCGCAATGGCGTGGCTGCGGCGCAGCAAACCAACGAATTGGATGCGTACCCTCGTGGCTCATTTAAGAACAATGGCCGCCACCCCGCAAGGGGTGGCGGCCATCGTCATGAGGCTAGAAACTACTTATTGCGCAGTTCGAAGCGGTCGGCATCCATGAGCTTGGCCCATGCTGCGGCGAAGTCCTTGGCGAACTTCTCCTTGGCATCGTCCGCGGCGTAGACCTCGGCCAGTGCACGCAGCTCGGAGTTCGAACCGAAGACCAGATCAACGCGGCTGCCAACCCAGCGGCCGTCGGTGGTCGAGTAGGTCTTCTCCTCGGCGTCCGGGGTCCACTCGAGGCCCAGCTCCAACAAGTTCGCGAAGAAATCGTTGGTCAGCGCGCCCGGGGTTTCGGTGAAGACGCCGGTGTTCGAGCCGTCCCAGTTGTTGCCCAGTACGCGCAGGCCGCCGAGGAGCACGGTCGCCTCCGGGGCGGTCAAGCCCAGCAGGTTGGCGCGGTCCAGCAGCAGGTATTCAGAAGGCAGCTGCAGGAAGCCCGAATCGTAGTTGCGGAAGCCGTCGGCTACCGGCTCCAGCCAGGCGAACTGCTCCACGTCGGTCTGCTCCTGGGTTGCGTCAACGCGCCCCGGAGTGAACGGAACGTTTAGCTGCTGGCCGGCGGCCAGCGCTGCCTGCTCGACACCCACGTTGCCGGCCAGAACCACAACGTCGGCGAAGGAAGCCTTCACGGCCGAGGTCGCGTTGAATTCGGCAACGATGCTTTCCAGCGCCGCGATGACCGGCTTGAGCTGCTCAGGCTGGTTCACCGTCCAGGAAACCTGTGGTTCCAGGCGGATGCGGCCGCCGTTGGCGCCGCCACGCTTGTCCGAGGAGCGGAAGCTTGCTGCGGCCTTCCACGCGGTGGAAACCAGCTGCTGAACCGACAGCCCGGATTCGGCGATCAGGGACTTCAATGCGGCGATCTCGGTGTCACCCAGGGTGACCTCCGGAGCTGCCGGCAATGGATCCTGCCAGGTGAGGTCCTCAGCCGGAACTTCTGGGCCGAAGTAGCGGGACTTCGGGCCCATGTCGCGGTGGGTCAGCTTGAACCAGGCACGGCCGAAGGCATCGGCGAACTTCTCCTGGTTGTTCTTGAAGTCCTCCGAGATTGGACCGTAGATCGGGTCGAAGCGCAGCGCCAGGTCACTGGTCAGCATGCGTGGTTCGCGGCGTGCGGCTGCGTTGTGGGCCATTGGCACCATGTCGTCGCCTGCCCCGTCCTTCGGGCGCCACTGCTGCGCGCCGGCCTCGGAGTAGAACAGCTCCCACTCGTAGGCGAAGAGGATGTGGAAGAACTCGTTGTCCCAGCGGGTTGGGTGGTAGGTCCAAGTGACTTCCAAGCCCGAGCCGATGGTGTCATCGCCGTGCCCGGTGCCGAAGTCCGACTTCCAGCCCAGTCCCTGCATTTCCAGCGGAGCCGATTCCGGATCGCCGCCCTTGTGGGATTCGGCGCTGGCGCCGTGGGTCTTGCCGAAGGTGTGGCCGCCGGCGATCAACGCGACGGTTTCCTCGTCGTCCATGCCCATGCGGCGGAAGGTTTCGCGGATATCGATGGCCGAAGCCAATGGATCTGCCACGCCATCCGGACCCTCTGGGTTCACGTAGATCAGGCCCATCTGGACTGCTGCCAGTGGCGCCTCCAGATTGCGTGCGCCGGTGTAGCGTTCGCTCTCCAGCCAGACCTTCTCCGGACCCCAGTAAATGTCGTCGTCGGCTTCCCAAACGTCCTTGCGGCCGCCGGCGAAACCGAAGGTTTCGAAGCCCATGTCTTCAAGGGCCACATTGCCGGTCAGCACGATCAGGTCGGCCCAGGACAGCGACTGGCCATACTTCTTCTTGACCGGCCATAGCAGGCGACGTGCCTTGTCCAGGTTCACGTTATCCGGCCAGGAGTTCAATGGTGCGAAACGCTGCTGGCCGGCGCCTGCGCCACCGCGGCCGTCATGCGAGCGGTAGGTGCCCGCCGCGTGCCACGCCATGCGGATGAAGAACGGACCGTAGTGGCCGAAGTCAGCTGGCCACCAGTCGTAGGACTTGGTCATCAGTTCGGCAATATCGGCCTTGACGGCAGCAAGATCCAGCGCCTCGAAGGCCGCGATGTAGTCGAAGTCGGGATCCAGCGGGTTGGTGGCTTCCTGGTTCTTCGAAAGAATCTTCAGGTTGAGCTTATTTGGCCACCATTCGGTATTCGCATGACCCTGGGTAGGGTGAACGCGTCCGGCTCCTACTACTGGGCACTGACCTGCAGTCGTTTCTGACATGTAGTCTTCCTTCCGATAAGGGATTGGTTTGGTACTCCGTCTCCGTGCGCCGTTGGCCCGCGGAGACGAAAATTAGTTCCTTGCGGTACTTCTTTTCAGACAGTTCCCGTAGCCGGCTGCGCTGTCTTGGCTTGTTGGCAGTCCGGGCAGAGCCCCCAGTAGATGACCTCTGCCTCGTCGATGCTGAAACCGTGGTGATCCGAGGCATGCAAGCACGGTGCGGCTCCGACGGCGCAGTCCACGTCCGCCAGCGTTCCGCAATTGCGGCACACCACATGATGGTGGTTGTCGCCTACGCGGGTTTCGTACCGGGCGATATGACCGTGGGGCTGGATTTGGCGGAGCAGTCCAAGGCTGGTGAGAAGCTTCAGCGAATCGTAGACCGCCTGGTGGGATACCAGCGGGTGCTCTTGGCGCACTGCCTCGATAATGGTTTCGGTATCCGCATGGGGATGAGCTGTCACCGCGGCGAGCACCGCGACGCGCGGGCGGGTGACCCGCATCGATGCTTCGCGCAGCACCTTCTCGATTCCCTCGGATGTTGTCATGGTACTAGCTTGCCCTATTTATTTTGAATGAGTCAAGATAATTACTCGTATCTTTTCGCTCCGCTGAAAATTCGTGGTCAGAATCGGTTAAATGAATCTGGCCGACCTTCGCAAGAGCGGATGAAGGTCGGCCAGATCCAGTGGCGGCTAGGGACGAGCGCGGCAGATCTCGTTGAGCCGGGCAATGCATGGTTCATTTTGCAAGCTGGTGGTGTCCCCTAGTCTGGTGCCTTCGAAAAGCTGGGTCAGCAGGCGGCGCATGATTTTGCCCGAGCGGGTCTTGGGCACATCGGGGACCAGGACAATATCGCGTGGTTTGGCGATCGGTCCGATCTGCGTGGTGACGGTTGCGCGCAGCTCGGCGATGAACTGCTGCTGGCGGACGAGCGTCTGCGCATCGGGTTGCGCCGCGACCAGCGAGGCATCCAGCGGCACCACGAACGCGGTGGCCGCGTGCCCGGTTTTCTGATCGGGGGTCGGGCAGACTCCCGCCTCGACCACACCTGGGTGGGTGACCAGTGCGGATTCGATCTCGATGGTGGACAGCCGGTGTCCGGAAATGTTGATCACGTCATCGGTGCGTCCCAGAATGTAGATGTCCCCATCCTCATCGAAGCGCGCGCCATCCCCGGCCAGGAACCAGCCCTGCGCGGCGTACTGCTCCCAGTAGCTGGTGTAGTAGCGTTCCGGGTTTCCCCAGACCGTGCGGGCCATGGACGGGCCGGTCTGGGTGATCACGATATTTCCCTGCTCGTTGGGCCCCACGCGGCCGCCGGAGGCGTCCACGATGTCCACCGAAACGCCGGGCAGCGCCCGCGAAGCGCAGCCGGGCTTGAAATGCTCGTCGGTAGGCAGCGGGGAGAGGACGGTTGCGCCGGACTCGGACTGCCACCAGGTATCGACCATCGGGATGCCGCCGGGGGTGTCGCGCCCCAGCTGAGCGCGCAGCCAGCGCCACGCCTCGGGGTTGACCGACTCGCCCACGGTGCCGCCCACCCGAACCGAGGACAGGTCATAGCCGGCCGGAACCCCCTCGGGGAACCAGCCCATCAGCGAACGGACCAGGGTCGGCGCGGTGTAGTAGCTGGTGACCTTGTAGCGTTCGATGATTTCGAAGTGGCGGCCCGGGTGCGGTGCGTTGGGCACGCCCTCGTAGATCACCTGGGTGACGCCGTTGGCCAGCGGGCCGTAGATCTCGTAGGTGTGCGCGGTGACCCAAGCCAGGTCCGCGGTGCACCAGTGCACGTCGCTCGCGCGTTGGGATTCGTCGGGGTTGCCGAACAGGAGATTGTGGCTGTACGCGGCCTGGGTCAGGTACCCGCCGGTGGTGTGCACCAGCCCCTTGGGCTGCCCGGTGGTTCCGGAGGTGTACATGATGAACAGCGGGGTCTCTGAATCGAAAGCCTGCGCTGCGTGCTCGGTGGACTGAGTTTCCACCGCCTCGTGCCACCACACATCGCGTCCGGCGGTCCACGGGATCTCATCCCCGGTCCGGCGGATCACCAGAACCTTTTCGATGCTGTTTTCCCCGGATACCGCAAGATCTGCGTTGGCCTTGACCGGAACCGAGGTGCCGCGGCGGAACTGGCCGTCGGTGGTGACCAGCAGCTTGGCCTTGGTGTCCTCCACCCGGAACTTCAACGCCTCCGCGGAAAAGCCGCCGAAGACCAGCGAATGGATCGCCCCGATGCGTGCGCAGGCCAGGGTGATGACGATGGTTTCGACAAGCACCGGCAGATAGATGACCACGCGGTCCCCCTTGGCCACGCCGAGCTCCTGCAGGGCGTTCGCCGCCTGGCTGACGCGCTCCTGGAGGTTCCGGTAGGTCACCGCGATGCGGTCACCGGGCTCGCCCTCGAAGTAGAGGGCGACCTTCTCGCCGTTGCCGGCGGCCACATGGCGGTCGGCGCAGTTCACCGCGGCGTTGAGCTTGCCCCCGAGGTACCAGGAGATCTGCGGGCCGCGCTTGGCTTGTGCGTCTGCCGGGATGATCTGGCTGGTGGTGTGCCATGGGGTGTCCCAGTCAAGCAGGTTCGCCGCCTCGTCCCAGAACTCCTGGCGTGCCTCGGCGTTGGAGGGCTGATTTGTACTGGCCAATTCGATGGTGGTCATTGCGGTCCTTGAACGTGATTCGAGTTGTTGGCTTAGGTCCAGCGGTTGATCGCCCAGCGTTCTGCTACCGAGAGCAGGGCATCGGTGATCTTTCCGAAGACGGCGAGCAGGATAATTGTCAGGATCAACCGGTCGATGCGACCGTTGTTCTGCGAGTCGGTGAGCAGATAGCCCAGCCCCATGGAGGCGCCGAGCAGTTCGGCGGCGACCAGGAACAGCCAGGCCTGGGCCAAGGCGAGGCGAAGCCCGGAGAAGACCGAGGGAACCACCGCGGGAAGCTGCACGGTGCGCAGCAGCTTCAGGCCGTTCAGTCCGAACGCGCGCGCGGCTTCGATGAGCTGGCGGTCCACGTGGCGCAGGGCCAAGGCAACGGTGGTGAACACCGGGAAGAATGCGCCGATGATGACCAGCGTGACCTTGGAGTCCTCGCCCATCTTCATCCACAGGATGAGCAGCGGAACCCAGGCCAGCGAAGGCACGGCGCGCAGCGCCCCGATGCTCAGGCCGAGCAGTGCGTCGGCGAGCCGGGACAGTCCGACCAGCGCGCCGAACAGCAGGCCGAGCAGCGAGCCGAAGAAGAATCCGAGCAGTACACGCTGGGTCGAAATGCCCACATGTTTGCCCAGCTCGCCGCCTTCGAGCAGTTCGCCGGCCGCGGCCACCACGGCCGCCGGAGTCGGCAAGGACCACGGCGCGACGATGCCGGTGGTCGTCACCACCTGCCAGGTGAGCAAGACGATGAGCGGCAGGATCAGCGCGAGCAGCCAGTGCGGTAGCTTCAGAAGCCTGGCGCCAAGGCTTTCGCGTGCCTGCACCGGCGTGCTGGCTTGCTGGGTTTGGTTCGCTGAAGACATGTTGCTTATTCCCCGGCGATCTTCGTCGCGTCGGCCTGGGCAGCGAACTGCTCATCCACCAGGGATTCCAGCGCTTGATCGACTGCGTCCTGGGTGGAGACGTCCTTGTTGGCCACGAAGGTAGGTCCGATATTGCGCAGCACCGAAATGAAATCCTCACCCGGCACGGTGTCCACGTCGAGGTTCGAGCGTTCCTCGATCACCTGGGTGGCGACCGGGGCCTCCAGACCTGCAACCTCGGCCAGAATGCTCGCCGTTTCACCAGGATTGGCGGCGGCCCATCCGCGAGCCTTCTCGTAGGAGTCCACCACCAGCTGGGCGAGTTCGGGGCTTTCCTCGATGAAATCTTCGCGGGCATTCAACGCGCCATAGGTGTTGAAGTCCAAGTTACGGTAGAGCAGCTTCGCGCCGTCCTGTTCGGCATCGGCCATGATCGGATCCAGGCCGCTCCAGGCATCGACCGAACCGTTGACCAGCGCGGTGCGCCCATCGGCGTGCTGCACGTTCTGCAAGGTGATGTCCGAATCGCTCAGACCGGCTTCGGCCAAGGATTGCAGCAAGAAGAAGTAGGGGTCGGTGCCCTTGGTGGCCGCGACCTGTTTGCCCTCAAGGTCCTTGACCGACTTGATATCCGAGTCCTCGTTCACCACTAGGGCGGACCATTCGGGCTGCGAATACAGCGAGATGGTCTTGATAGGTGAGCCGTTGGAGCGGGCCAGCAGTGCTGCCGAACCGGCGGTGGATCCCACATCCACGGCATCGGCGCGCAGCGCCTCGTTGGCCTTGTTCGAGCCGGCCGACTGGATCCATTCGACGCTGACCCCTTGTTCCTTAGCGGCGGCGTCCAGCCACCCCTTTTCTTTCAGGACCAGGCTCAGCGGATTGTAGGTGGCGAAGTCGATGGACAGCGTCTGGCCGTCGGCTGCGGCGTTCTCGCCCGCGCATCCGGTCAGCACCAGGGCCGAAATGCCAAGCGTTGCTACGGATAGTGCGGCGCGACGGGAAAAACGATTCGAGAGCATGGAAAATCCTTGATTTGTGCGAAGGGAAGGCCCGCGGGACCAAATGAGTGCGGTAGAAAGTGCTAGTGGTTCGTCGGATCAACGCCGAGCAGGCTCAGCAGCGCTGTGCGGTGGGCGACGAATTCGCTGCTCGTATGGCTGCGCGGGTGCGCCGCGGACAGGACTCGATCCTCGATCACAGTCGCCGAGGCCTGGCCCTCGGGTCGGCCCAGCACGACGATGCGGTCGGCGAGAGTCAGCGCCTCATCGACGTCGTGGGTCACCAGCAGCACGGTAGTCGGGAAAGACTTATGGATGGCCAGCAGCAGATCCTGCATTTTCATTCGGGTCAGCGCATCGAGCGCACCAAAGGGTTCGTCGAGAAGCAGGACGCCCGGGCGCCGGGCCAACGCGCGAGCAAGCGAAACCCGCTGAGCCATGCCCCCGGAAATTTCACGTGGGCGCAGATCTGCTGCGTGGCTCAAGCCGGTCAGCTCCAGCAGCTCGGCGATCAGCTGGCGCCCGGATTGCTTGTCGGTTCCCGGCGCAAGGCCGATGGACACGTTGTCTCGGACCGAGCGCCAAGGCAATAGCCGTGGTTCCTGGAATGCAACGGCGCACCGCTCATCTATCCCCGTCACGGCGCGGCTTCCGATGACCACCGACCCGGTGGAGGGGCGGTCCAGGCCGGAGGCCGCCCGCAAGAGAGTGGATTTGCCGCAACCGCTTGCGCCGAGAATTGCAACAATCTGGCCCGCTTCGAGGCGCAGATTCACGTCGCGAAGCACCGTGTTGCTTTCCTTCTTGGCGGTGAAAGTACGCGATAGCTCGAGGAACTCCACGTCGAGCGCCGTTGCGCTTTGGACGGTCTCGGGCAAGGCAAAGGCTGTAGTCATTTTCATCTCCATCGTTCCTGGCGGTAGCACCGGACACCGTTTGGTTTATTAACCGTGTGTGGTGGTTGCTGCGGCGTCACAGAGCCAGATCTCTTAGCCGCTCGGGATGGTTACACGACTATTACAGGCCTTCGAACGATTTCAATGCAAATCTTTCGTAACATGAAAAATATTCGATAGATGCGTCACATCATCGTGATGTTTCGATTTTTATTTCATCAATCGCGTATTTGGCCGAAAAATCGCTAAACGCTAGGTATTGCGTTCGACCTCGCTAGGCAAGTGCTGTCCTTGATGCATTTCAATCTCCATCCGCACACGACGAAATGTGACTAACCGGGTTGATGGCGATGTAAACCTCAGGCTACAAATGATTACGAACCATCCAGAGCGACCGAGAGATCTGGCTCGTCGACGTCGCAGCAACCACCCACCAAATATTGGCGCGGGACGGTGCTACAGCCAGGACCGATGGAAAGAATTGAGGACTTCCGATGTCATTTGGCGATCCCGCTGGCGACTTTAATGCGCTCAGCGACCCGTCTATTGCGGGTAGCGCGGTGGGGCTTGACGACCTTCCACAAGAACTTCCTACCCGGCAGCTGCTGAAGATCACCCCGGGCCCCGGCGCTGACGAGCAGTATGAACGGCTTGCCGGCATTTTCCGTCCGGTATTCGCGCAGATCGCCTCGGGTGCAAGAGAACGCGACCGGCAGCGGATCCTGCCATTTGAACAGGTTGGCTTGCTGAACCGCGAGCGCTTCGGTGCGCTGCGCCTGCCGGTCGCCGACGGCGGCCACGGGGCACGCTTGAGCGATGTCTTCCGGCTGCTCATCGAATTAGCCGAGGCGGACTCGCATGTGGCCCAGCTATGGCGCGCGCATATTGCCTTCGTGGAAAACGCGGTGCGCCTGGAAGATGCGCAGCTCCGCAGCAAATGGGTTGCCCGGATCAGCTCCGGGCAGATCGTGGGCAACGCCTACACCGAGGAAGGCGGCAACGCCCTCGG
Organism: Glutamicibacter sp. BW80; assembly: GCF_002332385.1. NCBI lineage: Bacteria > Bacillati > Actinomycetota > Actinomycetes > Micrococcales > Micrococcaceae > Glutamicibacter > Glutamicibacter sp. BW80. The sequence goes on along the minus strand of NZ_NRGV01000031.1, from coordinate 222,644 downwards.
GTTGCTCAACACCAAGGTCACCGAGGAGGGGTCGCGCTGGCTGGTCAACGGGCGGAAGTTCTATTGCACCGGCACCATCTTCGCCGACTGGACCACCGTAGCGGTGGCGCACCCGCAACTCCCAGGGCGCCAGATCGCGGTAGTTTCCACCCAGCACAGCGGCGTGAAAATCCTCGATGACTGGGACGGTTTCGGCCAACAGCTCACCGGTACCGGCAGCACCGAATTCCACGAAGTTCCGGTGGACACCTTCATGCCGGAGGACCCCACGGATCCGGAAGCCGCGATCTTCCAACTCGTGCTCATGGCGGTACAGGCCGGAATCGGACGCGCGGCACTGAACGACCTGCGCTCCTCGGTGCAGGCGCGTACCCGCAGTTTCAGCACCGGCACCGGAGTTCCGGTGCACCGCGAACCGCAGGTATTGCAGCTCGTCGGCGAGGTCTCCGCCGAAATCTTCGCCGCGGAGTCCGTGGTCATGGGCGCGGTGCTGGAGGTCGAATCAGCCATGGCAGATGCGAACCTGAATGCCGAGGAGCGCTTTGCCGTGTGCGAACTGGCGGCCAACCGCGCCCAGACGATCGTGCAGCCGCTGGTCATCGGTGCGACCAGCAAGCTCTTCGACGCGCTGGGTGCATCCTCCACCCGCAATAGCTGCAATATGGACCGCCACTGGCGCAACGCCCGCACCATCGCGACGCACAATCCGGCGATCTACAAGGCGCGCATCGTGGGGGACTACGAGATCAACGGCGTGCAGCCCCAACGGCTGTCCGTCACCGGCACGGTAACCGGAGCAAACCGGTTCTCCGGCAGCTAGGCAACACTCTTCGAACACTGATTTTTAGACTTACCAGATTTCTTCTATGGATAGGGGCACACCAATGAGCGAGAACAAGCGCGAAATCCTTTTTAACGCCTTTGATATGAACTGCGTAGTGCACCAGTCGCCGGGCCTCTGGCGCCACCCGGATGACAAGGCGTCGACCTACAACACCCTGGGCTACTGGACCCACCTGGCCAAGGTGCTGGAAAAGGGCAAATTCGACGGGCTGTTCCTCGCCGACGTGCTGGGCACCTACGACGTCTACAAGGGCACCAACGAAACTCCGCTGCGCAGCGGTGCACAGGCGCCGGTCAACGACCCGATGATGCTCGTCTCCGCGATGGCCGCGGTCACCGAGAACCTCGGCTTCGGCGTCACCGCGGGTACCGCCTATGAGCACCCTTATGCCTTCGCGCGCCGCCTGGCCACCCTGGACCACCTGACCAATGGCCGCGTGGGCTGGAATGTGGTCACCGGCTACCTGCCGTCGGCCGCCCGAAACATGGGCCAAGAAGACCAGATGGAGCACGACGAGCGCTACAACCACGCCGATGAGTACCTCGAAGTGGTCTACAAGCTGCTCGAAGGCTCGTGGGAAGAGGACGCGGTGCAGAACAACAAGGAATCCGGCGTCTACACCGACCATTCCAAGGTGCACCCGATCAATCACGAGGGCAAGTACTTCAAGGTTCCAGGCATCGCCATCACCGAGCCAAGCACGCAGCGCACCCCGGTGATCTACCAGGCCGGCGCCTCCAAGCGCGGCACCGAATTCGCCGCGTCGAACGCCGAAGCGATCTTCGTGAATTGCCCAACGCGAGATTTGCTCAAAGAAGCGGTCGCCAAAATCCGCGACGCTGCCGAAGCCGCAGGCCGTGGCCGCCACGACATCAAGATCTTCGCCATGCAGACCATCATCACCGCCGAAACTTCGGAACTTGCCCAGGCAAAGTTCGAGGACTACAGCTCCTACGTGGATATCGACGGCGCGCTGGCATTGCTTTCGGGTTGGACCGGCATCGACATGTCCGCTTACGGACCGGATGACGTGATTGGCGACGACGTGAAGTCCAACGCCATCCAGTCCTCGGTGGAAACCTTCAAGAAGGCCAGCGGTGATACCGGCAAGCCATGGACCATCCGCCAGCTGGCCGAATGGATCGGCGTGGGCGGATTCGGTCCGGTCTCCGTCGGTTCCGGTGCCGAGGTTGCCGAGAAGCTCATCGATTGGGTTGAATACACCGACGTAGATGGCTTCAACCTGGCCTATGCTGTCACCCCAGGTACCTTCGAGGACGTCGTCGAGTACGTGGTTCCCGAGCTTCAGGCACGCGGGGTCTACAAGACCGAATACACCGAGGGCTCGCTGCGCCACAAGCTCTTCGGTGAAGGTGACCGGGTGAAGGACACCCACCGTGCCGCCCAGTACAAGATCTCCAACCGATTGGCCACCAAGGCCTAAATCCTTGAAGATCAAGCGCTAGCAAAGCCAGCGAGTCCCCGCGAAATGTTGAATTCCGCGGGGACTCGCTGGCTTTAACGGCTATTTGGCCGGGTTCACCACCATGGCCGAACCGCCTCCGCGGCGGGTTGGCTCGGCCGCCGCGATCAAGGTCCCGTCTGCGGCGATTTCCACCGCCTCAACCGCACCGATCTCAGCCTGCGGGGTGAAGGAATCACCGGCGGCGGTGAGCTTGTGCCCGAAAGCCTCAAGCGCCGGCCCATAGGCCTCGATGAATTCGGGCTCCGCCGTCACCGCCGCGGTATTGCGCTGCGAGGCGCGCGGGGCCGCGATGGCTTCGCTCAGATCCATGCCCAGGTCAATGCGGTTCACCAGGGTCTGCAGCACCGTGGTGATGATGGTGGAGCCGCCGGGGGAGCCGATGGCGAGCATCGGTTCGCCATCGCGCAGCACGATCGTGGGCGCCATCGAGGAGCGCGGACGCTTGCCCGGCTCGATCCGGTTCGGGTCGGCGGGATCGTACACCGTGGAGAAATCGGTCAGCTCGTTGTTCAGCAGGAAGCCGCGCTCGGGCACCACGATGCCCGAACCTCCGGTCTGCTCGATGGTCAGGGTGTAGGAGACGACATTGCCCCAGCGGTCCACCACCGAAAGGTGGGTGGTGGAGATATTCTCGGTATCCTGCTCAACCACCGGCTCGCTGGTTGCCGCAGGGCACACTCCGTCATAGCCCTCGATATCGCCCGGAGCCACCGGCTTCTCCGCGGCCTGTTCGGGGTTTACCGCGCACGCCCGGTCGACGCCGAAGAGCTTGTCGGTCAGGATTTCGGTGGGAACATCCACAAAGGCCGGGTCGCCGACAAACTTGCCACGGTCGGCGTAGGCCAGGGCTGTCGCCTCGAAGTAGTGGTGAAGCGCGGTGGGCCGCTCCATGCCGGCGAGGTCGAACTCGCCGAGAATATTCAGCGATTCACCGATGGTGGTTCCTCCGCTGGAGGATGGCGCCATGCCGAAAACATCGAGGCCGCGGTAGCTGACCTGGGTTGGCTGCTGCTCCACGACCTCGTATTCCGCGAGATCGGTGGTGCTCACATAGCCAGCCGGAACCGGGAGTTCGATGTCCGCGGACGTGGGCGGAGCCTGCACCGTCTGGGATATTTCTTCGGCCATTTCGCCCTGGTAGAACGCCGAGGGGCCCTGCTTCGCCAGCAACCGGTAGGTCTGGGCAAGATCCGGGTTCTTGAAGATGCTGCCAACGTGCGGCGCATCGCCATCGGGCAGGAATAGCTCGCTGGTGGAGCCGAAGGTCGCGAAGCGTTCCTTGTTATCCAGGGTCTGTTCGCGGAATGTTTCATCGACAACGAAGCCGCGTGAAGCTACCTGGGTGGCTGGGTGCAGAACTTTCTTCAGGCTTTGGGAACCCCAATTGTCCAGCGCGCGCTGCCAGGTGGCCAGGGTGCCGGGCACGCCGACCGCCACGCCGCTGGTCACCAGTTCGGGAGTGAAGTTGTAGGGCTCGCCGGTTTCCGGATCGATGAAGGCATCTTGGGGCATTGCTGCCGGTGCGGTCTCCCGGCCGTCGATGGTGCTGATTTTTCCGGTTTTCGCGTCGTAGTACATGAAGTAGCCGCCGCCGCCGATGCCCGCGCTATAAGGCTCGGTCACGCCCAGCGCGGCCGCCGTTGCGACCGCCGCATCAACCGCGTTGCCGCCTTTGCGCAGGATCTCGATTCCGGCGGCGGTCGCTTCCGGGTCTACGGAGGAGACTGCGCCGCCGCTGCCTTTGGCCGTAGGCGTTTTGTCGGTCGCCCTGGGATCGGCGCTGGCCGGAAGGGCGGTGAAAGTTCCCAGTCCCAGCGCCAGTGCCGCGGCGCTGGCGATAGCTCTCGTACTTGCTCGTGACATACTTTGATCTCCTGAAAAGGTGGGGATGAAGCAAGCGCCAATTTACGGGAGAAGCACCTGAGACTTAGGCTGTGACACGCGTCACCGCGCATGCTTGTCGCTCATTACGCTCAGGTGAAGACTTCACTAGCGTCGGATTCACCGCCGTCGCCTCAAGGGCTTCGGAGGGCATGCCGCCACCGCGGCAGCCAGCGATCCGGCCACCGAATACAGCAGCTTCGGTGGCCGGACTGCGTTTAGGCTAGGAGAATGAGCAATGAACCTACCTCCGAGCTGCCCCCGGTAGATCTCGCCGCCGCCGCGCAAATGTGGGCTGACTACCGAAACAGCTGTGCCACCGATCCGGGCGACTACGTGGTGGAATACTTCGGAGACAGCGCTGAGCTCGCCGAGGCACTGCTGCATCAGGTAACCCACGGGCAGAAACGTGCCACCTCAAGCCTTGAAAACGAGTACCTTGCCGAGAACGAACCGCTTCCGCGGGTCGGTTCGCACTGGATCGCCTGCGACGGCTCCGGGACACCGAAAATTATCCTGCGTACCAGCGAGGTGACGCTGAAATCATTCGACCAGGTGGATGCAGATTTTGCCTTTGCCGAGGGCGAGGATGACCGTAGTCTGGCCAGCTGGCGCCGGGAACACGAAAAGTTCTGGAAACGGACGCAGCAGGCAGATTTCGCCAAGCAGTGGGAACCGGCAATGACCGGCGTGCCCGGTGAGCGGATCGTGTGCGAACGCTTCGAAGTGGTCTGGCCGCGCAGCTAGCTTCCAGGCACCTAATTCATCTCCACCTTTCGGTTCTGGAAGCTTGCTTTGCGTTCAGGCCCAGGGGCGTCCTCGCACCCGCCGAGTTCTCCTGAGTCAAGATGCGAATTCAGCGTCGTCACGTGGCGACATATGACGGGTGAGTCGCGCATTTATGGCCGGTTTTCCGCCGATCTGCGCACCGAGGTCGACTTCATGACGCGTATATAACGTCATGGTTGTTCACGAAGCGGGCACGGGCACAGACTGAAACTGTTCGATTCACCTATCGAATGGTAACCATCCAGAGCGACCGAGAGACCTGGCTCAACGACGTCGCAGCAACCACCCTCACGGGGCCGGTGCTACAGCCAGGACCGATGGAGCAGTCTGAAACACCGGCTTTGTTCCCGAGATTCAGAGCCTGGCGAAAGCCAGCGGCATCCTGAATCCGTGGATCGTCGCTGTTTGAGACTCTGCGCGGTGCCAGCACCAAGGAGAACAAATGCAAACGACGTTATCTGGACGATCACATGATTGAGATTCGCCAGCTGCATAAGCACTACGAAACGGCCCAGGGCCGTGTGGAGGTCCTCAAGGGGATCGACCTGGACGTTCAATCGGGGACAATCACCGCGGTGGTTGGGCCCTCAGGCGCCGGGAAGTCCACCTTGTCCCATTGCATCTCGCTGTTGGAAAAGCCCAGCAGCGGTCAGATCCTGGTAGAAGGCAAGGACTTGTCGGTGCTCTCTGGCAAAGAACTATGCGCCGAACGTCGTGCCATCGGCACGATCTTCCAGAACTCGGCCCTTTTGCGCCGCATGACGGTAGCCGAAAACGTTGCGTTGCCGCTGCGAAACCTGGGAGTAGTCCACCACGAGATGGAAAACCGGGTCGCCGAACTCCTGAATCGCGTAGGTCTGGCGGATTGGGCAAATTCGTACCCCGGAGAACTTTCCGGTGGCCAACGCCAACGCGTGGGCATTGCCCGAGCGCTGGCGCTGCGTCCGCGTCTGCTGCTCTCCGATGAAGCAACCTCGGGGCTCGACCCGGAATCCACCACGCAGGTGCTGGAACTGCTTGATTCCCTGCGCACCGACTTGGGCTTGGCGATTATCTTGATCACCCACGAGATGGATGTGGTGCGCCATATCGCCGACCGCGTCGCGCAACTCGATGGCGGTCGAATCGCCGAGTACGGCGAACTTCGAGGCCTGGTAGCGGATCCGGGATCGGTGACCGGTTCAAAGCTTCTGCCATTGCGCCCCGATCTGGTGCCCGCCGGCTACGACTTCACGCTGACCGTGGCCTACCAGGCGGCAAATGTGGACCCAGCCTGGATATCCCGGCTGGGAACCGAACATGGCGCGCGGGTCGCGCTGCTCGGTGGCTCCGTGGAAGCACACCACGAGGGAACGCTGGGCCGCGTTGAAATCGGTCTCGCGGGCATTGCCGCAGAACGAGCTATTGCCGTCTTGGCTGGATGGGGATTGCGCGCCACGCCACGATCCCAGCAGCTCCTCGCGAGTGTGGCCGACCGCGCGGAACGCATCGAGGTGGCGGTATGAGAATCCCAACCGAAAGCGCAGCGGTCGGTACCGACACCCCATGGAACGAACTGCCCGCCCTGATGCTTCCTGCCTATGGACAGACCTGGGCAATGGTCGGCATCGTGATGGTCTTGGTGATCATTTTTGGCGGCATCATGGGTTTGGCGCTGTTCAACACCGACCGGCAGGGTCTCTTTCCGCACGACAAGAGCCATGCGGCACTGAGCTGGTTCGTCAACATGGGACGCTCATTGCCGTTCCTGGTCTTGATGGCGGCGATTATTCCATTCACCAAATGGGTGACCGGAACCACCATCGGCATTTGGGCAGCAGTGGTGCCGATGACCATTGCGGGCATTCCCTTCTTCGCGCGGCTCGTGCAGAACGCGCTCAATGATCTGCCTAAGGAGAACCTGGCCGTCGGGCTGGTGACCGGTGGATCGCCGCTGCAGATCATCGGGGCAACCCAGATCCGTGAGGCGCTGCCCGCCCTGGCCTCCGCCGTCACGCTGAACACCATCTCGATGGTCGAGTATTCGGCCATCGCGGGAACCATCGGGGCCGGCGGCATCGGCTATCTGGCGGTCACCTACGGCTATCAGCGGTTCGACATGAATGTCATGCTTGCCACGATCCTTGCGCTCATTCTGACCGTGCAAGCAGTCCAATTCCTCGGCGATCGCATCGCCCGCGCGCTGGCCCGCCCCTAAGCGCCCTAGAACAAACGAGAAGAACATGACGACTTCACCCAAAGGCCATGACCATGGCTTCACTCTGCGTAAAAACACCGCGAAACTGCCTTGGACCATCGCGGCATGCGCGACCATTGTGGCGCTCGTCCTTGGCGCGTTGCTGGTTCAGCAAAAGTCCGCTCCAGCGCTCGCGTCCACCGAGCCCGGCAAAACGAATTTCAAGGTCCATTTTGAACCGGCAATGGCCGGGGAAGAGAAGATCCTGAAATTCGTGGCCGAGACCATCGCGCCGGATTATGGAATCGAGATAGAACCCATTGGGCTTCAGGATCCAATCCAGGCGAACCGCGCCGTGGCCGAAGGGCAGTTCGACGCGACCATCTTTGAACATGAGTGGTACATGCGGCAATCGGCAGAAGCCGCCGGCGTGGAATTGACGCCAACCGTTGAACTGTACCAATGGGGCTTCGGTCTGTATTCCACCCGCTACGAATCGGTCGAGGTTCTCCCCGAGGGGTCGACGCTGCTCCTGCCTAACGACGTCGCCAACCAGGGGCAAGCGCTCTGGCTCCTGGAGCGCGAGGGACTGCTCGGCCTGAACCCCGACATCGAACCGCGTACCGCGAAGATGGCCGACGTGGTTGACAACCCGCGCGGCTTCGAGCTGAAGGAAGCAGACCTCCTCGCCATGCCGCGCATGCTAGACGATGTGGATGCAGCCATCGGATACGTGTCGCAGTTCGATGCCGGAAAGGTCGGCCGCGACAAGGGAATCCTGTTCCCGGAACCGCCTAGAACCTTCGCCTCCAAGCTGATCTTCGGCACCGAGTTCTCCAAAACTGCCGATGCAGCCAAGCTAATCGAGGTGTTCTCCGATCCAAGACTGCAGGAATACCTGAAGAACACCGAGGATCCGTTGGTCCAAGGAGTGCTGACTCCGGTATCCGCCGAGTAGGGCCGCTCACTGGAACTATGCGAACGGCCAGCCTGAACCAGAGAGGTTCGGGCTGGCCGTTCGCTTTTATCCCGAATGTTTCGTTGGCGAGCGAGCAAATCCACCCTTGATCACGCGGGGCCGGGGATACTGCTGTCAAGGAAATCTTTTCAGCAGCGTCACGAACTGACTTATGACGATTAGTGACCGGCTTCAGGGCCTGTATTAGTCCCAAAGTGTGTATTGGGATGACTTCGTGACGCGCATATAACGTCATGGTTGGTCACACCGCACCTGCGCGCGCAGACTTAAATTGTTCGGCAAAGACACCGAATGATAACCATCCAGAGCGACCGAGAGACCTGGCTCGTTGACGTTGCAGCAACCATCCCGGCAGGGAGCGGTGCTAAGGCCAGGACCGATGGAGATTGCTAGATTTCGCAACGGTCCGCACAGGGGAGAAGTCTGCCTTCTTCCCGCCCCGCAATACCGCGGCAGGATCGGGATTTCGGCGTAATCCTCGGGAACTTACCGAGAGGAACACCAGAAAATGCGCAACACACCACTGAGCCTGAAGGCCGCGGCACTACTCGCAGTTCTAGGTCTTGCGCTGACCGCCTGCGGCGGCAACAGCGCATCCACCGCGGGGAGCTCCGAGCCGGCAGCTTCCGCGGAAGCAGGCACGCCGGTAACGGGCGGAACCTTCACCTTTGCCGAGGTAACCCCGATCAACAACTGGCAGACCCAGGCCGCTCGCTTCTACGAGAAGGCGAATGTGCTGAACTCGGTGCTGGACCGGTTGACCTATTTTGATACCGAGTCCGGCAAGCTCGTAGGCTGGATCGCCTCCGAGTTCACCGCCAATGAGGCACAGACCGAATTCACCTTCACCATTCGTGATGGCGTCACCTTCTCGGACGGCACGGCCCTGGATGCCGAAGCAGTCAAGGAAAATCTGGACGCGCTGGGCTTAGGCGTGAAATCCGCGCAGATTCAACCGAACGTCGACTTTTCAGCCTACAAGGGCTCCGCGGTCGTCGGCGAGGACCAGGTCAAGGTGACCTTGAAACGCCCGGATGCGAATTTCCTGCGCTCCACCTCCTCGGTGACCGCCGGGCTGGTATCCCCGGGCACCCTGGAACTGGACAATGCAGGGCAAACCGCAATATCGCAGATCGTCGGTTCCGGACCGTTCGTCTTCGAATCCGAAAAGCCAGATGAAGAGGTCGTCTTCACCAGCCGCGATGACTACGCCTGGGCCCCGGAAACCGCAGCAAACCAGGGCGACGCGTACCTTGAAAAGCTGGTCGTCAAGTACCTGCCAGAAGTTGCCCACCGGGCCGGCGCGGCGCAGTCCGGCCAGGTCGATTTGGTCCGCGGACTGCAGCCCGTTGACGAAGAGGTGCTCAGCGCCGGAGGCGGGCAGATCTTCGCCGCCCAGGGCGTGGACCTGACGACCAACCATGCCGCGATTCGAATCGGTTCGGGCAAGCTGGCCGAGACCAAGGTGCGCCAGGCGTTGCAGGCGGGAATCGACCGCCAGGCGCTGAAGGACACGGTCCTCTCGGACAGCTACGTGCTCGCAGGTTCGATCCTCAACCACCAGGCACCGGGCTTCGTGGACCTGTCTGCCGAGCTCGGCTATGACCCGGAGAAGTCCAAGGCCTTGCTTGAAGAAGCCGGCTGGAGCGTTGGCGCGGACGGGATCCGTGAGAAGGACGGCAAGAAGCTTGAAATCACGGTGGCCAGCTCGAATAACTCCGTGGTCATCAAGCCAGCCTTCGAGCTGATCGAACAGCAATGGCGGGAGATCGGAGTGCAGCTGGTCAACCGTGCTGCGGACAATTCATTTTTGACCAAAGCCATGGTCGATGACCAGATCGAATTCTTCGGAACCCGCCAGTTCGCCTACGGCGGCCTGGGGCCGGTCTACGCGCCGGCGACAAATAACCAGACGTTGAACGCCGACAAGGAACTGAACGAATTGTTCACCCGCGAGCAGGCGGCGACCACCGAAGAAGAGCATCTGAAGCTCGTCGGCGAGGAGCAGCGCGCGCTGGTACTGGACAAGGCACTGACCCTCGTGTTGTGGGACGAAGTGCAGGTGTACGGCGCCAACAAGGACGCGCACATCGACTTCACCTCCGGCACCGCACCAATCTTCCAGGGCGCCTGGAAGAGCAACGGCTAAAGGAACTCATCATGGGTGGATACATCGCTCAACGCATCGGTCAGGCACTGCTGGTGATCCTGCTGGCCTACACCGCGGTCTTCCTCGCGGTGCAGGCCCTGCCGAACGACCCGGTCACGATCTTCCTCTCGGCCGACTCGTCTGCGGATCCGGCAACGATCGCGCAGATGAAGGCCTACTACGGCTATGACCAGCCGCTGATCGTGCAGTACTTCACCCAGCTCGGTGCGCTGCTGACCGGGGACCTGGGCTATTCCCTGTCCTCCGGCTCGGCGGTGTCCACCCGTATCGGCGAGGTCATCGGCTCCACGCTGGTGCTCGCCGGGAGCGCCTTCGCCCTGGCGCTGGTGCTGGCGGTCGCGCTGACCGCCGCCGCCAGCCTGTCGCGCCGCACCCGGGTCCGCAACGCCCTGCTGAATCTGCCACCGCTGATGATTTCCATCCCGGTGTTTTGGCTCGGACTGGTGCTGCTTCAGGTGCTCGCGGTGCAGCTCGGGGTGATGTCGCTGTTCCCGGACGGCTCGTTCCTCTCGCTGGCGGTGCCGATCCTCGTTCTGGCCATCCACCTCAGCGCACCCATCGCCCAGGTGCTGATCAAGAGCGTGCACGAGGTGAACACTCAGCCCTTCGTCGACGTCTTGCGGGCCAAGGGCGCCAGCGAGGCGTGGATCTTCTACCGGCACACGCTGAAAAACGCCGCACCGGCGGCGCTATCCATTGCCGGGATCACCATCGGCACGCTGCTCGCCGGTTCCGTCATCACCGAGACGGTTTTTGCCCGCGCCGGCCTGGGCCAGCTGGTGCTGCAGGCGGTCACGGTGCAGGACATCCCGCTGGTGCAGGGACTGGTGCTGCTCACCGCCGCCGCCTTCACCGCGGTAAATCTGCTCGTCGACCTGATCCACCCGAAGCTTGATCCACGCATCATCACCTCCCACGCCGGTTCGCCTCGCGCGCTGGCGGCCTAGGGAAAGGAACCGATCATGAGTCTTTTGACCGAACGAGGCAACCCGGCCGTGGAGCTGGCCCCTGGCAGCGCGCTCCAACCGGAGCATGGCGCCACGCCCAGAACCACGCTGCTTGGCTGGTTGCGGAACTGGTGGGTGCTCCTCCCGCTGGCGCTCCTGCTCGCCTGGGCGGTATTGCCGGGGCTGTTCACCGGACAGGACCCGCTCACCGGGGTGCCGCAGCAGAAGCTCGCGGAACCGTCGCTGGCTCATCCCTTCGGAACCGACCACCTGGGGCGCGACGTCTATGCCCGGGTGGTCCACGGCACCAGCCAGACGCTGATGACCGCCGGGCTGGCCTGCCTGATCGGCAGCGTGGTGGGCAGCCTGCTGGGTCTGCTCGCCGCCACCGCCGGCCGTTTCGCCGACTCGGTCGCGATGCGCTTCGTCGACGTGGTGCTGGCGGTGCCGGCCTTCCTGATCGCGCTGATCCTGGTCACCGCGACCGAACCCGGTCCATTCTCGCTGGGGCTCGGCGTGGGCATCGCCTCGATCGCGGCCTTCGCACGGCTTGTCCGCACCGAGGTGCTGCGCGTACGTTCGCGCGACTTCGTGCAGGCGGCGCTGATGAGCGGTGGCGGCTACCTCACCGTGCTGCGCCGCCATATCATCCCGCATGTGATCGGCCCGGTGCTCGCCCTCTTGGCGGTCGACCTGGGGGCGGCGATCCTGGCGATCTCCGGGCTTGGTTTCCTGGGGTTCGGCTCGCCGCCGCCAACACCCGAATGGGGGCTGCTGATCTCCGAAGGCCGCCAATACCTCACCGTCGCCTGGTGGCTGACCACCCTGCCGGGGCTGGTGATCGTCGCGGCAGTGATGCTCACCGCCGTGCTCGGCCGCGCAATCAACAAGGCATTCCGCTTCTAACCGGCACCGGGTACCAAAATTTGTGAAGGGATCAGATTATGACTACCAAGAACACCGGCACCAACCCGGTCGTGCGCATCGAGGATCTTTCGGTGCGGTACGCCCAAGGCACCCTCGCCGCGCAGGGGATCAACCTCGAAATCCCGGCCGGGCAGATCGTGGCAATCGTTGGCGAATCGGGTTCGGGGAAATCGACGCTGACCAAGGCGCTGATCGGGCTGCTTCCCCAGGACGCCAGCACCACCGGCAGCATCCGCTTTGGCGGCACCGAAGTCACCGCGCTGAGCTTGCGTCAATGGCGCGATATCCGGGGCGCCGGTATCGGGCTGGTCCCGCAGGACCCGGGCGCCTCGCTTGACCCGGTGAAGACCATCGGCTCGCAGCTCATCGAGGTGTTCCGCCTGCACCCGACCCGTTCGGTGCCCAAGAACCGGTGGCGTGAAAAAGCCATCGAACTGCTCGGCAGCGTCGGGATCGACCGGGCGGAGCAACGCCTGAGCCAGTACCCGCACGAGCTATCCGGCGGGCTGAAGCAACGCGTGCTGATCGCCATCGCCTTCGCGCTGAATCCGCAGCTGCTGATCGCCGACGAGCCAACCAGCGCACTGGATGTCACCGTGCAGCGCACGGTGCTTGAAGTCTTCGTGTCCCTGGCCCGGCAGAAGGGGACCACCGTCCTGTTCGTCACCCACGACCTCGCCGTAGCTACCGACATTGCCGACCGGGTGCTGGTGATGAACGGTGGCGAGGTGCTCGAAGACCGTTCGGTCCGCGAGCTGATTGCCAGCAGCACCAATGACTACACCAAGGCCCTGCTCGATCAGGCGTACGCCACCAACCAGCGCCGAGACACGGCCGAAATCAGCGACGTGGCGATTCGCGTGACGGACCTCGGCAAGGAGTTCGGCCAGGGCTCCAAGGCACATCAGGCGGTCCAGCAGGTCAGCTTCGAGGTGGCTCGCGGCACAACCTTCTCGCTGGTTGGAGAGTCGGGATCAGGAAAGTCGACGACTGCCAAAATCATCATGGGGCTGCTTGGCGCAAGCCAGGGCAGCGTCGAGGTGAACGGCCAGGACATCAGCTCAATCGGCGGCAAGCAGCGCTATGCGTTGTGGCGCGAGGCGCAACTGGTTTACCAGAACCCCGACTCGGCTCTGGACCCCCGCCAATCGGTCCGTTCGGTCATCCAAGAGCCGATGCGCAACTACAAGCTTGGCGATGCCGCCTGGCGCGAAGCACGCACGAGCGAGCTGATGGCGCAGGTGAATCTCGCCCCGGAACTGGCCGGCAAGCGCTCGCCGGAACTTTCCGGGGGCCAGCGCCAACGCGTGGCCATCGCCCGCGCCCTGGCCAGCGGCGCGAAGATCCTGGTCCTCGACGAAGCATTGAGCGCGCTCGATGTGCTCACCCAGGAACAAATCCTCAACTTGCTCGATCGGCTCCAGACCGAACAGCAATTGACCTACCTGTTCATCTCCCATGACCTGCACGTGGTCGAACGGATCAGCCACCGGGTGGGCGTGATGCGCCGCGGCGAACTGGTGGAAACCGGAACCGTCGAGCAGGTGTTCTCCAACCCCCGCCATGAATACACGCGCACCCTGCTCGCGGCGAATCCCGGCGCGGTGCTGCGCGAATTCGAGCACCTGCGCAGCGCCTGAACGGCAGAATCATCCCAGACAGATTTCCAGTGAAAAGGAATGAGAAGCACATGAGCATTGACCTCAGCCAAACCCTGAGCCCCGAAGCCACCTACCAGCGCCTGGCTGAGCGTTTCGCTCCGGTCTTCGCCCGCGTGGGCGAAGGCGCTACGCAGCGCGAGCAGCAGCGGATCCTGCCCTTCGAGCAGGTGCAGTGGCTCAAGGACGCCGGCTTCACCACGTTGCGTGTGCCGCGCAGCCACGGCGGGGAACCGGTCAGCCACGAGCATCTTTTCCGGCTGCTGATCGAATTGGCCTCCGCGGATTCGAACGTCGCCCACCTGCTGCGCAGCCACTTTTCCTTTGTCGAAACCATCGCGCTGCAGCCCCAAGAATTCCAGGACCGCTGGTTCCCCCGCGTGCTCGCCGGCCAGATCTTCGGCAATGCGGCCACCGAACGAGGCGGCAATGCGCTGGGAACCACCAACACCCGTTTGAGCCAGAGAGCTGGAGGCTGGGTGCTCAACGGCGAAAAGTACTACACCACCGGCTCGATCTTCGCCGATTGGGTGGTCGTGATGGCCTCCACCGACGGAGTCGAAGGGCGCCAGTACGCGATCGTTGACCGCCACGGCGAAGGGGTGGAGATCCTTGACGATTGGGATGGCTTCGGCCAGCCGCTGACCGGTACCGGAACCGGCATTTTCACCGATGTTCCCGTTGATGAGGCAAATATCCTGCAACGCAAGGTCGCCTCCACGCTGGAGCCCGCGTTCTTCCAGCTTTGCCTGCTCGCGGTACTCGTCGGCATCGGCAAGGCAGCCCGCGACGAGGCCGCCCGCATCGTGGAAACTCGCACCCGGACCTTCAACACCGGCTCCGGAGAATTGTTCCGCAACGATCCGCAGATTCAGGAACTGGTGGGCCGGCTTGCGGCGAACGTATACGCCGCGGAAGCTATTGTGGTCACCGCGGCCCGCGAACTGGATGCCGCCCACGACCCGGCGCTGAACCTGGATGACGAAGCCGCCTTCCTGCGCGCGGAGATCGCGGTGCAGCAGGCACACGTCGTCACGCCCAAGCTGGTGCTTGATGCGACGAGCGAACTGTTCGACGTCACCGGCGCCTCGGCGGTGTCCACCAGCAAGTCGCTGGACCGCTACTGGCGCAACGCACGCACCGTCGCCACGCACAATCCGGTGGCATTCAAGGCCCGCTCGGTAGGCGACTACTTCATCAATGGCACGATTCCGACCGGCCTGAACTCAATCGGCGAAGCCAAGGGAGCAAAGTAAAATGGGTACCTTCGAAACACGGCCACGCTTCATCCTCTCGGCATTCCTGATGAATACTTCTAGCCATATCCTCGGCGGAATGTGGCGTCATCCGGAAGCGCAGCAGGACCGGTTCCATGAGCTGGGGCTTTGGGTGGATCTGGCCAAGAAGCTCGAAGATGCGAAATTCGACAACCTGTTCTTCGCCGACGTGGCCGGACTGTACGCAGATCACGAGGGCGGTTGGGCCTCCCTGGCACGCAAGGGAATGCAAATCCCGAGCCACGACCCGCTGGTGCTGCTTTCGGCGCTAGCCGCCAGCACCAAGGAGATCGGGCTGGCGATGACCAGTTCGGTCGTCCAGTCCCACCCATTCCAATTCGCACGCCAGATCTCCACGCTGGACCATCTCTCCCAAGGACGCGTGGCATGGAATATCGTGACCAGCGTGCTGGAGAACTCGCACCGCAATTTCGGCGCGAAGAACCTCATGGCCCACGATGACCGTTATGGGTGGGCCGAGGAATACGTCGATGCCGCCTACAAGCTCTGGGAAGGCTCATGGGAAGACGATGCGCTGAAGGCCGACAAGGAATCCGGAATTTACGCCGATCCGGCGCGCATTAACAAGATCAATCACCGCGGCGAGATCTATTCGATCGATGGCCCGCATCAGGCGATTCCCAGCGCCCAGCGCACACCATTCCTCTTCCAGGCGGGTTCCTCGCCTCGTGGAAGCCAGTTCGCAGCCACCCATGCGGAGGCGACGTTCCTCTTCGCCCCGCATCCGGCGTATGTGGCCAAAAAGGTCGCCTCGTTGACGCAGAACCTCAACGCCGCGGGCCGAAGCCGCGAGGATCTGAAGGTCTTTGCAGGTCTTTCCTTCGTGGTCGGTTCCACCGAGGCGGAGGCCAAAGCGCTGGAAGCCGAATACGACCAGTACCTTGATCCGCATGCGATCATCGCTCACATCGGTGGCGGCATCGGCGTGGATTTGGGCGGGTTGGATTTGGACACCCCTCTTGGCGAGGTGAAAACCGAGGGCGCCCAAGGAGTCCTGGAAGCCGCACTGGCTTCCACCCCGGGCCGCAACCCGACGCTGCGCGACCTCGCGCACTACCGGGCCAAAGCCCAGCAGATTGTGGGAACCCCGGAACAGATCACCGACAAGCTGCTCGAATGGCAGGATGCGGGGATCGACGGGCTGAATGTCATCAACCACATTTTGCCGGGCTCCTATGACAACTTCATCGAGGGGCTGCTTCCCGAGCTGCAGCGTCGCGGATTAGCGCAGACCGAATATGCTCCGGGCAGCCTGCGTGCGAAGGTTTTTGGACGCGGAGACAAGCTTCCGGAGAACCACCCCGCGGCGCAGTACCGTGGCGCCTTCGGAGAGTTCTCCGCGACGAACACCGAAACGGCGCTCCAGCATTAGAACGCAAACCGTTTAGGCCGCCGGGGCAGGCTGTGCACCGGCGGTCTTTACGTATCCATTCCCTGTAGGGTGACGAGCATGGACGAAAACCAGGTTAATGATCCCGAGCTCATCCGCCGGTTATTGACGACTCCGGCACGCTGGGCGGTGGTGGGTTTGAGCGCCAACCCGCATCGCGTGGCGCCGTCGATTGCCTGGTACCTGCGCGACGAGTTGGGCATGGAGATCGTTCCGGTGTCCTTGCGCGCAGAGAATGCGCTCGGCGAACAAGGCTATGCCAAGCTCGCCGATATCCCAGGAAAGATCGATGTGGTGAACTGCTTTGTGAACTCGCATAAGGTGGGTGACGTTGTCGACCAGGCGATCAGCGTTGGAGCGTCAGCCATCTGGATGCAATTGGGCGTCAGAGACGACGCGGCTGCTCAACGGGCCAAGGATGCCGGCCTGGAAGTTGTCATGGATACCTGCCCGAAAATTGAGTATCCGCTGCTCTGAAAAGTAGACCTCGCCAAAGTCCGGCCGGGAAAACTTGGGTACCGTGGCAGGCAGCAACCCAGAGCCGTAAATGAAGGGGCAGATCGATGGCCGAAGCTTCGATTGAAGAAATCCACGAACGGTGGCGCGCCCTCTGCCTGGAGCTGCCCGGGGCATTTGAGGACCACCCTTTTGGTGAAGACAGCACCGTGTTCAAGGTTGCCGGCCGCGACCGCGCAAAAGCCAAGATGTTCGGGCTACTCATGGTGCACCGAGGCGAGGTGCTGCTGAACCTCAAATGCGAACCCGCGATCGCAGACCAGCTGCGCAGCGAATATGACGAGATCATTCCCGGATATCACATGAGCAAAAAACACTGGAATTCGGTGCGTCCGGGGTTGGAGCCGCAGCACCTGCGGGAACTTGTTGAGGACTCCTACGACCTGGTGATCGAAGGCATGCCGAGGCGTGACCGAGAATTCATCCGCATGCAAACAAAAATTGCGCACGAATCGCTAGACTGACTTACATGTACTTCATCGTCGTTAAATATCAGGTAAAGCCGGAATTTTCCGAAAGCTTCATGTCCCACGTTGCACAGTTCACTCAGGCTACCCGTGCCGAGGAAGGCAACATGTGGTTCGACTGGTCGCGAAGTGTCGAGGACGCGAACCAATACGTTCTCGTCGAGGCCTTCCGCGATGACGAAGCCGCAGCGGCTCACGTTAACTCGGAGCACTTCGCAGCCGGGCTTGAGTCGATGCGTCCATTGCTCGTTGAGACCCCAAAGATCATCTCGCGCAAGATCGAAGGCGAAGACTGGGACGAAATGGGCGAGCTCCAGATCGGCTAGCCTTGCAGGCAGCGAAGCGGCGCGGCGCGTAGTTGGAAGAAGATCCAACTACGGGCCGCGCCTTTCCTATTCCCCGAGTCCATAGGTTGCTTTGGAGCTACGCACGGAGAAGACTCGGAGTGGAAGCAGAAAACCAATTGTGAGGATGTGGTTGTGGCTATGGAACTTGATGTCATTGTCATTGGCTGGGGCAAGGGCGGCAAAACTCTCGCCGGAACGCTAGCCCGCGCAGGACAACGGGTGGCTATCGTTGAGCAGTCGACGTCGATGTATGGCGGCACCTGCATCAACATTGGATGCGTCCCAACGAAGACCTTGATCCATGACGCGGAACAGCATCGTGGCAATAGGGCAGATGCCCACTACTTCTACAAGTCGGTCGAACGCCGCGACGAACTCACCGCGAAGATGCGCCAAAAGAACTTCTCGATGCTGAACGATCTGGACTCCGTTCTGGTGCTCACGGGCAGGGCCAGTTTCACCGGCCCGCACAGCATCAAGGTGGAAGGCGGCGAGGAGGTACTAGAGCTCAGCGCCCCGAGGATCGTCATCAACACCGGGGCGCTTCCTTCCGTTCCGCCTATCAGCGGCGCAGAAATTGGCGGGCGAATCCACGATTCAACGACCCTGCAACATGCGGAATTCCCGGCCAAGCTTCTTGTGGTGGGCGGTGGTTACGTGGGGCTGGAATTCGCTTCCATGTTTGCGCAATTCGGTGTGGAGGTGACCGTACTGGATCGCGGAGCGCGGCCATTGAAGCGCGAAGACGAAGACGTTGCCGCCGAGGTAGCCTCGGCTCTATCTGATGCCGGAGTGAACATCCTCGATTCCGCCAGTGTCACCTCGATGCGTCAGGATGCCGCAAGTGTCACGGTGACCTATCAACGTGACGGACGGCAGCGGAGCATCGAAGCCGACGCGGTGCTCCTGGCACTTGGACGAACACCCGCCACCCAGGGGCTGAACTTGGCAACGACCAACGTTCGTCTGGGCGAAAGGGGCGAGATCATGGTTGATAAGCACTTGGCCACCAGCTCGGAGGGGATCTACGCATTGGGCGATGTCATCGGAGGACCGCAGTTCACCTACACCTCTTTAGATGACCAGCGGATCCTCAAAGACCAGTTCTTGGGGGAGGGTGTACGGAACCTCGAAGACCGGGTGGCGGTGCCAACCACCATGTTCAGCACCCCGCCCCTGGCCCGGGTAGGTCTCAGCGAAGACCAGGGACGTGCCCAAGGACTGGACATTAAGGTGGCAGTGAAAAAAGTTGCCGATATCGCGGCGATGCCACGGCCGAAAATTGTGCAGGATCCGCGAGGCATCATCAAATTTGTGGTGGATCGAAACAGCGACCAGATACTTGGTGCGGCGCTGATGCACGTAGACGCACAGGAAGTCATCAACCTGGTGGCGCTAGCCATGCGCTCCGGGATCACCGCCAGCACGCTGCGGGACTCGATTTTCACCCACCCGTCTTCGACCGAGGCCCTGAACGAGGTATTAGCAGAGTTTGACTAGTGCGTAGTTCCTGAAAGGCCAACGGCACCCCGGATGGATTCCGGGGTGCCGTTGGCCTGTGCGCTCCTGCTTAGTGGGTGTTCTTCTTGCGGCTGCGAATCACCAGCAAGATGATTCCGGCGACCAGCACCACCCCTGCGGCGATGCCGATCCAGCTAGTGGCGAACCCGGTGTCCGCCAGAGAGTCCTTGTCGCGAGGCTGCTCGCTAGGCGACTGCTTGGTGTCCTCGGAAGGCGTTGCGCTTGGCGACTGCGACGGACTTTGCGATGGCTCCTCGCTTGGGCTCTGCGAAGGTTCCTGGCTAGGTTCCTCGGTCGGTTCGGCGCTCGGAGTCGGCTCCGCGGCCGACTCGATTACGGTGAAGTCCACCGAGATGTCCTCGCGCTGCACCTGGGAGAGAACCAGCGAGTTTGCCCCTAGCTTGGCATCGGCTGGAACGGCAAGCTCGAAGGAGGTCTTGCCTTCCGCATCCGCGGCAGGGATATCATCTACTACCAATTCGCCGTCGAAGGCGGTGGCTGTTACTTCTCCCCCTTCTTCGAGGCCCATCACGGAGACCTGAGCGCCTTCACCGGGAACGATCTCGGAAGGCGAAATCTCCACGCTGGCCCAGTCGGTACCCGACAAGGTGGCGCGGCCCAGTGGTGCTGGGGAAACTACGTCGTGGGATTTGAAGTAGTTCACGGTTGCGTCCAGATCAATTTGGCCGCTGTCCGTGTGGCCGGTGCCTTCGGCAAAGGCGGCGAAGTTATCGCCACCGGTTGCGAGGAATGCGTTGGCCGCGACCGTGAAGGATGCGCTCTCATCAAGTGGCTCACCGTTGAAGGTGATGTCCTTGATATGCTCGCCGGCAGCGGCAGCGGCAGCTGCAGCTGCATCTTCAACGTAGGTGTATTCCAATCCCTCGGAGATGCCCAGATGCAGTTTGGTACGTTCCGAGCCTTCCGGCTGCCATTGCTGCTCCAAGGCCTCACGGATCTGCTCTCCGGTCATCTCGAAGGTGATCAACGTATTGGCAAAGGGCTGGACGTCGGCGGCGGCCTTGTAGGTCACCGTGCCATCTTGGCCGTAGAGCAGATCGGCGCGCAGGCCGCCTGGGTTCATGAAGGCGATCTCCGCCGGCTCTCCGGCGAAGTTCTCGTTCGAGGTGGCCCACAGGTGGATGTCTGCCACGGTGTTTCCCAGTGTCGACTCGATACCGCGGTCGGATCCCGGTTCTTCGCCGCCGCGCAGGATGTCCTCGGAAATCTGGCCGACCTTCACGCTGCCGACTTCTTCCGACTTGTCTACTGCTTCATCGACAATGGCCTGGACCTCGGCATTTGCCTCGAAGTTTGGCGACCAATCGCCATTGGCGTCTTCAGTTGCCAGCGGGACGAGTTCGGTTGCACTCTCAACGACGTCACCGGTGGTGGCGTCGAGCTCTAGGGAAACCTTGCCCAAGGTGGTGCCGTACTGATGCGACTGGATGACCGATCGGCCCGCAATATCGCAGTTATAGGCCTGATGCGTGTGGCCGGAGAAGATCGCATCGATCTCCGGGCTGGCATCGCGGATGAGCGTGCCGTAGTCGCTGTCCTCGTCGGCGATAACCTCGCAGGTATCGTTCTCCGAGCCGTTGTGAGTCAGTAGGACCAGAGTGTCGGCTTCGCCGTTGGCCTCGTCGCCATCGGAAAGCTGGGCCGCGACTCGATTGGCCGCTTCCAATTCACTTCCGAAGTCAAGGGAGGAGATACCGTTCGGGCTGACCAGCGAAGGGACATCGGCGGTGACGGTGCCGATGATTCCAACGCGCAGCCCGTCCACCTCGCGGATCGCGTATTCACGCAAGGCGGGATTCTTGGTCCCCTTGTCATAGACGTTGGCGCCAAGCGCGAAGTCGGCGCCATCCGCACCGGATTGCTGCCCGTAGCGTTCGATGACGCGGTCGCTGAGGTCCTCGTATCCGCCGTCGAATTCATGATTGCCCACCGCTGCGGCGTCCAACCCGCCGGCGACAAGCGAATCGATGGTCGGTTCATCTTCTTGAGAAGCGGAGGCGAAGGTTGAAGCTCCGATGTTATCCCCGGCCGAGACGAACAAGGTGTTCGGGTTCGCTGCGCGTTGGGCATCGACGGCGCCGGCCAAGACCGCGGCGCCTGCCGAATCCCGGTCGGCTGCGATACGGCCATGGAAATCGTTGATCCCGATAAGGTCGAGACTGACATTTTCGCCAGCAGCGGGTGCTTCCGTCGCGGTTGCCTGAGCGGCAATTGCGCCCGAGGTGAGCAGGGACAATGCGGCTAGCGAAGCTAGTCCAGTGTTCCTTATCTGCTTGAATGCAGACATAGATCCTCCTAGTAGTGTGCGAGTGACATGCATCATGTCTATCGCATGCAGGTGAACCTGTCGATGACTTCTCGTGAAATTTGTCCATCTATATGGAAATTACGCCGTTTCCGGTGCGGGCGGTGCCTGCCGGTTCGCCGCTTGACCCTCCAGGGTGCGGGCGCCGATCACCAGCATTGATAAGCTATTTTCATGAGTGAAACCTTGCCGCCGTGCCCCGAATGCTCTAGCGAATACACCTATGCCATGGACTCGCTACTTGTCTGCCCCGAATGCGCGCACGAATGGAATGCGCACATTGCTGGGGAGGGGGGCAACAATGCCGCAGGCGCCGAAATAAAGGATGCCGTGGGCAATGTCTTGCAGGATGGCGACTCGGTGACCATTGTGAAGACCATGAAAGTTAAGGGAGCGCAGGCTGCGCTGAAGTCTGGAACCAAGGTGCGTAATATCAGGCTGACTCCGGGCAGCGGTGACCATGATATCTTCGCCAAGGTCGATGGCTTCGGTCCCATGGAACTGAAGTCTTCCATCGTAAAGAAAGCCTAGTTCGCTAGACCTTTCGGCGGCGCGGATCGCCGGCGGTTACTTCGGATCTATCCAGCGTGCTGGTCACCAGAATCATTGCCGAGACAATGAACATCAGCGATGAGGTCACCCAGCAGGCGGTCGCGATCTCGCGTTGCTGGACGTCCAGGGCGAGCATGAAGACGCAGACGCTGGCGGCTAGAAGTATCGAGCCGAGCAGTCGTGCCTTCATGGTGCACCAGTTTCTGTTGATTCGTGTTCGTCGCGCCATGAGCTATTCCCAAAACGCTGGACTAATACAATTCTGCCACAGGTTCACCGATTTGAATATAAAACTTTTGGTGCAATTACGGCCTATTGCCCTCATCCTTTTGTATGATGGCGAGGCGATTGCCTGAGTTTTACAGGCATGACCTGAGGATTTTGGCAATGGAAGTGTGCTCAGCCGGGGTCATCCACGCGCCATATTTTGCCTTCACCTGAGTTTGGCGTGAAACGTAAGCACAGCGGAAGCTCTTGTTTGGTGGAAGCCAGGTAGCTGCATCCTTGTCACCTTTGGAGGCATTTGCCGACCCATCCGAGGCAAGAAGGTTCAACGGGTCATTGGCGAATTCGAGCCGAGTCTGTGCGTCCCATTTCTGTGCGCCCTTTTGCCACGCATCAGACAACGCGACTACGTGATCAATCTGGACTTCGGAGCTGGTTCCTTGCCCGCGCCGGAACTCAATGGTTTCTCCCGTATACGGATCATGGAAGATGCCGCTGAGCACCACGCAGTCGACCCGTGCCGGCTTGAAGGCAACATCTTCCAGATCGCGGGCCAAGATATCGTTTCGTGCATCGCAGCCGTTGCGGTCCGGGTCCTTCCAGCCTTTGCCGAATAGATCCCGTGCATATCCGGTTTTCGGCGCTCGCCCCTTGCGATCGATCTGTTCAAGCAGCGTGAGGGATTTGGCGAACTCTTCTTTGTCGCCCAGTGTGGTTGCCGTCTGGGCAGCAGGCTCGGAGACCAAGTCTGAAAGCTCAAATGATCCCAGCGACGCGCAAGCACCCACGGCAAGGGTGGCGGCTACCAGCGTGATGGAAATAATTCGTCGCGATAAGCGCATGCCCGGGGAGTTCTCCTGCTTCGGTATTGATTAGGTGGATTTGTCCTCCACCGGTAGAACTCTATTCGTTGCTACCGACAAGTCGAGGGGTTCACCTGCGTGTTCATTTGTGAGATGTTTCGAGCCGCGATCTAGAGGGAGTAATTAGTAGAGAACTCCTGATCTGACACACCTTGTCTTGAATCGTTCAGACCCACGGTCATTCGAATGCTTCACTGCATTGGAATTTGGACAGGTGGGCGTTGGCGAACGAAACGTCTCTGCCTCGATCGGCAATTCGGTTCTGCCGTTGAGCTCCACATCAGACTTCCGAGTTGGAGAAACGGATCGCCCTTGATTAGCGCAGCGAGAGGCCCGAATTGCAGGTCACGGTCCGGAACTTCGCCCGATAGCTAGTTGGCGGGTGCAGTTTCCACGTTCTTGTTCCCCCGCCAGCAATTCCTTGGTCCATTGCACGAGATCATGGTTCAACGGTGAATTTTCTCCGACGAGCCCCAGATGATCCAGCCCGTCATATTCGCGTTAGAGCAGATCGCTTCCGGCTGCGCACGCGTCGAATAGTCGAGAGCTGGTGGACAGCGCGGCGGGTACGTCTTTGCCGAAGAAGCGCAACTGTGAGATGTGCTCGACAGCGGAGCGGGCCGATGAGTTCTGTTGCGCGGCGATCTCCAACTCGGGGTAGATCTTCTCCCAGGCGGAGGCAATATGGCTGGTGACGATCTTTCCCTAAGCCTCGTCCTTGAATCCTGTCGCAAGTCGAGTCAGGTCCGTTGCCGGAGCCATTCCGGCAGTATCGAGTACCTCCAGTTCAGGAGCATATCTCTCGGCACGAGCCGCACCGAAAAGGGCCGCATGACCGCCTGTGCATCGCTGGAATAGAGCCATGCGGTGGCGGCGCCGGTGGCAAGCAGAAGCACGAGGCAGCCGGCGGGAGCAAAGGTGAGCCCCGTCTGTCCCAGCAGGGAAGCCACCGAGGAGTCTTGGGAAGCCGGTGTTCAAAAGTTTCGCAAAGACGGTGCAGTCCCAGGAGAACTAGCCACCCGCAAAAGCTGCGCCGAGTACCCAAAGCGATGGCCGGGGCCAGATGATGACCAGAACCGAACCAAATAATCCAACCAGCACGGTCAGTGCGCCACGCACCGGCTGCTTACCTGCCACGCGGCCGGTAGGCGCATTAGGTCGGTGAGAATCGACCCCGAGCACAGCAAGAGGACGATGAGCGATACGGAAGTTGCCGAGTCGGTTATCAGCGCAAGCCCGATAACGACCAATAGCAACCCGCCGATGGCGCTGAGCAGTCGCCGGGCGCGGGGGAGCCGAGCCATCGATTGATCCTCGCTTCGCTTCGAAAAGATACCGCTCCCTACGGTGACGTCCAGTGACCTGCGGCGCTAACGCTAGCGCCGCAGCGTCCAGTACGAAGAAACGTGGACGTACTTCTTATTCAGGCCCCATTGGGCGGTGATATTCGAGATGGCTTTCGCGGTGGATCGTTCGGCGTGCGCCATCACGCTTGTCCCGGGGTTGGGTTGACCCAGCGCAAGAAGCGCCGGAGGGAGCAGATCGCTGGTTCCGGGGCGTAGGCCGTCTCGGTGCAGCCAGCGCAGTTCGATCCCGGCGGGATGCTCGATTTCAAACTCGCTCGCGGCCCCGGCCACTTCCAGCAGCGCAATTCCTTGCGCATCCGCACGCAGCATACTCAAAGCCACGGAAACGGCCGGAATTCCCGCCTCGTCGGCTGCGAACAGATAATTCCCGGCCTTCGAGCTCGGCGTGAATTTGCCACGTGGGTCCGAGATTACCAGTGGGTCTCCCGGCAGTACCTTGGCGGCCCACGAACTGCCATAACCACGGTCTCCATGCACCACGAAGTCAATGGCCAGCTCTTCTGCCGACCGGTCGACCCAGCGGATGGTGTAGGAACGTGAGCGTGGAACCTGCTCGCGGGGCAGCCGGTGGCGCAATGCCTTCAAATCGTAGGGGGCGGTGAGCCCCAGTTCGCGATCGGCAAAGTACACCTTGACGTACTGATCCGCCTTGCCGTTCGGGCGGAATCCGGCAAGTCGATCGGCTCCGGCGATCACCCGGATCATTTCCGAACTCAAATGCTTCACGCGTTTAACCGTCAACACGTGTTGGCCCATGCCGTGGCTGAGAGGAGTTGGCTCGGTGAGTTCGGGGCGGGGCGTCTTATGCTCGGAGTTCTCGCCGGGATATATGTCCTGCCTCCCGTGAACGCTCTTGCCTAACACGCGTCGTGCCGCGGCCAATGCTGCCGCAGCTCCGGCGCGTTCGGCGGCCTGGAGCAGTTCGTCGGTCTGTTGCTCGGAAAGCTCGAGCCCTTCATGCTGCGCGTTCTTCAGTTCCTTCTTGGCTATCTTGTAGCCGAGTTTGCCGCCTGCCCTTTCGGCATGATTGACCGCCTGCAGGATGAAATGCTCAGGTGCGGACACGACCAGTTGTGGAGTGTGCTTGCTGTATCTGTGATGCTTTGACACGACCTGTGCTCCCGACTCTTGCGTCCACTGGAAATGTTCTTGATCCGAGTGTGCGCTGTCTGGAGGGAGCAAACAAGCCCCACAGGGAAGGCAAGGCAAGGTTCCGCAACGACTCCCAGCGGTCCTGTCTTTCGAATGCGCCAATTTCGCTCAAGGATGACGGACTTCAAAGGGGCAAAAATTCTTAGCCCCGCTCAAGGCATTTCCTGAGACTTAGCCGAAAGCTATCTGGAATAGGTAGCCAGATGAAGAGCGCCTGCCTAGGCTGGGGATCGGGTGAAAGGAGCACGTCATGAAGAAAATCCTCATGGTACTAACCAGTGTTTCCGAGATCGGCGACACGGGAGAAAAAACCGGATACAACGTGGCCGAGGCCGCGCATCCATGGAAAGTATTCAAGGACTCCGGGCATTTCGTAGACTTTGCCTCGATCAAGGGCGGACAACCACCGCAGGATACGGTAGATACCGACGACCCGATCCAAGTGGCATTCACGCAGAATGAGGCTACGCGGGCGGGCCTTTACAACACCGCGCGAGTCGAGGTTGTGGACCCCGAACAATATGACGGCGTTTACCTGGTCGGTGGACATGGGACCATGTGGGACTTCCCTGAGCATGAAGGGCTGCAGAAACTTGTAGCCAGCGTCTACGACGCAGGGGGACTAGTCGGTGCGGTTTGCCACGGTTCTGCTGGATTGCTCGACGTCGAATTGAAAAATGGATTGCGCCTCATCGAAGGGCGAACCGTCGCGGCATTCACCAACGAAGAAGAGGTCGCAGTCGGCAAGGACAAGGTCGTCCCGTTCCTCCTTGTCGACAGGCTGGTTGAACAAGGTGCCATTCACGAAGCGGCTGAAAACTTCGAAGAAAAGGTTGTCGTCGACGAGCGTCTGGTCACCGGCCAGAATCCGGCGTCCGCAGCTGGTGTCGCCAAGGAGATGGAGAAGCTTTTCGCTCAAGTGATTCAGCAGGAGAAAGCCGCCGAGCAGCATGACGCCGAAGACCTTCGTGCCCAGCATGATGCCAAGAAGTCGGCATCGCGCAAGGAGCACGATGAGCACAAGCATCACTAGAAGAGCTAGGTCCCGAGCTGGCGGGGAGCACCTCGAACCGGCATGAATACGGCGAACAGCCCGTTNNAACGGGCTGTTCGCCGTATTGCGCTATTAGCGCGGAGGCTTAGCCGAAGTACTTCTCCATGGTGCCTTCGTGCGCGGCACGCAGGTCCTCGACGGACACGGTGAATTCACCCTGCACCTCCAGGGCATTCGATTCCGCATCGACGATGCCCAGGCGAGCCACGGTTACACCGCGGGCGCCGGTCATGTCGTTGAAGCGGACCTCTTCGCTGCGCGGAACCGCAACCAGTGCGCGAGACTGCGATTCGGAGAACAGTGCGGTGAATGAATCGACACCGTCACGCTTCTTGATGTCGTCCAGGGCCACCCGGGCACCGACACCGTAGCGCAGGACCATTTCCGACAGCGCGGCCGCAAGGCCGCCCTCGGAGAGGTCATGCGCCGCGTCGACCATGCCGTCGCGGCTGGCGTTGATCAGGATCGCGCCCAGTTCCTTCTCAACCTCCAGATCCACCTTCGGTGGCAAGCCGCCGAGGTGTCCGCGCAGGTTGGCGAACTCTGAGCCGTCCAGCTCGTCGAAGGTCTCACCGATCAGGTAGATTGCCTGGCCGTCTGCCTCTTCGCGCCACCCCGATGGGGTGCGGCGTGCCACGTCGTCCAGCTTGCCCAGGGTTGCCACGACCGGGGTTGGGTGGATCGCGGTGGTGCCGGTCTGGTTGTACAGCGAGACGTTGCCGCCGGTCACCGGTACTCCGAGCACCTTGCAGGCGTCGGATAGGCCGCGGATGCCTTCGGCCAGCTGCCACATGACATCCGGATCCTCGGGGGAACCGTAGTTCAGGCAGTCCGAGACCGCCGCAGGGATCGCGCCGGAGGTGGCGACGTTGCGGTAGGACTCGGCCAGCGCCAGCTGGGCACCCAGGTAAGGGTCCAGGTAGGTGTAGCGGCCGTTGGCATCGGTAGCGATGGCTACGCCAAGCCCGGTTTCCTCATCGATGCGGACCACGCCTGCATCATCCGGGGAAGCCAGGGCGGTGTTGCCACCGACATAGCGGTCGTACTGGCGGGTGATCCAGGACTTGTCGCACATATTCGGGCTGGCGATCAGCTCGAGCAGCGCAGCCTTCAGCTCGTCACCGGTAGCCGGAAGGTTCGCTCCGGCCTCCGACGCCTTGAAGGTATCTGCCTGCAGGGCGTCCTGCCAGCTTGGGCGAGCATACGGACGGTCGTACACCGGGCCGTCGTGGGCGACGGTCTTCGGGTCCACGTCCACGATGACTTCGCCATCCCAGGTGATGATCAGGCGGTTGGTGTCGGTGACCTCGCCGAGCCAGGAGTACTCCACGGAGTACTTGTCCATGACGGCTTCGAAAGCCGCGACGTTCTCCGGGGTGACCACGGCCATCATGCGTTCCTGGGACTCCGACATCAGGATTTCGCCCGGGGTCAGGGTCGGGTCGCGAAGCAGCACATCGGTCAGCTCGACACGCATGCCGCCCTCGCCGTTGGAGGCGAGTTCGGAAGTGGCGCAGGAGATGCCGGCGGCACCCAGGTCCTGGATGCCCTCGACCAGGGAGGCCTTGAACAGGTCCAGGCAGCATTCGATGAGCACCTTCTCGGCGAAGGGGTCACCGACCTGCACGGCCGGGCGCTTGGAAGGCTTGGTGTCGTCGAAGGACTCGGAAGCCAGCACCGAGGCGCCGCCGATGCCGTCGCCGCCGGTGCGCGCACCGAAGAGCACCACCTTGTTGCCCACGCCCGAGGCGTTGGCCAGGCGCAGGTCTTCGTGGCGCAATGCGCCGACTGCCAGCGCGTTGACCAGCGGGTTGCCCTGGTAGATCGGGTCGAAGACGGTTTCGCCGCCGATGTTCGGCAGGCCCAGCGAGTTGCCGTAGCTGCCGATGCCGGAGACCACGCCGTGCACCACGCGCTGGCTATCGGGGTGGTCGATCGCGCCGAAGCGCAAGGGGTCCATCACGGCGATCGGGCGGGCGCCCATGGAGATGATATCGCGCACGATGCCGCCGATGCCGGTAGCCGCACCCTGGTGCGGTTCAACGAAGGAGGGGGAGTTGTGCGATTCGATCTTGAAGGTCACGGCCCAGCCGTCGCCCAGGTCGGTGACGCCGGCGTTTTCGCCGATGCCGACCATCAGGTCCTTCTTCATCTCTTCGGTGACCTTGTCGCCGAACTGGCGCAGGTGGTTCTTGGTGGACTTGTACGAGCAGTGCTCGGACCACATCACCGAGTACATGGCCAATTCGGCCGCGGTCGGGCGGCGGCCCAGAATCTTCACGATCTCCGCGAACTCGTTGTCCTTCAGGCCCAGCTCGGCCCACGGCAGTTCCACATTCGGGGTACCGGCCGCGTTATCGACGGTGTCGATATTGAATTCCTTGGTCACTTCCTGGCTCACTTCTTGCCTCCAACGAGGTGGGTCAAAACACTGGTGAAGAACGTCAGACCGTCGGTGCCGCGGTGATCCGGACCGAAACCGGCCTCGATGGCGTGCTCCGGGTGAGGCATGAGGCCCACCACGTTGCCCGCCGCATTGGAGATGCCGGCGATCGAACGGCGCGAGCCGTTCGGGTTCCAGCCCACGTAGCTGAACGCCACGCGGTTCTCGGCCTCGAGCATGTCCAGGGTCTTCTCGTCGGCCACGTACTGGCCGTCCTGGTTCTTCAGCACGATGGTGATTTCCTGGCCCGGCTCGTAGCCGTTGGTCCAGGCGGTCTGGTTGTTCTCCACGCGCAGCAGCTGATCGCGGCAGAGGAACTTCAAGTGGTCGTTCTTGATCATCGAACCGGGCAGCAGGTGCGACTCGGTGAGGATCTGGAAACCGTTGCAAATGCCCAGCACGGGCAGCTTGGCTTCGGAGTTCGCAGCATCGACGATCTTGGACATCATCGGTGCGAAACGGGAGATCGCGCCGGCGCGCAGGTAGTCGCCGTAGGAGAAGCCACCGGGAATCACCACGGCGTCAACGTCCTGCAGCTCGGTGTCGGCGTGCCACAGGGACACCGCTTCGGCACCGGCTGCGCGCACCGCACGAGCGGCGTCGCGGTCATCGAGGGTGCCCGGGAAGGTCACCACGCCGATGCGCGCTCCAGAAAGTTCGGAAGTTGGCGTCGAATAGTCGCCAATCAAGGGAAGATCTGTGCTCATTAGTCTTCGACTACCTCGACGTTGACAACGTCCTCGATGACCGGGTTCGACAGCAGGGTCTCCGCCGCTTCGCGCGCCTGGGCGAGGATTTCTTCGGTCACCTCGCCGTTGACGGTGAGTTCAAAGCGCTTGCCCTGGCGGACAGCTTCGAAGGAGGTGAAGCCTAGGCGGGGAAGTGCTCCCGCGATGGCCTTGCCCTGAGGGTCAAGGATTTCTGGCTTGAGCATGACATCTACAACGATGCGGGGCATCCGGCATATCTCCTGTTGGCGAGGTTAAGTTAAATGCCACACGGAGTTGCCGTCTCACACCAGGGGGATTTGGCGCTCCGCGAGCTTGCTTTACAAGTCTACCGGGTATGTGACGCGCAAAACGCAGGGGTGTGTGCAACTACCGCTTTAGCGGCGATTAAGACGTGTGATATTCGGCTCGTGGGCTAGGTCACCGGAGCGGGCAAGTAAGCTGGATACGTGCAAAACTCCAAGGAAACCCGCTGTCCCTGCCGTGAATTAGACGCAGCGCAGCGCAGCTACGCGCAATGCTGCCAGCCCTTTCATGACGGACGGACCAACCGGTCAGCGCTGCCCGACACCGCAGAAGAGCTGATGCGCTCGCGCTATAGCGCCTTTGCCTTGGGGCTGCACCGGTATTTGCTTGAGACCTGGCATGAGACCACCCGGCCCAAGGAACTGGAGCTGGATGCCCACATGCGCTGGCTGGGCCTGGAGATCCATGCAACCCGCTCGGGCGGCGCCACCGCGACGCGTGGAGTCGTGGAATTCGAGGCGCACTACAGCCTCGGGCAGGATCGGGACAGCCAACGAGAAGCCAGCTCGTTCGTGCGGGAAGACGGAGCCTGGTTCTACGTCGACGCCCTGTAGCAGAACTCGCCGCTATTTGCTGGAGTTGCGCAGGGCGGAGAGCATCTGCGGCTGATTGCGCTTCTCGGCAAGTTCGAAGGCGTCGGATCCGGAAGGATCGGTCAGGTGCGGATTAGCTCCGGCTGCCAAGAGCAGGCGGGCTATGGACAGCGAATTATTCGAGCCCTGGCCCAGGGAGATGGTCACATGCAGTGCGCTCCAACCAAGATCATTGACCTTGTCCAGGGGGATATCGTGCTGCAGCAGGACACGAACCGATTCCACCTGTCCGGCTTCGCTAGCCACGAACAAGGCGGTGCTGCCCAGCCGGTCGACGCTGTTTACATCGGCGCCGTGGGCCAGTGCCGAACGCAGCACGTCTTCGAGGCCAAAGGCGCTGGCTCGCAGGAACGGTGATTCCTGGGACTTGTTCTTTGAGTTCGGATTCGCCCCATCGGCAAGCAGCAGCTTGGCGATCTGGTCATCGCGGTTGAGCACCGCGCGCATCAGCGGAGTATTTCCCCGTCCGTCTTTGGCATCCAGCTCGGCGCCGTCCTTCAAAGCTTTGCGCACCGAGCCGACTTCGCCTTCGGCAACCGCCGCAAAAAGAGCGGTGGTTGAGGTCGAATGGATCGGTCCGCTTTGGGTCAACGGCTTGATGCTGGCAGATCCAGAGGTGGCCGCACTCGACAATGGGGCAAGGCTTCCTTGGGAAGCTGCCGGATTCGACGTCGACCTGGCGCTCGCGCTTGTGGCGGGCTTGGTTGCCAAGCTCGTGCTGGAACTGGTGGCGGCAGATGGCTTGCTCTGCGTGCTGGAGGGGGCAGCAGCCGGACTTTGCACCGGCAAATTTGGCGGGCTAGTGGAAGAGGCGGCCGAGGGCACGGGGTCTGCTTGGGGGACTGAAGAAGCGCAACTGCTGCAAGCTCCAAGTACGGCGGCCAAGGGGAGCGCTAGCAATGCGTAGCCACGTCGTTGCGTGGAATGCCCGTGTCGAAGTGCCATCTTTCCTTTCAATGATCCGCGGTTTTCCGGTAGCGGTGAAGTTCCTGCCGAATGTCGATCTGCTAGTGAGCATATCGGGGAAAGCTGAAAATTTGCGGTCAATAACCGCCGAAATCTCTTTGCGCCCCAGGCGCAGGCTTCTTCGCTAAAATTGGAGACACCATGGAATGCCTTTACTTCTCCGCCGGACGTTGCCGTTCATGCACCCAAATGACGGTGCCGTACGTTGACCAGCTCCAGGCCAAAGCCGACCACTGCGCCACCGCGCTCGCGCAGTTCCCAGACCTGCAATTCTTGCCGCCGCAAGCCAGCTCAGAATCGGGCTTCCGCAATAAGGCGAAAATGGTGATCTCCGGAACCACCGAGAATCCGACCATCGGAATTCTCGACGCCGACGGCCACGGCGTAGACCTGCGCAACTGTGGGGTTTGCGCTCCCGAACTGCGCGCGCTGTTCCCGGTGATCGAGCGCTTCATCAAGGAACTGAAGCTCATCCCCTATGACGTGCCCAAGGGCAAGGGGCAGCTCAAGCACGTCATCCTCACTCTTTCGGACACCGGAGCGGTCATGGTGCGCTGGGTGCTGCGCACTAAGAAGCACTTCGTGGCTCTTCGCGATTCACTGCCTCAATTCCTCGAGCTGCTCCCGCGCCACAGCGTGGTTTCGGTGAACTTCCTGCCCGAGCACAAGGCCGTCTTGGAGGGTGAAGAAGAAATCATCCTCACCCGCCGCACCACCTTGGAATTCGGACTGAACGGCGTGCCGATGCACCTGCGTCCGCAGGGGTTCTTCCAGACGAACACCGAGATTGCCGCCGCGCTGTACCGCCAGGCTCGCCAGTGGATCACCGATGCAAATCCTGCCAGCCTCTGGGACCTGTACAGCGGGGTAGGCGGCTTCGCGCTGCACTGCGCCGAAGGCGGGCGTCGGGTGCAGGGAATCGAAACCAGCACCGAGGCGGTGGCTGCGGCGCAGGTCGCGGTGGAGGAGATGGGCTTGGAGAACACGACGTTCACCGCAATGGACGCCACCGACTTCGCGCTATCCGCCGGGCAGGCGCCGGAAGCGGTCATCGTCAATCCGCCGCGTCGGGGCATCTCGGCCGAGCTGGCACAGTGGCTCAACGATTCGACCGTGCAGCATGTGGTGTACTCCAGCTGCAATTCGGTTTCGCTGGCCCGGGATCTTGCACGGCTAGACAAGTTCACCGCTAAGCAGGCCCGGGTGATGGACATGTTCCCGCAGACCAATCACTACGAGGTGATTGTTCGTCTCGAACGCGCCGCAGTCTAAACGCGTATAGAGACGCACTAGGGTGGCCGGAACCATTAACAGGTTACGGCCACCCTTTTGCGTGCTAGCGGTCCAAGGTGGCCGTGCGCATATCAAGGCGCTGCATGATCTGGTCAACCATATGCGGATCAACCCCGGGTTCGCGCCGGGCGCGGAGCAACTCGTCGCGGGCCGCCGCCAGCGCCGTGGACTGAATCGCGTCGGCCTTGGTGATCACCGCGCGCAGCTGGGTGTATTTTTCATCGGTGATCGCGTCATGCGTATCCGGATCGGTCAGCAAGATGTTGTGCAGGTCGTGCATGCGTCGGGTGACCACATGGCGGTAGTTCTCCGGCAGCTGCTGCAGCTCAAGATTCTTCTTCAGGGTCTGCACCGCAACTTCTTCGGCCCGGCGAGCGAGCGCGCGGCGGGCCTTTTTGGTGGCCTGGTCATTGCCGCGCAGCTTGAGCGCCCGCATCAGCATCGGCAGCGTCAGCCCCGGGACTACGAGGGTGGCGAGCAGTACGGAGCAGGCGGCGACCACCACGAAGTTCCTTCCCTCGATGGGGGTGCCTTCCGCGGTGAACTTCGGCAGGGCCAAGGCGAGAGCAAGGGTGGCCAGTCCGCGCATGCCGCACCAGGTGAGCACCAGCGAATCCTTGGCCGCGGAGACCTTCTCCATCCCGCGCCGGGCATTTGGCAGATAGTAGGTGCCGAACATCCAGAGCGTCCGAACCAGGATCACTACGACACAGATGGCAAGGATGCCGGGAATGAACCCGAGCAGGTTGCTGCCCTCTTCCTGGATGACCGAGTTCATCTCCAGGCCCATGAGGCCAAAGGCCAGACCGGTGGCCAGCATTTCGAGCACTTCCCAGAAGGCGTGCCGGGTCAACCGTTCTTGCGAGTCCTGCGGACGGTCGCGGCGTCCCAGCTCCAGGGCCAGCACCACGACCGCGACCACTCCGGAGGCATGGACTTCCTCGGCCAGCATGTAGACGGCGTAGGGTGCCACCAAGGTTGCCGCGCAGCGCGCCGCCAGATTAGGCACGAAGCGGTTCAGCCAACCGACAACCCAGGCCATGGCGATGCCCACGATGATGGCCACCGCCGCGCCGATCAAGAATTTCGGAATGAGGTCCAAGCCGACCTCGGTGCCGTTAAGCGTGGCGGTGACCGCAAGCTGGAAGAGCACGATGGCCATCGCGTCATTGAACAGCCCCTCGGTCTCCAGCAGGGAGGTGAGCCGCCGCGGCATTTTCACCTTCGTCGCAATCGCATCCACCGCTACCGGGTCCGGCGGGGCGACGATGGCGCCGAGGGCGATCGCCAAGGGAACCGACAAGAAGGGGGCGAAAGCCAGCGAGGTTGCCGCCACCGCGCCGGCGGTTACCACGATCAGCACCACCGCGAGGCGGATCAGCGCTTTCCAGCGCAGCCGGAACACCGACCAGGAGCTGCGCTGCGCGGTGGCAAAGAGCAGCGGCGGCAGGAAGATGGGCAGGATCAACGCTGGATCGATATGCAGTTCAGGCATGAACGGGAGGAAACCGGCCAAGGTGGCAAGGATGAGCATCAGGATTGGATAGGGGAGCTTGATGCGCTCACCCAGCCCGACAATCAAAATAGTGGCGAACAGCAGCGCGATGATCAGCAGGAAGAACTCCATAGTCTTCCTATTCTAGTCGCTGGAGCTATCCGTGGTGGCATCTAGAGGAGGATATAGCGGGTTATTTCATGCCCTCGCCCAGCAGCGGGGCCAATGCATCCCATTCGCTAATCGCGCAGCCATTGTGGCGGTCGAAGCTCGTATCGACTTGTTTCCCACCTAATTTTCCGCTGATCCTTGCCGTCGCGGGCCCGCCATAGATCTCGGTGCAGCTTTGCTGCGGCGAGCGTTGCGGGGTGAGCACTTCGGGATTCTTGGCCAATAACGCACAGGCGGCATTCGACTCGGGCAGCGTACTGGAATCAGCGGCCTGGGCGCCGCGGCAGGATAGATGGTATTCGCTGTCGACGGATTTCCCCTCGAAGCTGATGCTGATCTTGAGGTCTGCGTCAGCGCCAACGGGTGAGGTGCCCGCGGTGGGAGCCGAACTGGCGCAACCAGCGAGCAGCAGCCCGGCCAGTAGCGGAGCTACGAAAACCAGGCCCGTGTGCGCCTTCCGATTCTTCAGTCGTCCCATGAACCAATTGTGCTTCCCTTTTAGTTCAACACGCTAGCGTTCCGAGGCAATTGGCAGGCTGAGCACCACCTGCAATAGTTCCATCCGCAGCTTCTCCGCCCGCAGGGCGAACTCCTTTTGCAGACGCACATAGTGCGCCTTGCCCTCCGGAGTCTCGATTTGGATCGGCTCTTGGCCCCAATCCCCAAGGTCATAGGGCGAAGCTTGCATGTCCATGGTGCGGATATCCCACGCCAGTTCAAAGCAGTCCATGACCAGATCGCTGGGAACTGCCGGGCTCAACTTGTAGGCCCATTTATACAGGTCCATATTTCCATGCAGGCAGCCCGGCTGTTCGAGGTCGCGTTGCGTCTCACGGGTTGGCTGCAGCTCGTTGAGCGGCACCGCCTCCGGAGTGTAGAAACGGAAGGCATCAAAATGCGTGCAACGGATCTTATGGTTTTCCACGACCTCGTCCGTGCCCGTCGCGCCGAGGCGAAGCGGCAGGTATTCGTGGCGTATCCCGTTGACCTCGGACTTGTAGGCCATCGCCCATTCATGCAATCCGAAGCAGGAGAAATTCGCCGGCTTCTGTACCGTATTGCGCAGCAGGATGCGGGCAAATTCGATCACCCTGGCCCGTGACTGGGAGAATTTCTCAAGATCGAGTTCTACCCCCGGTCCTGCCGGGGCTTCCACGCTGCGGTAGAACTTCCAATCTTCTCGTTCGTGGGCCTGCTCGCCGAGCAGCGCCACGCCAACGCCCGGGTGCCAACGGTAGAGCTGGCCTGGCTTCTGCGTGTAGTAGGTGAAAAGGAAATCCTCGATGGGATGTTTGGCCCCGGTCATTCTGCGCTGCACAAATGGTTCGCCAAAGGCCCGAGCACGGACCTCATGCGCGGCGGCACGCTGCATCCAGTGCGGGGCTTCCAAAGCTGTGGCGGTTAGGGGCATACTTCTAATTATTCAATTCATGGGCCGGCGAAACCAGTTTGGTACGCCAACTCACACATCCTGCATAGGAGTACACCATGGAAAACTTCCCTCCCTGGGAGCCGCCAATGGACGGCACCGAGGAAGCGCACCTGCTCGGCATGCTCGACCGGTTGCGCACCACCTTCAGGTATAAGGCCGACGGACTGGACATCGAGCAACTAGCGGCGAGGCTGCCGAGCAGCGATCTGAGCATCGGTGGACTGCTGCAGCATCTGGCGGTAGTCGAAGATGAAAACTTTGCCTACTTGATCGCCCGCGGACAACCGGAGATCGTGCTTGAATTCTCTGCCGAGGGGCGCGACCAGTTCGCGGTGAACGCCGAAGAGAACCCGGAAGCGCTTTATGCGCGCTACGACAAAGCCGTGCTTAGGAGCAGGGAGGTTCAGGCACAGGTAGTTGCCGCGGGTGAACTAGATGCGCCCTCTGCCTTGGAATACGAGGGAAAACACGCGAGCGTACGACGATTAATCTGCGATGTGATCGAGGAATACGGCCGGCATACCGGTCACGCGGATCTGCTGCGCGAGGCGATCGACGGACGGGTGGGCGAAGACCCTCCCTTTGAATACCGTCCACCTTGGTACGCGTGATTTAAGGTTTCGGCTAAGCAAGCTTGAATCGCGAGATAGCTTGAATGAAAAAGTGGACAGTGCCGAATCGGGATTGCTTTTTTGGATCGTCCAGCTGCTTTCTAAGCGCATCTAGCAAGTCGTTGGGCATCAGCTTAAATATGTCTCGCAACGGAGGTCATGTACGTGATTCCTCGGGACCGTTTACAAGACATAGTTGCAAGAATTGAAAGTGCTGAATAGTCGCGGTTCAGCGAACAGGCCTGCGTGCTCTGGCGGGACGTCTCACAACCCTTGGGTTACAAGACGTCTCTTGAGGTAGATGCTCGACAAGCTGAGCCCGAAATATATTACTTCGGAGTTATTTCAACCATGCGTTCATGAGAAAATCGGCAATATTTCCAAGGCGTTACGGTCTTAGGTGAGCAAATAGTTGTTGCGCAGACGGCCACTTGCTGCAATAAGGCTTGTTGAAAGGGCCAGTATTGAGTCTCCCGCTGGGATCAGTTTAAAGCCCCCTCCGGGACCTGCAGACATGCCTCCACCAGGGCCACTGGAAAGGCATCCCTGTGGTCCTGGGTATTGCCCGCTACCCGGGCCTGTGTAGTTATCGCGTGGCTAAGTAGTCATATACAGAAGTTACCTGAGAATGCCGACAGACAGGGGCCTATACTTCGCGGCATGGCAATACCGATTGCCGAACGCTCGGACGACGACGCTGGGTCTCAATTCATGACTTCTTAGACAAAATGAAGCTGTTCTTCTACGCAAGACAGTACTTAATAACCGTTTTCAACCACCGCGGCGTTCTAAATCATTGTCGAACTCTCTAGCTCTCTTCGCAACATTGGGCAGGCCCCCAGACCGTTGAGCTCTTGGAGTGATATCTGAACGGCCCGGTTGCTAGCGATGCGACTCAACTCGCCCTTGCCTTAGCTTTCGGAACTGTGGCCGCTATGTTGAGGCCCTGAATGTCGCGCTACGAACATTCGCGCCCGTTCTCCCGCTATAGGGACGATCTATAACCGCCTACACCGATAATCTCTTGCAGAGATGATTTCTCTTCTCAAATCCCAGTAAAGGTTTCGTTTGCGAACGGGCCGATAAGTACTTTGCCGATTAACTGAATATCCTCGGCGTATCCCAGCGGATCTGCAGACTAGAACTATTCTGCTTATTTTTAATTGCCGTTCATGGCGCCAGGCTTCGCGGTGTTTGCGTCTCCCACCAAGGGGGCTCGGGTTCCCAGAGCTCAAATATTCCGGGTCTCAAGTAGCAAGGAGGGGCCCTCTTGAGCTGGCAGCAAAGCGATGTTGGCAGCAAAGCGAAATGCGAGCCCCTCCTACAAAAGGATGATTTACACCCTTACTTACGGTGGGTAGTGTTCATCTTAAGATCTTTATTCATTTTGCTGGTTAACAAAACAACTAGTCAAGTGACATATCGAAAATTTCATACATGCCCACTGTGAGCGCAACTTCTCTCGCTATCCACTGCAGTTGACCCGACGCGTCACTCATTGCTTGAGCATCAACCGACACCAACACCAGACTTACTGATCTTTGTTTTTCCGGTTATGTCGGTACCGCCCGTATGAAGCACACGCGGCAATGAACGCCATCCCGAAAAGGAGTGCTAACAAAAACTCGATTCCCATTGCTCTCTCATTCATTGAATACAAATTCTAGGAGAAAAATAATGAAACCCCATTACAAGGTCACTGCAATTCTTGCAGTCTCATCGGTATTTCTTAGTGCCACCGTAGCAAACGCTGCTGAGAATTCAGTGGAGATCCACGACCTTCTCACCTCCGCTCCAGGACATAGTCGCGTCCTAACCTCGACGAGCGCCGCAACGACCGATGGCACAATCACATTGCCCAGTGAGGAGGCAGGAGTGATCGAGTTGAAGCATTCTGACGGCACCTGGCTCACAGTGGGCTTGCCTCAGAACGCGGGGCTGAGCAGCCCGGCAGATAAGTTGAGCCAGAGCTCAGGATCTGCAGTCATCGCTGAGCCCATGAAAGCAGCCACTAGTGCTCAAGATTCAAGCACCGGTAAGTCAGCACTGTCGGCCCGTGCAGTAGTCGCTGTTCCCGATGCCAAGGCCGACCGATCGTACAACTTCGATCTAAACTTCTCGGATGGAATCGTTCCTCAACTACGCAAAGACGGAAGTGTGCAGTTCGTCCTCGATCCCAAACTCGGTAACTCACACCCTGGGGTGGAGGCAGAAGCGAGCTTCGGCGAAATCAAAACCCCTTGGGCCATCGACGCCAACGGCAAAGCCGTTCCCACCAAGTTCACTCTCAAAGGCAATACCCTCACCCAAACCATCAACCCCATCAAAGACACCACCTACCCCGTAATCCTTGACCCCGAAGCCGAATGGAAAGGATTCTATGGCCGCCTGACCTACAGTCGCGCCGAAACCGCAAATATGCGTGATCAAGGCGTCGTCATCGCAGGTCTCCTAGGGGGAAGCGCGGGCATCGCCGCCATGTTCGGACCAGGCGCGCCCATCGTCGGAGCAGCCCTGGCCGCCGCCTCCGCCGCTGCAGTGGGAATCATCGCTACCACCGCCTCCAACGCCCACTCTGATGGCCGATGCCTCCAAGTCGACATCCCACCACTCGTCAACCCAACCATCGTCAACTGCCGCTCTTAAACCCCGTATCTAGCGTTGACCACGTTAGGAACCACCGATCAAGGGAGGATGTCATGTCTGAGCAAGATGCCAACAAGCAACCCGGGAATTTTGACAATGCTGACAGTTTTGACAATGCTGACACTCAAGAAACGAAGCAGTCCGGCGGCCGAGAGGCCTCCAACGGTTCAGAAAACACTGGCAGGCCTACAGACATCCAACAGTCTTATGGCGCAGAGGGATCAAGCAACCAAAAAGTCTCTTCAAATAGCGCAGACGAATTGGAAACTTCGGAGGGTGCTACCGACGTTCAGCAGTCATACGACGGTGGCGATAAAACCAGTGACCACGCGAGCCAAGAGACCAACGACTCCTAGAAGCTGGGAGAGATACTTTCCGTTGGGCACACCAAACCTTTAATAGTAGTTGCCCTCCGCTTCGAAGAAGGTGCGAAGTGTTCAGGAGTTGATCGATCGGGTTAGCGACTCGTTGTATGGGGCGCAGCCAAGGTCAACCGATGGCGATGCTCCGCAAAATGATCCGTCGTCTTAGACGTTTTTCTATCGTTTAGCAGGTTCCTCTCACAAGACCCCACCAACGATCGTTTACGGAGATCTTAAAATCTCCGAGGAGGAGTAACTCTTCACCTACGGTTTTCTATCTTTCGGTTTGTCCCGATACGGACTGCCGAAACGCTGCGCAGGATCAGCTGAATATTTCCTGATTACATCTTGCTGGGTTGTACCTGGAGTGCCAAGCTAGCCCTTGAACCCAATGAAAGGAACACCTCATGTCAGAGTTAACAGGTAAGAAAGTCCTCGTCGTGGTTTCCAACCGCGGAGTAGAGCAGGATGAGTTGAAGGATCCTGTCGAGAAATTAGAACGGGCTGGAGTCAAGGTCACCATCGCCGCTCCAGAAACAGGTCAGGTACAGACCCTCGTCGGCGACTGGGACTTAGGCGAGGTCTTCGAGGTGGACGAAACATTATCTGAGGTCCGCGAAAGCGAATTCGATCTATTGCTCATTCCCGGAGGCACACTGAACGCCGACAATCTCCGACTGGATGCAGAGGCGCAAAGGATCGTAAAGTCATTTGCAATGTCTGGACGTCCGGTGGCATCGATATGCCACGGTCCGTGGCTACTGGTTGAAACAGGACTAGCGAAAAATAAGACCCTCACTTCTTACAAGTCCATTAAGACTGACATCATCAATGCTGGCGGCACCTGGAAAGACGAACAGGTTTTTCGTTGCCCGGCAGAGAACTTTGCCTTAATCACTTCACGCAACCCGGGCGATCTGGCGGCTTTCAACGATGCAATCATCGAAGAGCTGAGTCACTAACTGGCTGTAACAAGTCGGAGGGGTTATTTTCGGCATACACGTCGCGACATGATACTGCGGCCTGGTGGTCGACCCTTTTAAGCATCCAGAAACTGTGGGCAAGATAGATGGAAGATTACTATTCTTCAGAAGATGCTTGGATTGTCGCTCAAATATCAAGGGGAACCTGAATTCGCATATTCTGCGAATAGTCTTTTTACGACTTGACATAATCAGAATTATCGGCCTAGCGATAGCCAGGGTAAAAGTAGTTGCGCAAACTCCCGTCAACCGCTGATTCGAAGGTCAGTAATGGTACCTAGCTTGCAGAATTGTCAAGGCGCGGTCATCGGCGATATAGATCAGCCGATTCGCTTCGTCGATGCGGCGCGACCAAGCGCCCGCTAGGGCATGCTTCAGCGGTTCGGGTTTGCCGATGCCTTCAAACGGATCATCGCGCAGCACATCTTCGATGAGCGTATTGATGCGCTTAAGGGTCTTGCGGTCTTGAGTTTGCCAATAGAGGTAATCTTCCCAGCCCTCGGCAGTCCAGATAAGTTGTCTGTCGCTCACGGATCAACAAGTCCGCGTTCTAGCGCCTGGCCATCACGTGCCGCTTCAAGAGCAGAGAGCAGGCGCACCGCATTCTTAGGTGAGCGCAGAAGATAGCTCGTTTCAACGAGAGAATCGTATTCATCTTTCGACATGAGCACCGCAGATCCACGCTTGGACATGATCTCCACTTCGGTGTGATCAAGATTCACTCGTTCAATGAGACCAAACAGGTCACGACGCGCTTCGCTGGTTGTGATTGCCATACCGCCTCCTAGTGGTACTAGATATGGTACCACTGAATGGATGGTTCCACTCGGTTGCCGATTGCCGGACTCGTTCAAACCTTCTAGCTTCTATCCGCCGTGCTTATTGTGCCTGGATATCCATAGCCAGAGGACTTTTCGGACCTGCTTCAAGCTTGTATTCAAAAGCTTGGCCGCAGTTCCCGGCGAGTTCTAACGGTCGTTGCAACTCCTGATTTATCAGGGTGTTGCAACTGTGAGAGTTACTTGTAGCTGATCTACGTCTCACAGGCAGGAAAGGAATCGGCCCAATGAATTGTGGGCTTATTGCTTACGCGAGAGACGTGGTTACGGGAAGTTGATTTCTAGTTATTCCCCGAATTTGGTAGCGAGCGTTTGGTATTTGTCTCTGAACTGTTGTTCAGTTCCTTCATGTTGGGCGGTGAGCATCATGCGATTGTTTCCTGTCACGGAAGTGGCAGGTCATGATGTTGTCGTAGGTGTCCTATGGTTCGCATACTTTTCCGAGGCGTTCTGCGAAATATTCTTTATCCGCTGACAAATCTACGTCGGTATTTTTGAGCAACGCGATACGGATGACACCGCCGGTAATCGTCATTGAGAGATCGCGGTTATTGCATTCGCCTTCGGCGGAGGGAAGCTGATGCTTTGCTTCTAAGTAGTGAAAGAATCCGAAATATTCTGTCTCTGTAGACATTTCTTCCTGCGCGGGGGTTCCCGTACAGAAGCAACTGGCTTCTGCCTCTTATTGGGTGACGAACTCGTAGCCGTCGATGGTCTTTGGAGCTTTCGAGTTGAGTTGTGTTCCTGTTTCAACGAGGGGGCTTATGCAACCGGCGAGCAGTAGAGCTGAGGCGAGGGATGCGGCTGCGACTGGTTTTCGCATGGAGATGTTCCTAGGTGTTTTGTTCAGAGGTGGGCGTTCCAATCCTGTTCAGCTCCGCTTGTGTCCAGCCCTTCTTCAGCGCAACCGTGAGAGTTCGCTCGACGTCCACCGCCTGATCTCCCACATCGCAACTATAGACTGATCGGCTTGTTAGACGGCTCAAGGCAAAGTCATAGGCAGATCCTAAAACAGCGAATTCTGTCATTTTCCTCGTCCAACCGACAATGGCCTGCCAGCTGGTCTTCGTCGCGCAATGGGCACGCGACAACAGCTGGCCTTGTAGTTGTGCGCGGCGCGGCCAGCTGGTGCTACTGCTAGGTCGAGGGATTGATCCCGACGTACTCGTGGATAGTCGACGTTACGGTTGTTTGTTGGGTGTGGAACCGGTTAGTGGGGCCGGTTGGCGGCGCTTTCCGAGGAAGAAGGTGCCTTTGACGGCCAACATCGCAATGACACCGGCCGTGGTGAACGCCGTTTGTCCTACGGCGACGGTTTGCGAAACGGTCAGGGCTCCGGTCTGTGCTGCGTTTGCTCCGATCGTGTACATGGCAACGAGGACCGCGCCGCCGGCGGCACCGGCGAGTAGCTGCGCGGTAGTGAATGCAGCGCTCCCGTACGGGTAGAGCTCGGGGCGCAGGGACGATAGGGCCAAGGTGGTTATCGGTGCCCACATCATCGCCTGGGATGCAGAGAGGACAAGATAGGCGGCGAGGTACAACCAGCCGCTGTTGCTCTCATCGAGTGTGCTGAGGAACCAGATGCTCGCCGCCCAGATAATTCCGACGGGGACGACCAATGGCCGTGGGCCGAAATGGTCGTAGATCCGGCAGCCCGCTGCGGAGACCAGCGCGATCAGGACGCCTCCCGGGACAAGGAAGAGTCCGGTAGTCAATGTGCCCATTCTCAACGCCTTGGTAGGTGCGAGGGGGAGGGCCAAGCCGATGCCAAGCACGGATAGAACGAGCGAGAATACGTCGTGAGTCGTGTGTTCC
Organism: Glutamicibacter sp. BW80; assembly: GCF_002332385.1. Taxonomy (NCBI): domain Bacteria; kingdom Bacillati; phylum Actinomycetota; class Actinomycetes; order Micrococcales; family Micrococcaceae; genus Glutamicibacter; species Glutamicibacter sp. BW80. The sequence goes on along the minus strand of NZ_NRGV01000031.1, from coordinate 179,026 downwards.
GGTGTCGTGATGTTCTTGCGCTTGACGGCTCCCAGTATGAGAGCGATCACGGCGATGGGCAGGACGAGGATGACCGGATGAACACACGGGATTTGTAGCGGTCTTCCCAAGCGTTGATTGGTTCAAGGTTGGGTGAACCGATAAACCACAACTACAGTTCGTCCAATGTCCGGTTGGCTCAAGAACATCTCCACGTATTTTCCCGAGAGGAAGGACAGGGAGGCCCAAGAACATGGACTCGGCTCTAGAACCGAAAGTGTGCGGCTCGGATTCCCTCCCGCTCCTTAAACACCAAGTTCCGCGGTACTCGGTAAAAATACCGAGTCTCGCGGAGCTTGGCTGACGACGGACCAATAGGTCCTTGGGGTTTAGCCCATGTGGATTGCGCCGAAGAGCACGCCCGAAGCGAGCATGACCAGGCTGACCACGGCCGCACGCCACAGCACCTTCTTGTGGTGATCGCCCAGATCCACACGAGAGAGCGAGACCAGCAAGAGGATTGCCGGGACGAGCGGAGATTGCATGTGCACCGGCTGTCCGGTGATGGAGGCGCGAGCCATATCCACCGCAGGAACGCCGAAGTGCGCGCCGGCCTCGGTGAGGACCGGAAGAATGCCGAAGTAGAAGGCGTCGTTGCTCATCAGGAAGGTGGCCGGAATCGAAATCAAGCCGGTGATGACCGCCATGTACTGGCCCAGGGAATCCGGGATGATGTTGACCAGCCAGAGGCTCATCGCATCGACCATGCCGGTTCCGGAGAGCACGCCGGTGAGTACCGCCGCGCCGAGCACCATGGAGACCACCGCGATGATTTCACTGGAGTGCGCGGCGATCATCTTCACCTGGTCGTTGACCTTCGGGAAGTTGGCTACCAGCGCGATGGCGGTGCCGACCATGAACAGGTAGGCCAGCGGCAGCACGTCGACGATGAGCAGCACCATGATGGCCACGGTGAGCGCCAGGTTGAAGTAGAACATCTTCGGGCGCAGGGTCTCGCGGTGCGGATCGAGCACGGTGCCGTCCATGGTCGCGGCTTCCGAACCGTCCCCCTTGCGGGCCACGGATTCAAGGACTGCCACCGAGGAGCCCGAAGGCGAGGTGCCGTCCTGGGGCTTGCCGCCGCCCAGGTTTCCGCCTCCGAAGCCGGTGCCCCACAGTTCGGGACGATCCTTCTGCAGCCGGCGGCGCTCGGAGAGCCCCAGCTGCCAGGCGAAGATGGCAATCACGATCAGCGCGACGCCCAGCGATGGGAGCATCGGCACGAAGATGTCTGCCGCGTCCACGCCCAAGGCGGCCGCGGCGCGAGCGGTTGGACCGCCCCACGGCACGATGTTCAGCGTGCCGTTGGTCAGCCCGGCCACACAGGTCAACACGACCGGGCTCATGCCCAGGCGCTGGTAGATGGGCAGCAGGGCGGCGGTGACCACGATGAAGGTGGTGGAGCCGTCGCCATCCAGCGAGATGATGGCGGTCAGCAGCGCGGTGCCGATGACGACCTTCGCCGGGTCGTTGCCCACGAGCTTCTGGATTCCCGAAACCAGCCGGTCGAACAGGCCCACGTCGATCATGATGCCGAAGTACATGATGGCGAACATGAGCAGGGCGGCGGTGCCCGACATTGACTTGATCGCGTCCATGATCATTTCGCCGAGGCCAAAGCCGGCGCCGGTGAACAGGCCGAAGATGGTGGGAACGAGGATGAGCGCCAAGAGCGGCGTCATTTTTTTGGTCATAATCAGCGCCATGAAGGTGATGATCATGAGGAATCCGAGAGCAACTAGCATTGCGCCGACCTCCTGAAGTGTGTGGCAAGTGATGATGCCAGCAGGGGTGCGGGCACTTATCCAAGTTACGTGGCGGCGCTCACGTATCCGGGGTTGTTCGTTTTCTGATCCCTTTAGGTTTTTGCAATCTTTTTGCTCATTAAAATCACGGACGGTTTATGCTGGACAGATGCCGCATTCCACAGCCACCTTGCACTTTGCCTCGCGGATCATGCGTCCGCAGTTCGTGGTGCTCGGCGTGCTTTTCGCGCTGGTGACAACCGCGACCCTGCTGGTGAGCTACAACAGGGTCTTCGACCAGGGCGAAGACACCTCCCTGGGGATTGCGCGTTCGGTCGCCGCCTTGCCGGAGGTGGTGCGCGAGGTGACGGACTATGCGCAGCAAGATGAGCTGGATCTCGAAGAGCTGCGCAGCGGAAAGCTGCAAGAACTGGCCGAGGCCGTGCGGGAAGGAAGCCAGGCGACCTTTGTGGTGATCACCGAGGACCGTGGGCTGCGCCTGAGCCACCCGAACCCCGACGAGCTGGGACAGCTGGTCTCCACCGACCCGGTGGCGTTAACCGGGGTGGAAGACATCGCCCGCGAGCATGGCACTCTCGGGGAATCGGTGCGCGCCAAGGTGCCCATCCGGTCCGTCGACGGACGGGTTATCGGCGAGGTGTCGGTGGGTGTGGCCACCGAGTCGCTGACCGGTGCACTGGTTGCCTCCTTCGGCTGGATCGTGCTGTTCGCGGTGCTTGCCGCGGCGCTGGCAACCCTGGCCGGACGCTTCACCGTGCGCACCCTCAAGCGCCAGACCCTGGGGTTGGAGCCCGCGGAAATCGCCCAACTGGTGCGTGATCAGCAAGCGGTGCTGTACGGGGTGAGCGAGGGCGTGATCGGGCTGGGGCCGGATGGCACGGTGACGGTGCGCAATAAGGCAGCACGCCAATTGCTTGGACTGCCGCACCGCACCGAGCTGGCGGACATCATCGGCCGGCACTACGAGTCGGCAGATCTCGACCCGCGTTTGGTGAAGGCAATTAAAGACCATGAACCGGCTCCTATCAGGCTGGAAGCCAACTCGAATGCGATCGTTGCCCGCGTCTCGGATGTGGTGCGTGACGGGGTGGATCTTGGCCAGGTTGTCTTGCTCCACGACGTCAGCACCGTCGAAGCGCTCGGCACCAAACTGGATGCCGTGCAGGATATGGCCGACGCGCTGCGCGCCCAGCGCCACGAGTTCGCCAACCGGATGCACGCGGTCCTCGGACTGATTACCTTGGGCAAAACCGATCAGGCCGAGGAGTATCTGCGTGAAGTGATGGATGCCGGCCCGGTCATTGCACCGGTCGGTGGCCTGGAATTGGTCAAAGACGCTTACCTTTCCGCATTCCTTTCGGCCAAGGGGGTGCGCGCCCACGAGCTGGGCATCGAGCTGCGGGTCTCTGCGCAATCCATGCTCTTCGAACAGATCGCCTCGGCCAGCGACGCCCAGGACGTCACCGCGGTGCTGGGCAACCTGTTGGACAACGCCTTCACCGCGAGCCTGTGCGGAAGCAAGGATCCGTGGGTTGAGGTGGATCTGCTCTCCGAGGGGAGCACCTTGCATCTTGCGGTCGCCGATTCGGGGCCGGGGATCAGCACCGAGGAAGATATCTTCGCCCCGGGAGTGAGCACCGGGTCCTCGCTCGGGGAGGGGCACGGCTCCGGTGTGGGGCTGCCGCTGATTCGCCGGTTGGCCCGTTCGCGCAGCGGTGACGTGTGGATTGCCGACGCCGGCGGGGAGCAAGGCGGGGCCGTGATCGCCGCCCGGCTGCCAGCGGTACTGAGTGAACCGAGGAACTTCTCATGAACAAGGGAGCGAAAATGACACAGAATGCCGTGGGGGACTACCGGGTATTGATCGTTGACGATGACTTTCGCGTCGGGCAATTGCACGCGGACATGGTCAATGAGATCCCCGGATTCCAAGCCCTGGAACCGGTGCAAGACCCACGCACCGTACCCAAACTTGTCGCGTCACTGCAACCGGATCTGGTGCTGTTGGACCTCTATCTGCCGCATGTCAGCGGCATCGAATTGCTGCGTGAAATAGAAGTCGACTCGATCATGATTTCTGCCGCCACCGAACCGGCCAATGTTGCCGCGGCTCTTCAAGCTGGCGCCCTGGCTTTCATTATCAAGCCCTTCGGAGCCAAGACGCTCGCGGCAAAGCTCAAGGGGTGGGCTCGGTACCGCCGGCAGTTGGCGGCGGCAACCGACCTCGACCAGCAAAGCGTGGATCGGCTGTACCGGACCTTGCAGGGGATCGATGATGCGCCAGCTGCCGCTAATGCGGCGCCCACCGAGCAGGCGGTCATGGCCTGCGTCAAAGCTTCCAGCGAACCGCTGAGCGTGGCCGAGGTCGCCGAAGCCGTGGGCGTCGCACGGGCGACTGCCCAACGCTACCTCGCGTCGTTGGTCGCCAGCGAGATGCTCGACCTGCAGCTGGGCTATGGGACCAGGGGGCGCCCCGAGCACCGCTACCTGGCGAGGTAATCGCGGACGAAACTATTACGAGCGCTGGATGAATTCTCGGTTCCCCACCCAAAAAGCAAACCAGATGACAGCCGGGATAGCGGCTAAGAGCGCCACGATTCCAAACGGAATTGTGATCGGCGCCGTCAATGCGAAGGCCGTTGCGAGCAAAGAAACCATGAGCAGTCCGTGAGCGCCGGTGAATATAGATCCCACGCTAAAGCACGCTGCCACGAAGACCTTGAGACCCATTGGCATCCCCAACGGTTCGTTTGAATGCATCGTAGCTACCTCCAGCCAGGTTTCGTTCAGCAATCTTTAGAGAACTGCGCGTTCAAATCTCAGCATATCTATTTCTGTTAGGTCAAGACAGAGCATATCGGATGGATTATCGAGTTCAATCCTCAACTTCGAGTAGGACAGTCCAGCGTTGGACTCGTACCTGGCTCAAGTTTCTTGTTGCAAGCGGTCACGTTGGGGTAGCGTCTATTTCTATGGAACATCCAGACAAGCGCGGGAACACGCTACTGAGCAAATATTCGACCGGATTCTTCATGGCCATATTCGTATCGTTGTACCTCGCTTGGAATCAGCGAATTCCTGACCCGTGGGGCTTGTACCTGATTCTCCTCTCCGTAGGAGGCTTCACCGTCACCCTCGTATGCCTGGCGGTCAAGAAATCTCGCGTGGAATCACGAGAGAACTGAACTGCGCGCAAGCTGCTGGCAGGGGTGAGGCGAATCTAGTGGAGCGGGGCTAGTAACCTTTGCCTTTGTGATACGTCCGCCTGGACGAGATATGCAGCAAAAGTCATGCAATGTTCGATTGCGCCGGCAGGGGACCCCGGGCGGTGGGAGCTGTTCCGGAAAATACCTGCCGAGCAACCTCATCGAATCTGCTCATGGCTCGGAACCAATAATGCACGGGATTCAGGCTGCATGCCTGTAAGGCCTGAGCGTGGTCGAAGCAAACAACAATTGCCGCGCCTGCCGCCACCACCGACCAGATTCCACGTACGACATGTTTCAGCGGCCTGGGCGTAAACTCAAACCCTTGACGCAGACGGTCGATCTGGAAACGAAGGTGGTTTCGTTCGTCTGAGGCGATTCTTCTTCCCAGCCCGCGCAGTGTCGCATCCGGTGCGTGGCTTGCTAGGGCCTCGAAATATCCCATGGCGACGCTTTCAGCAATGAGGAACAGCCCGAGCTCGGTACGCAACCCCAACATTCGCCGCAGCAGGGTGAAGGCCTTATCCGACCAGTGCGATTCCAAGCGTGGGGCATCCAGGTAATCCAGCGCTTGTCCGAACAACCGAGAATGCTGCTGTTCTTCGCGCACCAGGAGCTCAAGTGCTCGTACGTAGGTCGAGTCGCCGGCCCGCTCCGCCAAACCTAGCAAGTGCCTGCCTTCGCCGCTTTCGCCAAGCTCAAGACGCTGGAAAGAGCGGATGAATCCGCGTCGTGCATTTTCCGTTAGCGCCGGAACACCGCTCCAGTTCAATTGCGCGTTCATCGTGTCATGCAGTCTCGAGTTTGCTTCAAAATATGCCAACCATGATGTGAATTGCATAGCTCCACGGTAGCCGTGGGATGGGTCAGCACGAGCCGTTGAAACATTAGACACCAGTACCGTGTTTCGTGAGCTGTTCACGCAGCTGACACCATGCGGCTAACTCGCCGCGAAATACTGGTGATCATGACACAAATTTCACGGCGCAATCTGCTCACTGGCGCCTTGGGCGCCGGTGCTCTGACGCTCATTTCCCCGGCCGGCTCGGCGCTGGCCGCAAATAGTCCGCGCCTGGTCCGTTCGCGGCTCGGCCTCACCAATGGCTTCTCGATGGGAGATGTCTCCACCAACAACGCGGTGCTTTGGGCTCGCGCCACCGGTGAAGGCCGGCTGCGGGCGCAACTGCGTGCCATCGACGAGGCCGGAGAGATTATTCGCGGCCGCGGATCATTCGAACGAACCCTGCGCGGTGCGCAGGCGAACTCCGATACCGACTTCACCGCCAAGATTTCCGCATCCAACCTGCCGGCGGGCACCCGCTTCGCGGTGACCATCGGTTTCGAGGACGAAAACGGGACCCTGGGAGAAACCAACACCGGTTCCTTCCTCACCGCGCCTTCGCTCACCGGCCGCCGGAACCACAGCGCATCGATGGCGCAAAGCTTCGTCTGGTCTGGCGATACGGCAGGCCAAGGCTGGGGCATCAACGAGGAAATCGGCGGCATGCGGGCCTACGCGGCCATGCACGCGACCAAGCCTGACTTTTTCGTGCACAGCGGCGACACCATCTACGCCGACGGCCCGATCGCGGCCGAAGTTGTGGAGCCAGACGGCCAGATCTGGCGCAACCTGGTTACCGAGGAGGTCTCGAAGGTCGCCGAAACCCTGGCGGAATTCCGTGGCCGGCACCGCTATAACCACATGGATGCAAATGTTCGCGCCATGTACTCCGAGGTTCCGGTTATCGCCCAGTGGGATGACCATGAGACCCACAACAACTGGTGGGCCGGGGAGACAATCGAGGACGAGCGATACACCGTGCGGGATGTCAACACCCTCGCCGCCCGCGGTCGCCGTGCCTGGCAGGAATACCAGCCCATCGCCGATCCGCGTGCCATGCGCGGCGGCACCGGGTTCGAGCCCGCCCGGATCTACCGCAAGATCTCCCGCGGACCGGCCCTTGACCTCTTCGCCTTGGACATGCGCAGCCACAAGTCGGAGAATACCGCCGGACTGGAAGCCGAAGAGACCACGACCCTCGGCGAGGAACAGCTGAACTGGCTCGTTGAGGGCCTGCAGAAGTCGAAGGCCACCTGGAAGGTGATCCTCAACGACCTGCCGCTGGGCGTCATCGTTCCGGACGGCAAGGCCCAGGAATCGATCGCCAACGCAGAGCACGGCGCACCGCTGGGCCGCGAGCTGGAGCTGGCCAGGCTGCTCAAATCGATCAAGGACCGCGGCGTGAAAAACGTGGTCTTCTTGACCGCGGACGTGCACTACTGCGCGGCCCACCACTATTCCCCGGAGCGCGCCGCCTTCGGCGACTTCAACGAGTTCTGGGAATTTGTGGCCGGTCCGGTCAATGCAGGATCCTTCGGTCCGAACAAGATGGACGGGACCTTCGGCCCCAAGGTGGAATTCGCGCTCGCCGGAACCACCAACCAGTCGCCGCGCGATGGCAAGGGCCAGTTCTTCGGCCATGTCGACCTCGATGAGTCCCAGCGATTCACCGTGTCGCTGCGCAATGGCCTCGGCGAGACCGTCTACGCCAAGACCTTGGAACCGGCGCGCTAATCCGCCACCGTAACTGCTGCATTAAAAAAGGGGCGGCGCAGATCTTCAAGATCTGCGCCGCCGCTTTGGCTGGTATTTAGCGTCCGGTGCCGCCGTACACGGTGGCTTCCACGTCGGTGTCCAGATCGAAAGCCGTGTGGATGGCGCGGACCGCGTCATTGAGCTTGTCCGCGTCGGTTACCACCGAGATGCGGATCTCCGAGGTGGAGATCATGTCCACGTTGACCCCGGCCTGGTGCAGCGCCTCGAAGAAGGTGAAGGAAACTCCTGGGTTCGAGCGCATGCCTGCACCGATGAGCGAGAGCTTGCCGACCTCGTCGTTGTGCTCGATATCCTCGAAGCCGATTTCGCCGCGGGAGGTTTCCAGCGCTGCGAGAACTCGTTTGGTCTCGGTCATCGGCAGGGTGAATGAGATATCGGTGGAGCCGGTACCGCGAGTCGAGATGTTCTGCACGATCATGTCGATATTGGCCTGCGCGGCCGCGATAACCCCGAAAATCTGTGCTGCCTTGCCCGGGATGTCAGGCACGCCAATGATGGTGACCTTGGCTTCCGAGTGGTCGTGGGCAACACCGGAGATGATTGGCTGTTCCAAGGGTTCTCCCTCTTGAATCTTGATCTTGTCGTTGGGGTCCGGGAGCACCCAGGTGCCCTCGTTGGTGCTGAATGAGGAGCGCACGTGCAGCGGCACGCCGAAACGGCGGGCGTACTCCACGCAGCGCAGGTGCAGGATTTTGGAGCCGCTGGCCGCCATCTCCAGCATTTCCTCGCTGGAAATCTCGTCGATCTTCTTCGCGGCACCGACCACGCGAGGATCGGCGGTGTAGATGCCGTCAACGTCGGTGTAGATCTCGCAGACATCGGCGCCGAGGGCTGCCGCAAGGGCCACCGCGGTGGTGTCCGAGCCGCCGCGGCCCATGGTCGTGATGTTCTTCGATTCCTTGCTCATGCCCTGGAAGCCGGCGACGATCGCGATGAAGCCGCGGTCGATGGCGCGGCGGATACGCTGCGGAGAAACCTCCATAATGCGTGCCATGCCGTGGGTTGAGTCGGTGATCAGCCCTGCCTGCGATCCGGTGAAAGATACCGCGCTCTCGCCGAACTGGTCGATGGCCATGGCCAGCAGCGACATGGAGATGCGTTCGCCGGCCGAAAGGAGCATGTCCATTTCGCGAGCGGGGGCGTCCTCGGTGAGCTGGGCCGCGAGGTCGAGCAGTTCGTCGGTGGAGTCGCCCATTGCGGAAACGACCACAACGACTTCATGGCCCTGCGCCTTGGTATCAATAATTCGGCGCGCGACGCGTTTGATGCCTTCGGCATCGGATACGGACGAACCGCCAAATTTTTGAACTATCAGGCCCATGGGCGCACACTCCAACTGATGAAAGTTGTTGATGCGCATCGTGCTGCCAGCACAGATGCGACATATCTACCGTAGATAATTGTGTCAGTACCGCAGGTGCATCACCTAGTTGTGAAGGTAACCATTGGTCATATTGCCTAGCATTTGTTGTTTCGATGCCTGGAAATGCAGGTCATGTACGCGCTGTGGCTAAGATTTGTCGCCAAAATGACTTCCAGCCATCCAATACCTGAGGGTTGGAGAGCCGTGAATGCTCAGCGCTTACGCTTGCCTTGCCGCCCTTGAGCGAGATGTTCACGCTCACCCGGCTTCCGTCGCTGAATTCGGCCTTCCAATACCGCCACCGATCCGAACCGCTGACGGAGGCTTCCCCCACCAGCTGCGCGCCGTTGAAGTCGGTTCGCGCGCCGACGGCCTCCACCCAGCGGGCCAGGGCGCCGTCCAGATCGGCGGCCATGGTGGCCGAGACTGAGCCCTTGAAGGTGCCGTCGCTGGACTGGCCCGGGACCCGGCGGCCGATGTGCTGCTCGTAGGCGATGGCCACCGACTGCGCCCACCAGCCGGGATTGGATAGTTCGGCGGGCATCATCTCGTAGGCCAGCGAGGCGAGCGGTTTATGTGCCAGCTCGCTGGCTCCGTCCGCTTCGAGCCGGCTGACCCATTGGTCCCACCCAGTGCCGGTGGCCTTGGCGATTGCCTCGATATTGCTGCCCTTGATTGCCATGAATCGAGTGTAGCCACTGCAGCCAAGGACTAACCAGCCCCGCATGCAGCCTGGCGGTCGAAGGCGCTACCGGGTCATCAGCCGATCCGGGCGCGCAAATGGCGTGGAGCCGCGGCCTTNNAAGGCCGCGGCTCCACGCCAATGGTTCACAGTTCGCGCAGATCCGTGTTGAGCCTGCCGAGCAAGCCAACCAAATGGTCCAAGTCGTCGTCGGACCACAGTGTAATGCGTTCGCGCAAGCTGTCGCGCCAGGATTCCAGCCATCCGTGCCAGCGTTCCTTGGCCAGTTCGGTGGGCAGCAGGTTGGAGACGCGGCGGTCGGCTTCATCGACCTGCCTGCTGACCAGGCCGAGCTCTTCGAGCCGGGTGACCAGGCGGGAAAGGGTGGCCTTGTCCGTCATGAGGTGTTCGCAAATTTCGGACTGCGTGATGCTCTGGCATTTGAGGATCATTGCCAGCACCGGCACCGCCGCGGGCGGCAGCCTTTCATCGAGCCGGGCGGCAAGGGTGCGTCGCGACTTGGCGGTCACCGAGATCAAGGTGAACAGTTCTTGCTCGGCGGCGTCGAATAGCACCCCGCGCCGGGTCTCCGGCTGCGCTTCATCCAAGGTATCCACGGTGGCTAGGCGACGGTTTCCGCGGTGGAAGGGGCATCGGATTCCTCGGCCAGCCGCTCGGTATTGGTCTTGGTGTTCAGGTGCTGGTTGGGCAGCAGGATCACTGCGACGACGGTGATCAGTGCGAGCGGCGCGGCCAAGGCGAACAAGCCTGCCACCCCATCGCCGTAGACCGATTCGAGAATTACCCGCACCGGTTCGGGCAGCGTGGAGATCGTCGGCAGGGAACCGGAGCTCAGTGCCGCGCCGACCTCGGCGGCCTTATCGCCCAGCGAGGCGATGGCGCGGGTCAGTTCGCCCTGGCGGTCGGCGATCATATTCGGAATGGTGACCGCGAGCATTGCGCCGAGTCCGGCGGTGCCTGCGGTACCGCCCAAGGTGCGGAAGAAGGTCACCGCTGAGGAAGCGACGCCGAGGATCTTCGGATCCACCGAGTTCTGCACCACCAGCACCATATTCTGCATGACCAGGCCGACGCCCGCGCCGAGGATGAACATGTACAGTCCCACCAGCCAGAAGGCGGTGTCATAGTGGATGGTTCCCAGCAGATACAGGCCGACAACCTGCAGCACGGCACCGGTGACCACGAAGGCCTTCCATTTGCCGTAACGCGAGATCAGTGCGCCGGCGATGGTGGAGACGACCAAGAGGCCGGCCATCATCGGGAAGGTCATCAGACCGGCCTGGGTGGCGGTGGCGCCACGGGCCATGATCATGTACTGGCTGAGGAACACCGAGGTGCCGAACATCGAGATGCCCACAGCGAGCGAGGCGATCACCGCGAAGGTGAAGGTGCGGTTCTTGAATAGCTGCAGGGAAATCAGCGGGTCTGCAACCTTGAACTCGACGAGCACGAAGACCGCCAGCAGGATGACCGAGCCGATCACCATGAGGTAACTGGTGGCCGAGTTCCATTCGAACTGGCTGCCGCCCATGGAAAGCCAGATCAGCAGCATTGCCACGCCCGAGGCGAGCAGCATGATGCCTAGGTAGTCGATCTGGACCTTGCGCTTGGCGATGGCCGGAAGGTTCAGCGTGCGCTGGATCAAGATGATTGCCACGACGGCGAAAGGCAGCGCGACGAAGAAGTTCCAGCGCCAGTTGATGGTGTCGGTGACGAAGCCGCCGATCAGCGGTCCGCCGACGGTGCCCAGCGCCATAACGGCTCCGAACAGGCCCATGTATTTGCCGCGCTCCCGCGGCGAGAGGATGTCTGCCATCACGATCTGGCTCAGCGCGCCCATGCCGCCGCCTGCCAGACCCTGGACCACACGCATGGCGATCAAGAATTCGGTGTTCTGCGCGAATCCGGCGGCCGCGGAGGCAAGCACGAACATGGCCAGAGCAATCTGCAAGAGCAGTTTGCGGTTGCCCAGGTCGGCGAGCTTTCCCCAGATCGGGGTCGAGATTGTGGTGGCAAGCAGGGTAGCGGTGACCACCCAGGTGAATGCCGTCTGGCTGCCGTTCAGGTCAGAGACGATTACCGGGAGGGAGCTGGACACCACAGTGCCTGCAAGGATTGAAACGAACATGCCCATAAGCAGACCGGTCAGCGATTGGATGATCTGCCGGTGGCTCATCTTGGGTTTTTCGACCGGTGCTACTGCGGTCATGCGGACTCCAAAAGACTCAAAGATAAAGTTGACTGATATCAACTATATGCCGATAGTTGACCATTATCAACCAATGTGGTTGAGTCCACAGACAAGAAAGCCCGGGCCATCTGGCGATGGACCGGGCAGCATGAAATATGCTCGTGTGGCAGGGTGCCTAGGCTCGTGAAGTGCTCGGTGCGATGGTGTTGCGCCGGCCTTCGAAGGCGCGGGCCAAGGTGACCTCGTCGGCGTATTCCAGGTCGCCGCCTACCGGCAGGCCAGAAGCCAGACGGGTGATCTTGATGCCCAGCGGGCTGAGCTGACGCACCAGATAGATTGCGGTGGCCTCGCCCTCCAGGTTCGGGTCGGTGGCGAGGATCAGCTCGGTGATCGAGCTGTCGCCCAGGCGGGTGACCAGCTCGCGAATGTGCAGCTGTTCCGGGCCGATCCCGGCGATCGGATTAATAGAGCCACCCAGCACGTGGTATTTGCCGTTGAAGGCGCGGGTGCGCTCGATGGCGAGCACGTCCTTGGACTCCTCGACGATGCAGATCTGGCTGGTGTCGCGGCGCTCGTCGCGGCAGATCCCGCAGGTGTCCTGCTCGGAAATGTTGAAGCAGATCTCACAGAAGCGGACCTTCTCCTTGGCCTGCTGGATGGACGCGGCAAGGCGCGTCATATCCTCGGCGTCGGCATCGAGAATGTGAAAAGCGATGCGCTGCGCCGATTTAGGACCGATGCCAGGTAGCCGACCGAGTTCGTCGATCAGTTCCTGAACAGCACCTTCGTACACCTAATGCCCACTTTCCTGATAACTCAAACGTCCATTGATCTTGCGGTGCCATAACTGGCCTGCGGTGGTATGCCACCGTCCTACACCCTAGTGTCTCACCTAGACGGTTTGGCGGTTAGAGCCCGCGCTTAATTTCTACGATACTTCCGTTGACGTCACGCTGCTCGATGACCATGCCGCCGAGCAGCCGCTCCACCGCGGGGACGCCGATGAGTGCCGAATCCTCGACCTCGATGTCGTCTTCGCTGGGCGTGAAATCCTCCGGCTCCGGTGCTGGGGGCCGGGGTTGGGCGCGATCCGGCGTGCCCCAGTTGCTGGCGGAACTTTCCACCGGCACTGCCGGAGCGCTGTCCTTGGCCTGGCTCATCAGCTGCTGGTAGCGGCTGAGCCGCTGTCCGGCGGTCGGCATCGGAGACTCGGCAATTGGCTGCTCGGACCCTTCGCCCGGTGCGCCCCACGCGGGAGCTGACTCGGTGGCCGGCTGCACGGAAGGCTTCGGCGGTGCCACCCGAACCGGCTCAGGGGCAAGCGGCGCCGGCGTTGGTGCCTCCGGCTCCGGCTCGCGGACTGCCTTGGACTCGAAGGTGTCGGTGGTGCTGCCCGGATGCAACGGGGTGGAAGAAACCGGACGCGAGATTACCGGAGCTCCCACCTCTGCCTGGCGTGCGCTGAGCCCGGCGGTCAACCGGGGACGCGGGGCCACCGGGGGGCCGTCAAAGGAGCGCGGAGCAGCGCTCCGCGGCGACGGGGCCACGGGTTCCACCACGGCCGCAGCGAGTTCCGGTGATGCGCTAGCTTCCTGCGGCTTTGCTGGTCGGGGACTTGCCGCTGGCTCTGGTGCCTGGACTGCGGGAGCCTGCGGCGCTGGGCTGCTAGGCGTGCCGTATCCGTCATCCGGGTACGGAGGCTCGTCCATATATGGCTCGTCCAGCGGAGGCGGAACATCGTCATAACTGCTGACATATCCCGAATCACCCGATGCTGATGGTTTGCTGGCCGGAGCCGGAGCCGGAGCCGGAGCCGGAGCGCTGGCTGGTTGCGGGCGCGACGGAGCGTTGGGCGCTACCCCAGCGTTCGGAGCCTGTGCGTTGGTGGCTGCTGCTGGGGAGGACGCCGGTGTTGGCCGGCGTTCACCTTTTGGGGAACCACCACCGGCGGGTGCCGATCCGCCCTCGGCAAGTACGACTTCGATCTGTTGGCCTGCCACCTGGCAGAGGATGCCTACTAATATCTGCATCATGTCCGGACGATTGCGCAGATTCACAATCGGTCCGGTATTGCTGAACGCGATCGTCAGCGTGCGGCCATCGAAACCGGCGACCGAACCATAGTTGGCGACCATGGAATGGAGCACTCGGGAACTTGACTGCAGCTGCTCCAAGACCGCCGGCCAGGCCTGCTGGAACTGCTGAACCGGTGCCCCGGCAGTGTTCGACTGCTGAACCGGTGCCCCGGCAGTGTTCGACTGCTGTATCGGCGGCGTGGATTGCTGAACCGGTTGCCGTGGCGCTTGCTGCTGGGCAGGTTGAGCTGCTTGTGCGCGTTGCTGCGCTTCGGCTTGCTCGCGTGCCGCCTTCTCCTGGGCAGCACGCTGTTCTGCGGCTTCCCGTTCTGCAGCGGCTCGTTGTTCGGCCTGCTCTCGAGCGAGCTTTTCTTGCTCGGCCAGTTCCGCAGAGGCACGTTGTTCGGCCTGCTCTCGAGCTGTCTGTTCCTCGGCGCGACGGCGTGCTTCTTGTGCTGCCTGCTCCTGGTTCTGCGCCTGCTGCTGAGACTGCGTTTGACCTTGAGCTTGTTGATCTTTCTGCGGCTGCTGCGCCTGACGAGGGGCACCCTGTGGCGGGGCTTGCGGAGGACGATTTTCTGCCGTACGACGAGTGAACTCGGCCATCGCGGCATTTTGCTTCACGTCATCGATGGAAACACCAGTACCGAAGGACAGGTCTTCCCCCGCGGCCGGATCTGGAACCAGGCTGAACGGCGCGACACCTTCCGGACGTGCTTCGGGAACACTCGGACCTGGTTGGACCGGGGTGGTGACCGGATTCAAGTCTTCCTTAGGGCCCCACGTGGCTCCCCAATCGGCCGCTTCGCCGGTGTTGAGTGAACGGGCGGCGTCCGGATCAAGCGGAGCGTTAATATCTGTATCTTCTTGCGCCACCGGAGGCTGCTGCTCGCGAGGCTGACTTGGCTGTTGCTGTTGCTGTTGCTGTTGCTGTCCCTGCGCAGGCTGTTGAGCTCGCGCTTCCGGGTGCTGCTGTTCGCGTGGCACGGGTTCCTGCTCCCGTGGCTGGAGGTTCTGTTCCTGTTGCGACTGACCTGGCTGGGCCGGCTGCGTCTCCTGCTGAGGTGCGCTGGGCTGCTCTTGGGCTGCCGGCTCGACGCCGCCATTGCGCAACTTCGCGGCGGCAAGGGCCTCGCGTACCGCGGCCGCGCCTTGGCGTGCCGCCGCGGGGGAAGGGGCAGCGCCCGAGGACTGCGTTGGCATTTCCCCCTCCGGGAGCTCTGGAAGCTCGCTGCCGGTCATCGCATGACGTTCCAGGCGATCGAGGCGTGCGGCGAAAGAGCTCGCCGAGTTTTCGGCGCCAGGCAGCATCAAACGCGCTGCCAACAGTTCCAAGTGCAAACGCGGAGAGGTCGCGCCGGTCATCTCGGTCAGCGCTTGGTTGGTCACGTCGGCCCAACGGCTCAGCTCACCGGCGCCGACCAGCGAGGCCTGCATATGCAGCGACTCCAACTGGTCCGCTGGGGTGCCACGCAGAATTTTCTCCAGGCCTTCGGGCATCGCCTTGGCGATGATCAGGTCGCGCATGCGTTCCAACAGATCTTCAACAAAACGTCGCGGATCCAAGCCGGTCTGAATGATGCGGTCGATGGCGCCAAAGAGGGAAGCGCCGTTGGCCTCGTGCAGGGAGAGGATGACTTCATCGAGCAGCGTGGAATGGGTATAGCCGAGCAAGGCAATCGCGGTCTCATAGTCCACCCCGCCTTCACGGGCGCCAGCCATCAGCTGGTCTAGCACCGAGAGGGTGTCGCGCACCGAACCGCCGCCGGCGCGAATCACCAGCGGAAGCACGCTGTCGGCGACCACTACGTTTTCGCGTTCGCAGAGCGTCTTGAGGTATGCCAGCAGTGCCTCGGGCGGCACCAGGCGGAACGGATAGTGGTGGGTGCGCGAACGGATGGTGCCGATGACCTTGTCCGGCTCGGTCGTCGCAAAAATGAATTTGATATGGGGTGGTGGCTCTTCGACGATCTTCAGCAGGGCGTTGAAGCCTGCCGAGGTGACCATGTGGGCCTCGTCGATGATGAAAATCTTGTAGCGGTCGCGGGTAGGTGCGAAGGTCGCACGTTCACGCAGATCACGGGCGTCTTCGACACCACCGTGGCTGGCGGCGTCGATCTCGATGACATCCAAGGAACCGGGGCCGCCGTTGGCCAGCTCGACACAACTGGGGCAGGTTCCGCACGGGGTAGGAGTCGGACCCTGCGCGCAGTTCAGGCAACGCGCCAGAATGCGTGCGCTGGTCGTTTTGCCGCAACCGCGCGGACCGGAGAACAGGTACGCGTGGTTGACCCGGTTCTTTTCCAACGCAGTCATCAACGGGGTGGTGACATGTTCCTGCCCGATGACCTCGGCGAAAGTGTCTGGACGGTATCTGCGATAAAGCGCTGTACTCACACCGGTACCCTATCGGTTGTGCGATGCCGGAGGCATCAACTGGTCAACAATAAATTCTGGTTCTACAACCCAAGGCTCGCGGGGCAAAGCTGAAGGGTTGAAGGAGTCCAAAGCGGCCTGCAAAGACGTGCCGGGCAAGCCTAATGACTCTAACAAGTAGGCGCGGAGCTGTGTGCCATTTAGTCCTTTTTCGGAAAGGTCTTCGAGCGTAACCGCACCATCGCGTTTAGCAAGACGTTGGCCTTGAACGTTCAATGCCAACGGAACGTGGGCGTACGTAGGAATAGGCAATCCGAGCAACTGCGCCAGGTATGCCTGGCGCGGGGCGGAGGACAGCAAATCGTCACCGCGAACAACCTGGTCAATGCCGTAGGCGCCGTCATCAACGACCACCGCAAGGTTGTAAGCGGGGGAGCCGTCATTGCGCAGCAACACAAAATCATCTACCACGCCGGTGTACTGCCCGAAAAGCTCATCGTGAATGGTGAACTGGTCAACCGTGGAACGAAGGCGCAAAGCAGCCGGCCGTTCTCGGGCCCTTTCGGCACGTTCTTCGGCGGTGAGATTTCGGCAGGTGCCGGGGTAAGCACCGGGTGCCGCGTGCGGCGCGCTGGCAGCCTCAGAAATATCTTTGCGCGTGCAAAAACACTCGAAGACCAGGTCGTTTTCGCGAAGAGCTTGGATTGCTTCGAGATAAATGGGGAGGCGATCGCTTTGACGGACCACGGGAGCATCGAATACCAGGCCGATGGAAGCCAACTCCGAAAGCTGCTGCTCCTCGGCGCCGGAGCGCACGCGGTCAAGGTCTTCGATGCGCAGAAGGCATTGCCGATCGGTGGACCGGGCAAAAAGCCAAGCAAGAATTGCGGTGCGCAGGTTGCCCAGGTGGAGTTGCCCGGTCGGGCTTGGGGCGAAACGACCAACGCCCACGCGAACTCCATTCGGCTTGCTAGAAAAATCAAAGACCCCTCATGCACCTGCCAGAGCCCATCTACCCTTGCTACCTTCCGGTCCTGGGGGAGTTCAACAGGATGACACCACACGAGGGGTCACAGAAGATACTACCCGAGAGTTGGGGGTGGATGAAAATCGGTAGCCGTGCCCTTGCTCTCAATCCAACCCATGCAAGGAAGGAGGCTATGTCACCCGGCTTTCGAATCCGGCGGGTCAAACCAACCTAGGATCCGGCGAACTCGGGCGGGCAATTCCGAGGCGGGGAGCATCGGGGTTTGATTCCGTTCAAAGTCGAAGTTCTGCACGCTGGTGACGCTGCCCGGTAGCTCAACCTGCAAGATTCCGTTCGGCGAACGCCAATTGACCGAACCGTCGGCCATGTATGTGGCCTGCCAACCTAAGGCGTGCTTATACATTTGGTGCCGCTTGCACAACAGCTGCGAGTTGTCTCGGTTCGTATGTCCGCCCTTGGCCCAGTCGTCGACATGGTCGATTTCACTGGAATCCGGAAGCCTGTTGCAACCAGGGAACCTGCAGTGGTTATCCCGTAATCTCAGTAGGTCCTTGAGCGCTTTCGTTGGGCGGTACTTCTTTCGTCCTACGTCGATGACGGCACCGGACCAAGGGTCGGTGAGCACCGTCATCAGCGAAGGAGCATCCTTTGCTAGCCGCAAGGCTGCACCGAGGGCGATTGGCCCGTAGCCTTCCAGATCGGCCAGCGTTCGAGTAGGATCTGCAAGCATTTGCAAGGCGGGGATGGTCAAGGCCACCCGCGCTTTGAGCGGAGTGCCGTTCCCGGCCGGCCAGCCATCAAGCAAAGCGTCCCGGAAAATATCGGCGCGACGTTGTTGCTCGTTGCGCAGATCCTCAGGGTCATCATGTTTCGTGGCGTGCCAGTTGATGGTGTTGATGATTGCCAGGGCATCCTCGGCTGGAAGCCGTATCTGAAGCACGGCCATGCCGTCAGCCTCCGGCCACCAGATCACCGAACGCGATTCACGCCCTTTTTCATGCCTCGTTTCCGCTGGTTCTGGCAAGAAACGTTCACGCATTTTGCGAGCTCGATCCTTCACCGTGCGATCCGAACCGGTGCGAGCGATCGGCAAGAGCACTTCTTGCATCTGCTGCACGTTCTCGGACTCAAGATCCTGCGCCTGGTGAACGATCTCCGTGGCGCTCTTGGTGGTGATGGTGCCCTTGCCTAGCTCATTCAAGGTATCTGGGCAGAGGTGGCGAAGCCCCTCGGCGGTGAATAATTTGCCTTGGACTATGCGTTCGCTTTGCCGCAGTGCACCAGATGCCTCGGAAATGAATGACGAACGAACCAAAGGTTCCGCTTCGGGATCAACTCCGAAATGCTCTGCAGACTGCGCTTGCAAAGGGTCGTCGACTAAAGGGTCCTGAGTGCCGGACAAGGCGGCTTGTTTGCTAGTCAGCTCGTAGGTATCGGCCAGCAAAGCAGCTTCTGCCGCATCCAACATACTGCGTATCCGACCAAGGGTTTCCAGTTGTTTGAGCCCGGTGGCTGGTTCGATTGCCCTGCCCTGCTCATGAAGGCTCTTGATAGTTGCTGCTAGCTTCGCGAAGATCGTTTCTTGCTCAACGTGGGCAGCCCACACGCCGTCGGTACCTGGATCGGTTCTGGTGCCCGGCGGACTTATATGCAGCCGATGAGGATCATCGCCGCTATGAAATACCTCTCGTTTGTTCATGTTTTAAGTATCCAGCGCCGCGGAAAGGGGCTTTGGTGGACGCGTGCCAGATGTGGATAAACTAGATAATCCCCGAAATTTCGCCAATTTTTTGCTGAAAATACGCGTAGTTGAACCCACAACGCCCTCGATTCGTGATTGTGGAGATATTTAGATATGCTGGTACCTGCTCCACGGAGCAAACTGAGGAGGATTCGCCTAGCGGCCTATGGCGCACGCCTGGAACGCGTGTTGGGTTAACGCCCTCAGGGGTTCAAATCCCCTATCCTCCGCCATGTAATGTCTCGGGACATCGGTAGAACGATGTCCCGAGACATTAGTCTTTTAACTGTCACCTATTCAGGCGAGAAATTGCTTTTTGGTAGTTCTTCGATGGCTCGATTTTGAAGTACCTGATGATTTCTCCGGTTTTTCTGTTGATGACGGTTACGTCCCGATCATCAATGAGCATCCGGACCGGAACGCCTGAATAGGTGCGTCCCATTCCGAGGTGGCGAAGCTGCCCTCCGTAACGTAGCGTCAGCTTTCCGTCCTTGTCCACGGTGTCTGTTCTGATGCGCCGTTCGTCCTTTGGAAGCGGTTTCGGAACGGCTTTCGCTGTTGCCGTGTAGCGCAGATATGGTGGTTTCCTCCCCGCTGCTTTGTGTGGCCTTTCCATGTTGTAGACGTGCTTGAATTCCTCAAGTTGCTCGTTGAGTTGGGCGACGGTTTTGGCCCGTGGTTGGGCATTGAGCCAGAGCTTGAGCGTGCGATGGAATCGTTCAATCTTGCCCTGGGTTTGAGGGTGGTTCGGTGAGCCGTTGATCTGCTTGATGTCCCATTCCTGGAGCAGCTTCTCGAACTGGTTCTTCGCTGGTTCATCTCCGTTGATCTTGCCGGTGAAGCGGGTGGTGAAAACCAGTCCGTTGTCGGTCAATGAGGACTGTGGCCGGCCGTGTTCCTCGCAGGCTTGGGTGAACTGTTTTGCTACGTGGTGCCCAGTCACGCGCCGGTATGCGCGGATGCTGATGAGGAATCTGGAGTGGTCATCGATGTAGTCCAGGATTTCGGTGTCGCTGCCGTCGGCCAGTCTCCAGTGGGTGAAATCCGATTGCCACATTTCGTTGGGGAGCGCGGCTTCGAAGCGGATTAGGGAGCTTTTCGGGCGTTTTTGGGGTTGGTCGGTGACGTGGTTGGTTTGGCGCAGAATGCGGTGGACGGTGGATTTTGAGGGTGCGGTCAGGCCTTCTGTTTCCAGGAGGATTTGGATGGTTTCTGCTCCGGCGTCGAGGCCTTTGGCGGTGAGGTTTTGGCGGTGGAAGATGATGCGGTTGCGGGTTTTCTCTGGTGTTCTGTTGGGTGATGTTTTGGGTTGTTTAGACCTGGAGTCGAATGCTGCCTCTCCTTCGAAGGCGTAGCGTCGCACGAGCTCTTTGACCCAGCGTTCGGAGACGTTGAAATGGTGGGCTGCCGCTTTGGCGTTCATGGATCCGTGAACGACCGCGGTGATTATTTGTTTGTTGTGTGTTCTCACAATTTCTGAGAGTGAACGATGTCCCAGGACAGGGTGTGTTGCCACGCCGGGGAAGGGGGGCTTTGAACTTTACGTGCAGTGTCAGATCTGGTGTTGGGATCAGGTTTTCCCGGGGTGTGGGGGTGGAACGATGTCCCGCGACATGGGTGAAGGATGTCTTGAGACCGGACACCCTATCCTCCGCCAAAGAAAACCCCCGAGAAATCGGGGGTTTTCGCATTTAAGCCCGGGCTTGGGAGTAGTATCCCGACGCATAAGGTAATCGAGGGGTCAGCAAATCGCTTTTCCTCCGTCATGTGGGAGATTGAAAATGGGTTGCAGGTTCGCAGAACTGGCCATTGACTGCAAGAATCCGGTACTGATCGCCCGTTTTTGGGGCGAGGTCTTCGATTATTCGGTGCTCAGCGAAGAAGCTGGCCTGGTGACGATAGGTCCTGCCGAGGCAACTAAAGATTCGCATGCTCCGGTCTTGGCCTTCGCTCAGGTGCCGGAGGAGAAAACCATCAAGAACCGCGTACATCTTGATGTGCGCCCGGTCGACTGCACGCAAGACGAAGAGGTTGAGCGGCTCTTGGGGCTCGGAGCGAAATATGCGGAAGTCGAATCCAGCGATTTCCCATGGATCGTCTTGCTTGATCCGGAAGGCAATGAATTCTGCGTTTTGTCGGAGCAGGAGGCCTAGGCAGACGCGAAGAACGCCTCCATCCGGTAGCATGGATCTTCACGCAATGCGTGATCCGTGTCACCAAATGGGGGTTGTGGCTAGCTTGGCAGGGGACGTCCGTAAAGCCGTAGTTATCGAGCACGAGTTTGAGGTTCGCGCGGTGTTGTCGCGCCTGCTAAAA
Organism: Glutamicibacter sp. BW80; assembly: GCF_002332385.1. Taxonomy (NCBI): domain Bacteria; kingdom Bacillati; phylum Actinomycetota; class Actinomycetes; order Micrococcales; family Micrococcaceae; genus Glutamicibacter; species Glutamicibacter sp. BW80. Next base: position 157,645 of record NZ_NRGV01000031.1, on the reverse strand, counting down.
CAAGTTGGATTTGTCGTGCACGAGACGTCCTCTGGAGAAATTGGAGTAGAGCTAGCCGAACGAATCAACCCTCAGGTGATTGTGGTTGGCTCCGGACTTCGGGACATCGACGGCCATGAGACCCTGCGCCGACTCTCGAATCGCGTTAGTGCCCATTTGCTTGCGGTGCTTGATTCCGATGAAGAATTCGACGTAGTGCACTCCTTTGACGCGGGGGCCGACGGCGTGATGGCCAAGCCGTTGCGTGAGCGGGAATTCAGGGCGCGACTCGATTCCTTTGTGCGCCGCCAGGCCACCACCAGTAGGTTGCTGGCCTTAGGCGAGAGCCAGGCGGGTCGGATACTTAGCCATCGGAATCTCACGTTGAACGTCGTGACGTGGCAGGTAATGATCGATGCAGAGCCGGTGGAGCTGACCGCTACCGAATTTTCCTTGCTGCGCGCGTTGCTGCTGCACCCAGGGCATGTGCGGAGCAAGAAGGAACTGGCCCGAATGCTGAATGACGAGGATGGGGCAGGTGCGGTGGATCTATACGTGTCACCCGCCGCCGTGCGAAGCATTGAAGTGCATATCGCAAATCTGCGACGAAAACTGGGCGATTCGGCGCGAACGGAACTGTGGATCGAGACGGTGCGCGGGGTTGGATACCGGATGGTCGGCGAGCAGAACTCGCGTTCCTAGCCGCAGCGAAACATTGAGCTGATCTTGAGCATTCGATAATCAACCCTTGAGGATTATCGAGCAGAATAATCACCATGGCCTTGTGCCATAGGGGTGCTGTGCCGAATGAGGTTGGATCTTGGGGGATTAACTGGCTGCCGCGCAAGGCGGCAATCATTACTGGTACCCATTTAAGTGCGTGAAGGCTTCGAAATGGTAGCGCAATACCAAGTCGAAGCCTTCACGCATGGTGGGGCCGCCTGCGGCTAAGCGCTGGTTTTTTTGCTGCTCAGTTCCGGGTAGTGAATGGCAGCGGTTTGCGGGTGGGCGCGTAGCCAGCCCTTGAGAACGTTCGCACCGTAAGAGGCGAGCATTGCATTATGCGGATCATCCGATACGCCGCGGGCTACGGCCGCAAGCTCCGCCGGAAGCTGCACCTTGTCGACCACCGCGTCGAGGCGCGGGGAGTAGAAAAACGGCACAGAGTAGCGGTCGACGCCAGCTGGCGGGGCGACCACTCGGTGGATGGTGGCCATCAGATAGCCGTCGGTGGCCACTTCGAGCATCTCGCCGAGATTTACCACCAGCGCGCCCGGGGTCGGAGGCACCGAAATCCATTCCTCCTGGCCGTAGGGCTGCACCTGCAGTCCGCCAACCTGGTCCTGAAGCAGCAGGGTCACGAAGCCGTAGTCCGCATGCAGGCCCACGCCTTGGTTGCCGGCGTCGGGTACGACGTCGCCGGAAACATAGTGCACCAGCTTGCCCATCCATGACGGGGTGTCAGCGAATGGCTCGTCGAAGTGCTCTTCGGGCAGGCCCAGGCCCACTGCGATGGCCGAGAGCAGCTCGTGGCCGGTCTGGTTCATCAGCTCGGCCCACGCCAGGGCACGTTCCTCAAGCTGCGGGAAATCTGCCGGGAACTGGTTGGGGCCCTGCAGGTTCAAATAAGGCTTGTCGGCAGGGACCTCGGACAGGGTCTCGCGCTCCGGTCCGTAATCAATCTGCTCGCGGGCATCGGCTCGGCCACGGGTGATTTCGGTGCCCATGCGGGTGTAGCCGCGGAACTGGGCGCTGTTGCGGTTATCGAGCTTGATCTTCTCAGCGACGGGCTTCTTGAAGAACTCGGCAATCGTATCCAGCAGTTCCTGGTCTTGGTTCGCATGTGAGGCGTAGCCAACGATCTGGAAGAACCCTACGCGGTGCGCGGCATCGCGCAGTGCTGCGACGAAGGCTTCGTTGAAGCTTCCGTCGGCGTTGCGTGAGGTTGAGATGTCGAGGACTGGGATCTCGGTGACTACGTTGTTCATATCCCTAGACTGCACCCAAAAACTCAATTGTTACTAGCGTCCGTTACGCCGGGTTCCTCCAAGTTTCTCCCGTCGTAACAATCCTTGCTTTTTGCTTCATAGAGGCGCAAGCTACGCGCTGGCGAATCTTCCAAGGGGTTTTCGCCGGGTGTTCTCGGCACTGCCCGTCACCTGTTCACGCGCTAGGCGTCCGCGATGAATAATGCGCCCCAACGCCTGGGAATGTGTTTTTGCCGGTGGGGTTCCATATGCTTGGAAGGTGATCTTCCGAGCCGTTGGCGCTTCGCGCCCTTACCCAGAGCATCAATTAACTACCTCTCGGCAGTGGAGCGAAATTCCGCCGCAGCAGGTGAAGCTCGACGAACTGGTGACCACGAAAACTGTGCTCGATTTGGAGGCGCTGCTCTCGGAGGACTCGACCTTCTACGGAGATCTTTTCCCCCACGTGGTGCTCTGGCAGGGAACGCTGTATCTGGAGGATGGGCTGCATCGGGCGCTGCGCTCGGCCTTGCACCATCGATCGGTGCTGCACGCAAGGGTGTTGGATTTGGACGCCTAACGGGTAGGCTCGGATCAAGATAGCCTCAGGGCGCAGGCCGAAAGGTGCGCAGGGAAGGTAGGCCAATGACCGAGCCGAAGGATCGTCGTGATCCAAGCAGTTGGCATGGGCAGCATATCGTCAGCGAATCCGAGCTAGCCTTCCAATCGGATCTGCAGGCCAAGAAACGCCGCCGCACCCGGCAGAACGTGGTGTTCTCCGTGATGGCATCGCTCGTTGTGCTCGGCTTTGTGGCCGCGGTGCTGATTTTTACCGGGAACTGGCCGCTGGCCCAGGAGCCGGTGGAGGACGCGGTGGCCGATGCGCCGGTCGACATCGAAAATCCGGTATGCCCCGACGTTGAGTTCAAGGTGCAGGATCCGGCCTCGGTGCAGGTCAGGGTGCTGAATACCACCGGAAAACCGGGGCTGGCCGGGGCGACCGCCGAAACGCTCGAGGAGCGCGGCTTCACCATCACCTCGATCACCGAATCCGCGAGCGACTACGCCGACGAGGTGGGTGCGGTGATCGCCGGCCCCAAGGGGTATGCCCAGGCGCTGAGCGTTCAGCGCCAGTTGCCCGGGGCGGTGTTCGTCTTCGACAAGGAACGCCGTGACGCGCGCATCGACCTGGAGGTCGGGGCGAAGTTCGAGGGGCTGGAGAAGGAACGAAAGCTCAATGACGCCCCCGGAAAGCTGCACTGCGCCGAGTCGGAATAGCGGCGGCGAAGATCCCCGGGGGCTGTCAGTGCGCTCAGCCGGTGCGCGAAGCTAGTTCACCGCTCCGGCATGCGCCTGGGTCAGCGCATTGGTGAAGGCCTCGGCCGGTTGCGCCCCGGAGATCCCGTATTTGCCGTCGATCACGAAGAACGGCACTCCGCTGATGCCCAACTGGCGTGCCTGGGCGATGTCCGCGTTCACTTCCTCGGTGTAGGCCGTCGATCCGAGGGTCTCCCGCACCGCCGCCGCGTTGAGCCCCACCTCGGCCGCGAGCGCCGACAGAACCTGGCGGTCCCCGGTGTCCAGGCCGCGTTCGAAGTGCGCCGAAAGCAGCGTCTCCTTCAGCTCGCTGCCCTTGCCCTCGGTCTTTGCGTGTTCCAGCAGGCGCAGCGCGGTGAAGGAGTTCGCCGGGCGCAGCGCGTCGAAGTTGTAGTCCAGCCCTTCGCCGGCCGCCTGTTCGGTGACATGCGCCAGCATCCCCTTGACCTGCTCGGGATCCATGCCCTTGACCTCGGAGAGGTACTGCACCTCGTCGCCGTCATAGCGCTCCGGAAGGGTGGGGTCCAGCTGGTAGGCGTGCCAGAAGACGTCGACGTTCTCGGAGAATTCGAACTGTTCAACGCCCTTTTCGAAGCGGCGCTTGCCAATGAAGCACCAGGGGCAGGCGATATCGGACCAGATGTCCACACGGACTCGTTTTTCACTCATGAAAGCTTCAACAATTAGCCGCCGTGCAACATTCCCGCCGCGGCGATGGCAAGATGGAATAGGCAGAACCTATGCACCGTCAGGAGGATGATGGCCAAGTCGTTGAGCTATAAGGGCGTTATTTTTGCCGGCGGAATCACCATGATGGCGGGCTTCGTCGACGGGGTGGGGTTCTTGCACTTCTCCGGGTACTTCCTCTCCTTCATGTCCGGGAATTCCACCCGGTCCTCCGCGGCCCTGGCCACCGGGGACGCGAGCGGATGGTTGCTGGCCATGGGATTCGTGGCGAGTTTTGTCCTCGGAGTCATGCTCGCAACCCTGCTTTCCGCCCGGGCCAGACGCTACCGGCGGCCCCGGGTGATGTATCTATCCGCCACGTTGCTGCTGTGCGCGGCCGTACTGGGTGCGGCCGGAAATGTGCTGACCGCCTGCCTGCTGGCCGCCGCCATGGGCGCGGTCAACGTCAGCTACACGCGCTCCGGGGAGGTCTCGCTGGGACTGACCTATATGACCGGCACGCTGGTGAAACTCGGCCAGCACCTGGCCGGGGCGCTGTCCGGGGCCAACCGTGCGCTATGGGTGCCCTACGCGATCCTCTGGGCGATGATCACCCTCGGCTCGGTCTGCGGGGCCTTCGCCTATCTGCAGCTGGGATTGTCAGCCCTGTGGTTGGTGGCCGGAGGCATGCTGGCCTGGGCCAGCCTCGGGCTGTGGCGCGAACGCCGGATGGATAGCACCACCATTTAACCGCGATGCACCCGCGGACCGGAGCGGTCCGCGGGTGCATCATGTGGCGTTCTCCGAAACTTATTTGCTGGAAACCAGCCCGGCCTGCGGAGTGCGGACCAGGAACTTGTAAGCCACCGCGAGCAGCACCAGCCAGCCGGCGCCCGCGTAGAGCGCAATGCGGGTCTCGGCGCTCAGGGCCAGCAGCACAACCACGAAGGCCATGAATACCAGCGCGATCCAGGCGCTGGCGGTGCCCCCGGGAACCGCGAATTCGCGGTCCACCACGACGCCGGACTTTTCCTGGCGGCGCATCGCCAAATAGGAGGTGAGGATCATGATCCACACCCAGACGGTGGCGAAGGTCGCGATCGAGGCGATGATCATGAACAGCGATTCGGGCAGCAGGGCGTTGAGCAGCACGCCGACCAGCAGCACGATGGACATGGTCAGCACCGTCATCCACGGCACCCCGTGGCGTGAGATCTTCGCGAAGGAAGCCGGCGCGTGGCCCTCGCGGGACATCGCGAACATCATCCGCCCGGCGCCGAAGGTGTCCGCATTGATCGCCGACACCGCGGCGGTGATGACCACAGCGTTGAGCACGTGAGCGGCCGCCGGGAGGCCCAGCGCGTCGAAGATCTGCACAAACGGCGAGGCCGAACCGTCGATCTGGCGCCAGTCGAAGAGCATCATCACGATCGCCAGCGAAGCCACGTAGAACAGCAGAATGCGCCACGGCACGGTGTTGATCGCCGCGGGCACCGACTTGCCCGGATCCTCCGCTTCGCCGGCGGTGATGCCGATGGTTTCGATGCCGCCGAAGGCGAACATCACCACCGCGAAGGACAGCAGCAGGCCCATGAAGCCGTTGGGGAACAGCGTGCCGGCGCTCATCAGCGTGGCAAAGCCGGTGGCCGTTTCGGCGTCCGGGGCGCTGAAGCCGAAGAGGATCAGCGCCGCGCCGCCGACGATCATCGCGATGATTGCGGTGACCTTGATGACCGCCAGCCAGAATTCGGTTTCGCCGAAGACCTTGACCTTCATCAGGTTGATCGCGGCAATCAGCAGCACCACGGCCAGCACCCAGATCCACTGCGGCACCTGCGGGAACCAGAAGCGCATGTAGATGCCGAAGGCGGTGACGTCGGCGATCGCCACGATCGCCATCTCGAAGGTGAACGTCCACCCGGTGACGAACCCGGCGAAGCGGCCCAGGTAGCGCGAGGCGTAGTGGGCGAAGGATCCGGAGACCGGATGCTTGACGGCCATCTCGCCCATGGCGCGCATGACGATGAAAACCGCCGCGCCGCCGATCATGTAGGCGAAGAGCACGGCCGGGCCGGCTGCCTGGATGGCGGCGGAGGAGCCGTAGAACAATCCGGTGCCGATGGCCGAGCCGAGGGCCATGAAGCGGATGTGGCGGGCCGTGAGCCCGCGGGCGAGGGACGCCTTGATATCGGTCACGATGAAATACTCGGATCTACTTTGAGGTGCATGTGATCTGCGGCCGGAGACTTGAAGGTTCAAGCCAGCTGGTGCCTCAAGAATTTTACGTGGTGCATGATGCTGGACGGGGTTGTTTGTGGCCAAGCTCTATCGTGAGATAGCTCATCTGCGATGGGGAGACCACTGATTCCGCGATGTTCGGATGATTAAGCGGGAGCAGTTCAAAAATCGATCATTGACCGCCCCTTGTGTGCTGTGAATAAAGACGTTTTATCTGGTCAGCAACGTGTTGTGCCAAAGTTCAATAGATCCAGCTCAGGTATATTGAAGCGCGTATGTTGTGCGGAGCAATGGTAGACAGCGGATCGCATGAGTTCGGACTCCGGCAACCGGAGACAACCGCCGGCAGAAAGAACAAATGAAAAATACCGGACTACGACTAGCTGTCGCAGTAGCCCTTCTGTACTCGTTATTTGTGTCTTTTATGCTTACAAAGTCCATTGATGAGTCGACGCTGGCGGGCGCTAGCAGAATTCTCGTCTCGGGTACGGAGACTATGTCCGGCAACCAAGGACTATGCGAACTGGTCCAGGGATCCGCTGCAGAGTCCGGCTCAATCATCGTGCGTGAAAATCGTGACTTGCATGATGCATCGGTGCGTCACCTCTATCTGGCCAGTGGCAACAACGCCCAAAAAGAGGCGCAGTGGTTGGACACCGGTTTCCCGCAATTCAGCCAGAGCGTCAGCACTATCGTTCACGCAGCAACTGACCTTGATGGGATGGATCCGCGCGGAGAGTACTTCATCTTCGGCAATTCGGCCGCGCTGCGCATGGTTGAGCAAGACTTCACCGAGTTGGGTTATTCGGTAGAGACGTACAAGTCCGGCACCTCATTTCCGGCCCTTGCCGGCGAAATTTTCTTTGGCTTCTTAGGGCCGGCAACGATCGTTGCCTTATTGCTCGTGGCCTTATTGACCGGTTTTTCGGTTCTTTCACGGGCCAAGCACTACGCGATTTTACGGTTGCATGGCGGCACCATCAATACAGCCTTAAAACGAGATTCCCGGCAAGAGATAGTTGCCATCACGGTCATTCTTGCCTTGGGCTTCACGGCAGCATTGCTGGGGCTACTGCTATACAACGGATGGAACCAGCTGGGGAGATATCTGGAAACGGCGTTCAGCCTCGTGGGGCTCATGCTGCTGGTCATCACATGTTTGCATCTTGGGGCGCTACATTTGGCGTTCGACGTGAAAATTCTCGACGCGATCAAAGGAAAATTCGGGTTCAAGGTTGCGGTGCCAGCCACCTATATTCTACGAATCCCGAGCATCATCTTGGCGGTATCACTTATCGCCTCGGCATTCGCTGCCAGTAGCGCGGCCGCGCAAGCACAGAGAAACCAGGATTCTTTAGCCGACGTAGGCAACGTGGCAAAGATTGTCTTTGAGGGACTTTTTGCTCCGCAACAGATAGACAAATTAGCCTTCGACACTGGGATTTGGCTTAAAGAGCAAGACCGTCTGGGGCACACCATCATGGTGAGCACGCTGGCAGAACACTCGGCAGACACCACGCTTCAAGACGAGGTGCTGCTAGTCAACCGAGGCTATCTGCAACGCAACCGAGTCCTTGATGCGCAAGGGCAGCAAATAACCAGTGTCCCGGACGACGAAGTTGTCATTATGGTCCCCGAATACTCCAAGCGCTCGGCTGAAGAGGTGGAAAGTGCACTGCTGGAAAACTATGGGGGTAGCCAATTACCCACGATAAGTACTGTGACGCTGCGTGATGCTCAGAGACACTTCCTCTACGGCAGCGCGGCCGATCGCCCAAACAAGGAAAGTCATCTGAATAACGCTATCGTTGTCGGTATCGGTGCCAACTCCGGGTTCATCGCGGACGATGAATACATGGGGCAAGCCAGCAGAGGACTAGTCTTGATGGCGGATGCAGAACAAGCCCGAATCGATACACCCCCAGAATTCTTGGGAACGTGGATTTCTGCCTACCTCCCGATCGCTCAAATGGCCGCCGACGAATCCGCGACGCGCCAGGAAGGACTTCGCTTTCAGGCAGTATGCGCCGTCGTAGCACTGCTGGTGCTCCTCGCTACCGCAGTTGGAATGGCGCAGATTCATGTCCGGTCCAATGCGCAAACGATCTTGGTGCGATATCTGAACGGCTGGTCTTTCTGGTCCACCCACCGGTGGCTCATCAAAGGTGAAGCTGTTGTCTTAGCGCTAGCCGTCGGATGGGCGGCGGTGACAGGAATTTGGACTGCTGTTCGTGCGAAGTCCTTCGGCGAGGTGTCCCATGCAGCCAGTGATTTGGCCGTCGCCCAATGGCAGCCTGTAGTGGTTCTGGGTGTCGCCCTTATTAATCTGTTGCTGCTTTTTGCTGTGGTGCACGCTAAGACTCAACGCCTGATTCGTACCCATAGTGAGGAAACCGCATGAGCACTATCGAAGTTCACGGGGCCACGAAATCTTTCGGTTCCAAGACGCTATTTCGTAACCTGACTTTTAGCGTGCCGACCGGGCAGTTGATGGCGGTGATGGGGGCTTCTGGATCAGGGAAATCGACTCTTTTGAACTGTCTAGGCCTGCTTGAAAGACTAGATGGCGGAAGCCTCATTGTTGGTGGTGAGAAAATTTCGGCATTCTCCAGCCAAGAACAACGGCGCTTTCGGCGGGACTCATTGGGTTACATGTTCCAAAACTATGCGCTGATCGAAAGCTCAACGATTCAGGATAACCTCGAAGTTGCATTGGCACCTGCGGGAAAAGCGAAGATCCGAACGACCGATTTTGACGGAGCCCTGGAACATGTAGGTCTCGGCGGGCGGGGTAAAGAGATGGTCTATTCCCTTTCCGGTGGCGAACAACAGCGGGTGGCCTTAGCCAGACTGATCGTTAAACGCCCTGCGCTAGTCTTAGCTGATGAACCTACCGGCGCGTTGGACAGCACTAGTGAGTCCATGGTGATGAAGGAGCTTCGTAATATCGCAGCTGGGGGAGCCACCGTGTTAATCGCAACGCATTCGACGGCTGTGATGAACCATTGCGACACGGTTCTGGAATTGAGCTAGGTATACGCTGTCACCGGTTTGGGTCAGAATAGAGGCCGGACTCAGGGGCAGGCACCTGGGACGCGTTAATTATGTTGGCCCGCGGTGGGAGAATAACCCTATGGAACTTGGATTCATCAGACACGGTCAGACTCGCTGGAACCTCGAAGGGCGGTTGCAGGGCAGCAGCGATATCGCATTGAACGACACCGGGCGGGCGCAGGCGCGCGATGCAGTTGAGGTCCTTGGCGCCGCACGCTGGGACGTCATTGTTTCCTCCCCACTGAGCCGGGCCCGGGAAACGGCGCAGATTATTGCCGACGGGTTGGGGCTGGAGCTCGGTCCGGCCTACGATCTGCTGATCGAGCGGGACTACGGCGAGGGCGAAGGGGTGCTGGAGACCGAGGCGGCGGAGCGCTGGCCGGGCAAGCTGGGCGGGGGCATCGAAGCGCTGGAATCGGTGGTGGACCGCGGGCTGCGCGCGATCGAGCAGATCGCCGCGGACTACCCGGGGCAGAACGTCGCGGTGGTCTGCCACGGCACGATCATCCGCTACACGCTCTCGCATTTCGCCGGCTACAAATTGGATACCATCCGCAACGGCTCGGTGGCGATCCTCGCCCGCCGCGCCGCGGGCTGGGAGCTGGAACTGGTCAACGACCGGGTGCCGCAGCCTCCGGTCACCGCACCGTAGCTAGCCGCCCACGGTGCGCCGCACGCTGCGCGCAAGCGACGAGTCGGCCTGCCGGTTCTTGACCGTGGCCAACCAGGAACCCAGGCGCAGGTAGGCCGCGGAGCGCACCGGCGCGGCGGAGAGGAACACGTCGTGCAGCGCATCGGGCAGCCGCACCAGGTGCAGCTCGCGGCCCAGGTTGATGCTGCGCTGCGCGACCACCTGCACGTTCAGCGCCACATCTGAGCGGGTGGCCGCGTCACTCCAGCGCGGCAGCAGGTAGTCCCGGGCGCTGAGCATCACCAGCACCGGCTGGCGCAGCTCCAACCCCTTTTTCACCTTCGCCTGGGCGGCGAATACCGCGGAGATGAATCCGGTGCTGAGCGTGAATCCGTTGGCCGGACGCCATTGCAGGTCATAGTCCCATTCGCCCTCGAAGCGGTTTGAGACGGTGCGGGTGTAGAAGCCCGGGTCGATGGTTGGCAGGTTCCGGTGCGGATTGCGCCCGCTGGCCACCGCCAGGAGCTTCGCCAGGGCGGTGCGCCCCAACTCGGAGGCCTGGAATTCCAGCCAGGGGCTGTTCAGCGCCAGCGCGTCCACCTTTGCCGGGTGCGCCGCGGCATACAGGGCGGCGCTCAGCCCGCCGGTGGAATGGGCGAGCATCACGAAGCGGGTTCCCGGGTGGGCGCTGGAGATGATCCGGTGCGCCGCATCGAATTCCTCGAAGTAGTCTTCCAGGTCGGTGATGAACCCCGGGGTGCTGTCCGCGGTGAGGTTGCGCCCGTAGTTGCGCAGATCCAGCGCGTAGAAGTCGGCTCCCGCGGTGCTCAGGAACTGCGCCAGTTCGCGCTGGAAGAAGTAGTCGGACCAGCCGTGCACGTAGAGGATCGCCAGCCCGCGCAAGGGCGGGGCGAATTGCGGCCGCGCGGATTTCGGGCGGTGGCGGATCAGCGTCGCGGTTGACCCGTCGGACAGCGGGAGCGTGCGCCGGGCGAAGCCCTCGCCCAGGAGGTCCGCCTCCCAGCGGCCGGCGGCGGGGGAACGAAATTGGAAGGCCATGGAAACATCCTACGGGGCACGAAAAACGGCATCCCCCGGATGGGCTGGTTACCATCCGATGAATGCCGTTATTCGTGGCCGTATATTGGTAGTGCTCAGTCCGCTTGCGACGTGGGTCGCCTAGGTGCAGGAAACTTCTTGACGATCCACAGCAACAAGATGAACAACAATGCTGAGACTGCTGAAGCAACCACACAAGCCACCCAAGAGTAGAAAAATCCCGAGTAGCAAACAGTCATGACAACAAATCCGGTGGACCATGATGCGGCTTCTCGAAGAGGCTTGTTGCCTGGAAGTTTCGACTTGAGTACAGCTTCAATGATTCCGGCGACAATCGCAGTCGCAAGCAACGTGCCCATCGCCCAGTAAACGAACCAACCAGCAATATCTTGACGAACTTGTTCCATTCCAAAAATCAAAATTGAACTTCCGATGCCCGCCGAAAGCGGAAGCGAGATGAACACCAAGACTGCAAAGAGAACCAGTATCACCCAGAAAATCGCGATGGCCTTGTTCAAAGGTTTATCGTCGTCGGTAGTTTCAGCCACAAATTCTCCATACCATTTAAAACGTCTAACTTACCATCTGGCTGGTATCAACTAGATGATGATGTTCATGATGACCCACGCCGCGTCCTTCGCAAGGTCATATGGAATTCCAGCTGCTTGGAACGCGATGATCAACTCATTTTCGGATTTCAATTCCGCTTTGCGAACGAGAAGCGCCAGAGGTCGAGCGGTCAATGCCTAGCATGGCGTGGCAACTACGGGGCACGAAAAACGGCATCCCCCGGATGGGCTGGTTACCATCCGATGAATGCCGCAATTCGTGGCCGTACCGCTTCGCTTGTTGAGTTCAGGCGCGTGCAGCCGAGTTGGTGTCCTGGACTAGCCCGCTATCTCGTAGGCCGGAGCCGGGGTGTCCAGGTAGCGCAGGTAGGCGTTCTTGGTCAGGAAGGTCGGGAAGTCGTCGCGCAGCGCGCTGGCCTCGAAGATCTCCACCGCCTGCTCGAAGCGGTCCCCCTCGAAGCGCTCGATCCGCTCCATGGTTTCTTCGGCCAGATCCTGCACCCAGCGGCGGGTGATGATCTCGCCCTCGTCGGTGATGGCCGACTGGTGGATCCACTGCCACAGCTGGGAGCGGGAGATTTCCGCGGTGGCCGCATCCTCCATCAGGTTGCGCAGCGCCACCGCGCCGTTGCCGCGCAGCCAGGACTCGATGTAGCGGATGGCGATCTCGATGTTCTCGCGGATCCCGCGCTCGGTGATCCGGCCCTCCAGGCCTGCCACGTTCAGCAGCTCGCTTTCGGAAACTTCCACGTCCTCGCGGGTCCGGGAGATCTGGTTCGCGTTGGCGCCCAAAACCTCGTCGTACACCTCGCGGGCCACCGGCACCAGGTCCGGGTGGGCCACCCAGGAGCCGTCGAAGCCGTCGTTGGCCTCGCGGGACTTGTCCTCGGAGACCTTCGCGAAGGCGAGCTGGTTGATGGAGGCGTCCTTGCGGCTGGGCACGAAGGCGCTCATTCCGCCGATGGCGCTGGCGCCGCGGCGGTGGCAGGCACGGACCAGCTGCTCGGTGTAGGCGCGCATGAACGGGCTGGTCATGGTCACCAGGTCCCGGTCCGGGAAGACGAAGCGCGGGCCGCGGGAACGGAAGTTCTTGATGATCGAGAAGATGTAGTCCCAGCGTCCGGCGTTCAGCCCGGCCGAGTGCTCACGCAGCTCGTAGAGGATCTCCTCCATCTCGAAGGCCGCGGTGATGGTCTCGATGAGCACCGTGGCGCGGATGGTGCCGCGATCGATGCCCAGCAGCTGTTGGGCCAGCAGGAACACGTCGTTCCACAGCCGCGCCTCCAGGTGGTTCTCCAGCTTCGGCAGGTAGTAGTAGGCGCCGCGGCCCGAATCGATCAGCCGCTGGGCGTTGTGGAAGAAATGCAGGCCGAAGTCGACAAAGGCGCCGGCGATCGGCGTCCCGTCGATCAGCAGGTGCTTCTCCGGCAGGTGCAGCCCACGCGGGCGGACCACGATGGTTGGCAGCTGCGACAGCTCGTAGCTGTGCAGCTTGTAGTCCCGGCCGTCCGGGGCGGTGAAGTCGAGCTCGCCGTCCAGCACGCGCAGCAGGTTCACCTGGTTCTTGATCACGTTCTGCCAGGTCGGTGAGCAGGCGTCCTCCATGTCGGCCAGCCACACGTTCGCGCCGGAGTTCAACGCGTTGATCGCCATCTTGCGCTCGATCGGTCCGGTGATCTCCACCCGGCGGTCCTCCAGGCCCGGAGCGATCGGGGCCACCTGCCAGCTTGAATCTTCGCGGATGTGGCGGGTTTCCTCCAGGAACTTCGGGTCCTTGCCATTGGCGATGCGCGCCCGATTCAGCTGGCGGCGCTGCATCAGCTCGGCGCGGCGGCCTTCGAACGCCTGGTGCAGGGCGGCGATGAATTCAAGGGCCTGTGCGGTGAGGATCTGCTCCTGGTAGCGCACTGGGGTAGCGGTGATCTGGATCGGGTTCAGGGAGGTGGGGGTTGACATGATCTTTTCCTTAAAAGTTTGAGGGCGGTGGGGCCGGCGTCAATGCCGGCCCCACCGTCCGGACCGCTGGGGTCCGAGTTAGTGGAACTGGCCTTCTTCGGTGGAGCCGACCAGAGCGAGGGTGGAGGCATTGGGGTTCAATGCCGTGGCGATCGCGTCGAAGTAGCCGGTGCCTACTTCGCGCTGGTGCTTGGTTGCGGTGTAGCCGCGGGACTCGGAGGCGAATTCGCGCTCCTGCAGTTCGACGTAGGCGCTCATGCCTTCGCGGGCATAGCCCTCGGCGAGGTCGAACATCGAGTGGTTCAGCGCGTGGAAGCCGGCCAGCGTGATGAACTGGAAGCTGAAGCCCATCGCGCCGAGTTCGCGCTGGAACTTGGCGATCGTCGCGTCGTCCAGGTGCTTCTTCCAGTTGAAGGAAGGCGAGCAGTTGTAGGAGAGCATCTGATCCGGGAAGTCGGCCTTGACCGATTCGGCGAACTTGCGGGCCATTTCCAGGTCCGGGGTTCCGGTTTCCATCCAGATGAGGTCGGAGTACGGAGCGTAGGCCTTGGCGCGGGCGATGCATGGTTCGATGCCGTTGCGGACCTTATAGAAGCCCTCCGCGGTGCGCTCGCCGGTGATGAATTGCTGATCGCGTTCGTCGACATCCGAGGTGATCAGGGTTGCCGCCTCGGCGTCGGTGCGGGCGATGACCACCGAGGGAGTGCCGGCCACGTCGGCCGCCAGGCGGGCCGCATTCAGCGTGCGGACGTGCTGCTGGGTAGGGATCAGCACCTTGCCGCCGAGGTGGCCGCACTTCTTTTCCGAAGCCAGCTGGTCTTCCCAGTGGACTCCCGAGGCACCGGCGGTGATCATCGACTTCATCAGCTCGTAGGCGTTCAGCGGGCCGCCGAATCCTGCCTCGGCATCTGCGACGATCGGGACCATCCAGTCCTCGACGCTTTGGATGCCCTCGGAGAATTCGATCTCATCTGCACGGAGCAACGCGTTGTTGATGCGGCGTACGACCTGCGGAACCGAGTTGGCCGGGTAGAGCGACTGGTCCGGGTAGGTCTGGCCGGAAATGTTTGCATCCGCGGCGACCTGCCAACCGGAGAGGTAGATGGCCCGCAGGCCGGCCTTGACCTGCTGGACCGCCTGGTTGCCGGTCAACGCACCCAGTGCGTTGGTGTAGCCGCCGGTCGGGGTTTCTTCGGTCAGCTGCTTCCACAGCTTCTCGGAGCCACGCTTGGCCAGGGTGTGCTCTTCCTGAACCCGGCCCTGCAGTTTCACGACGTCGGCTGCGCTGTAGTCGCGGGTGGTCCCGCTCCAGCGTGGGTTGTTCGCCCAATCGTTTTCGATAGTTGCGATGCGGTTGTCGATCGAATTCTGCTCGGTCATTGTTCTGGCCCCTTCGCCCACATGTTGGTGTTCGCCCGAATCGGAGAGATGCGGTGAACTTCTTCGTGACACTTACTTTTCCGTAGATGCAAGGGGGCGAATAGGGGTATTCGAGGGAAAGATTCGCGGTTCTTCGAGAAAGCTGAAAAAAGTAGGTTTTTTCGCATGAATAAGTGAAAAATGGCAGAAATGGTTGATTTGGAGACTTCGTAATCTGAAGAAGTGTTTTTCTTGAGGAATGAAGTGGTGGCGGTTTGGGGTTGTGGGCGCGCCAAAGGCAGCTAAGCCAGGTGTGTGCGATCTATGGCGGTTACGGCAGGTCTAGCGAAACGACGGCCATGAATCCGCGCCCGGAGATCGTCGGTTCGGCCGCATCACCGCCGATGACGGTATCGCGCAGTTCGAGCTTGCGCTCTTCGCCGTGCAGCGTCAGGACGCCGTTGCCCTGCAGCATGATGCCCAGCTGGCCATCGAAGAGGTACTGCTCGCGCTTCTTGGAAAGCTCAACGATGCGCACCGTGCCGCGTACCCGCTCGGGCCGGGTGAGCAGATGCAGAACCAGCAGCTCCTGTGCGGGCTGGCTGGTGGAGACCGGAAGCGTTGCCTCGATTTTCAGCGGGCGCAGCGGTTCCAGGCCTTGCGCCTGCCCGTCGACGTCGAGCTGGAGAAAATCTCCGGCTAGCAGGGTGAGCACCTGCGAGGTCCCCGCGTTGTGGAAGGACCCGGCCTTTTCGATCGAGCGAATCGAAAGTTGCCAGCTGCCCGAATCTTGGGATGCCGCGGTGAGCTGCCCGCCGTCCGTCAATTCACCGGCGCAGATCTGGCGGACCTGGCCCAGCTCCCACTGCTTCTTGCTGCTCTGGGCAAGCGGGGTGACGGAACCTGGCAGGAATTGCTGGGGAGCTTCACTCATGGTTCGAGTTTACTTCTCCCAGAGGGTCATCAGCTCATCGACCACCCGCGCGGTGCTCTGCGTGGCATCGATGACGGGCCAGCCGTGGGTTGCCGCAAGCCGCAGATACTCTGCCCGGCTGGCGTGCAGGAAGGCATAGGTTTCCGAATCCTCGCCGCGCGCAACGATGCGAGCATGAGCGGTGCGCACGTCGACGTCTAGGACGACCACCTGCGCCCGCTGCACGCTGTTCCGGGCCAGCCACGTCAGGAAGCGTCCGTGCGGCAACTGGCGGATGCTGCGCAGCGCAAGCTGGCAAAAGAGGTGGCGGTCCATCACGGTCACGCCCGGGAACAGCGCAGCTCGCCTAGCGTTCAAGGCGATGTTGCCGGTGCGGATCATCGTCTCCATCGCGTCCTGAAGGGCTATTGGCATAGTGAGCCCGAGCTTTTGTTCCGCACGCGTCAGCCAGCGGCGCCCGGCAGGGTTTGCCAGGCTTTGGGCAGCTTGGCCACGGAGCTCCAAGCTGCGCACCAGTTCGCGGATGGTGGTGGTTTTCCCCGCACCGTCCATGCCCAGAATAATCAGGGCCTGGCAGGAATCCTCGGCGGGGGCTCGAACGGCAGGCGTGATGGGTCTAATGGCAATGGAGGCGATCTTGCGGCTCCCTTCGAATATTGGTGGATGGACAGTGTGCTCGAAACGTATAACGAGTGGCAACGCCGTGGTGATACCAATTTCTGGCTGAAAATTCGATGTGAATCTCATGAAGGCTGCTTGTGCGGGACGCGGTTCAACGGAGGCAACCGGAGCGGCCAGCCGAGGCAAGGGCGAAAACAGAACTCAGCGGTGAAAGCGAAGAAGCCGAAAACTTTGGCGCATAAGCTAACGAAACGACGTTATCGACGCGATTTTTACCGAATTTCTAGAAAAATTACCTGTTCTTCGCTTAGGCTATGAATGTGACTGCACCCACATGGAATCGAAGCTCATCGCAAGAACCGGAAACCGATCAGGGCATTGACGCCGCCCTGGACACGCTCGCGCTCGGCCGGCGGATCCGCCACCTGCGCAAGTCCAAGGGGTTGACCCTGGACGACGTTTCAACCTTGGTCGATACGGCGCCGAGCCAGCTGTCGCTGATCGAAAACGGCAAACGCGAACCGAAGCTTTCCCTGCTGAAGTCTCTGGCCAGGGCGTTGCAGGTAGGTGTTGATGATCTTCTAGGTGCGGAGCCTCCCACTCGTCGCGCGGCGCTGGAAATCGATTTGGAACGGGCCCAACGCGGCCCGCTCTACGAGGCATTGGGTCTGCCCACGGTGCGGGTCGGCACGCGGTTGCCGATGGACGTGCTGGAATCCCTGGTCGGGCTGCAGCATGAATTGGAGCGCCGGCTCAACGAACAGGCGGCAACACCGGAGGAGGCTCGTCGAGCCAACACGGCGTTGCGCCAAGAGATGCGCCAGCGAAACAACTACTACAAGGAAATCGAGCAGGAAGCGGCCAAGGTGCTCGCGGCGGTAGGTCATGACGAAGGCCCGCTCTCGCACCATCGCGCGGCGGATATCGCCGAGCATCTCGGCTTCAGCCTCCGGTTCGTGGGAAATCTCCCGCACTCGACCCGTTCGGTCACGGATCTGAAGAACAAAAGGATCTATCTGACCCAGACCAGCCGCTCCGAGCATGATCCGCGCTCGGTGCTATTGCAGGCGCTGGGCCACTACCTGCTCGGGCATGAGGCACCCACAAGCTATGCGGACTTCCTGGACCAGCGCGTCGCCACAAACTATTTCGCCGCGGCGCTGATGATGCCGGAGAAATCCACCACGGCATTCCTGCGCCGGGCCAAGGCCAACCGGGAACTGGCCATTGAGGATCTGCGTGATGCCTTTGCGGTTTCCTACGAAACCGCGGCGCACCGGTTCACGAATCTGGCCACCGAGCATCTGGGCATGACCTGCCACTTCCAGAAGGTCCACGAATCGGGCATCCTGCACAAGGCCTACGAGAATGACCGGGTGAATTTTCCTGCCGACCATACCGGCGCCATCGAAGGGCAGAGCATCTGCCGCTACTGGACCAGCCGCGTGGTCTTTGACCAGCTGGATAAGTTCCGCTCCTTCGAGCAGTACACGGACACGGTCAACGGGACCTATTGGTGCACCGCGCGGACCGAGCGGCACTCCTCGGGATTGTATTCACTGTCCATAGGCGTTCCCTTTGAGCATGTGAAATGGTTCCGCGGCCGCGACACCAAGGAGCGTTGCCAGTCGACCTGTCCAGATGAAAATTGCTGCAGGCGTCCACCGGCCGAGCTGTCCAGCGAGTGGTTCGGCAACGCATGGCCTTCGACGCGCGCCAACACCCACCTCTTGGCCGCCATGCCAACCGGTGCCTTCCCCGGCGTGGATGAGACCGAGGTCTACCGCTTTTTGCAGCAGCAGAGGTAGCCAATAAGTGGCGATGAATCGAAGCGATTTGTTCTTGCCGGTGCGTCGGATCGAGGCAAGCGAGCCGAATGCCGAGTTGCCCGCGCACTGGCCTATGGTGATGCCGCCGGTACGCCAACTTCTGCTCGAAGGCCTGGACCTGGGAGCGGTGACCGTGATGGTGGGGGAGAACGGGGTCGGCAAGTCAACGCTGCTCGAAGCTCTGGCCATCGCGTACGGGTTGAACGCCGAGGGCGGATCCACCGGCGCCATGCATGCCACCCGGGCCTCTGAATCCACCCTCTCGCAGCTGCTGAAACTTCACCGTGGTGCTGCCGCCCCACGCAAGGGGTTCTTTCTGCGTGCCGAAACCATGCATTCCTTCTACACGTACTTGGAGGAATCGAGCGTGGGATCGGCGTTGCATGAGCGCAGCCATGGCGAATCTTTCTTGGACCTCATCGAGGAACGGATCCGGCTCAAGGGGCTGTGGGTCCTCGACGAGCCCGAGTCGGCGCTGTCCCTAACCGGCTGCGTGCAGTTGATCGAGCGGCTGCGCGGGATCGTGGAGCGCGGCTCGCAGGTGCTCATCTCCACCCATTCCCCGGTACTGGCCGCCTTCCCTGGAGCACGAATACTGGAGGTCGGTTCCTGGGGGTTCCGCGAGAGCGAATACGACCACTTGGAACTGGTCAGAAACTGGCGGGAATTCTTCACCGATCCGGGCGCTTTCCTCGGCTCGCCGGAGACGGAGTAACCGCGCAGAATTGCTGCACCGATGATGGTGAAACAGATGGTGATCACCGCCGGGGGCTTGGTGATCCAGGGACCGAAATGACTGGGGGTTCTGGCCTTGCCCGAAGGTACACGCAGTCATTCGGATACCGTCTGTTTTTGTGTTGCGATGTGCCAGACATCAGTTCAGGTGCCTTCGAATGAATTTCTCGGTGGCTTCGGTCAATTGTGCGCCATCCTCGGCGACGCTGCGACCGGAACGGGCAACCTTGAATGAATGGTCACCGCCCTCGAACCAGATAAGTTCGCAGTCGGCGTTCAACCCTGCGACTACGCGAGAGATGATTGCCGGGTTCGCGAAGGGATCACGGGTTCCTTCGAGGAAAAGCATCGGTGTGCTCAGCGGGTAGAGATGCTCGTCGCGAAGCTTTTCTTCCTTCTTGGGGGCATGCAAGGGATACCCAAGAAAAATGAGCGCTTCGGTGGGCATGTCCTCGGCAACCGCCAGAGACGCCATTCGCCCGCCGAAGGATTTCCCGGCGGTAAAAACGGGTAGGTCGCCTGTCAGGTGGGTGCCGGCCCATTCTCGGACGTGTTTCCACACCGCTAGGGCAACGGGAGCCTTATTAGGAAACTTCTTCCCGGCGTCCATATAGGGGAAGTTAAAACGCAATACCGATACTCCACGCTTAGCCATTGCTTGGGAAAACCCCGACATGAAGTCGTGGTCTTTGCCCGCTCCAGATCCATGAGCCAGAATCAGAAAAGCGCTGGGATGCTCCGCGTGGTCAACGATGGCGGTGAGGGTTCCGCTTTCCCATGGGATTCTCATTTCCTGGTCCATGCCTTCAAGGCTAAGTCTTGTTGTTCGGTTCCACGAACCGGGTGTTCACCACTTTGGCTCGTATGCGCGGGCCGGGGCCCGTCACTGACCAAACGCCTACTGGGTCCACTCTGATTTGTGTTCGGTACTCGTTTCCTCAGTTCCCTGCACCTTGACGGTGAGAGTTTCCACCTGCTCCGGTCCGTGGGCTTTGCTGTTGATTTTGAGCATCATGTTGCCCGAAACGAAGTCGACGCCGGGTATCGAATCGGTATCGTAGGTGTTCCCCTGCCAGATCCCCGGGGCGAGGGTGACGACTAGCTCGCCAATTGCCGGGGAAGAGACCGAATCGATGTAGGCGTGGGGATCGGTGGGAATGCAGTCGCGATAGGTTTCGATCTTCTTGATGCTCGCTGAGCAGAATGACTCGTAGGTATCATTCATTGCTTCGAGCCACTGCACGTACTTTTCCTCGGCCCAGGCCTCCCGGTCCGCCGGGTCCGCTCCGGTGCGGGCACGCGAGAAGGTGCCCGAATGCTGCTTGTTCTCCGTGGCAAAGGTGACTGATTCGAGCTCCGGGGATTTTTCGCCGATGCTTTCGAACATGACCCGCCCCATGATCCGCAGTTCGTCTTTGGGGCCCCCAAGATGATCGGCCGATCCGTCCTGATTAAAACGGTATGAGTTGTCCAGATGAATGGACAGATGCCCGGGCTTGGGTGAATCCCACGAATTTATGAGCTTGTAGGCACCGAGAAAACCCTTGACCGACTTGATGCCGGAGTTATCCAACCAGGCCTGGATCATGGAATCGGCCCAGTCCTGTCCGCTAGCGTCTAGGCCGCGCGCAGGATCATAACGTTGCGTCGCTGAGGATTCGGCCGCAGCGGGGTTCGGGCTTGGCGAAGGTGATGACGTCGTGGCCGAAGCCGGAACACCTGCAGTTTCGCCGGGCGGCGGGGTTGCTTGAACCGAGCAACCGGTCAATGCCAGGGCGGCCAGCGCCGCGGTGAATATGAAGCGCAAGCGCATGAGAACCTCCGGAGACTCGAGTAAATATCAGTCTATCGAAGCGATGCCGCTCTGCACGTTGGGAAAGTGCGTGTGACTTAGTGCGGGTCGGAAAGGCAGAAGGTAATGCCAAAGGGATCGCGCAGTACGCTCCACCCAAAGCTAGGATCCTCGGTGTGTTCTTCAACCAAGACCGCGCCGGCGGCCACAAAGCCGGCGACGCTTTGTTCGCGGTCGCCATCGGCTTCTAGATCGAGATGCACTCGATTCTTATCAGCGGAGACCGATTCAACTTTTTGAAATCCGAGCCTGGCGCTGAAGCCCGGGACGGTAAGCATGGTGAACCCCGGGTACTGCCCGGCGTATTCGGCTCCGAGACGTTTCCGCCACCACTCGGCGGCAGCTACTTCGTCTTGGGCGTCGAGGGTGATCATGGCGATGTTTGGCATGGGCTCAACCTACCGCGAGCCGGCAGTGGTTTCTAGACTTAAACGAAAAACAGAACCTACAGATCGCGATGATCTGTAGGTTCTGGTTTTCATGGAGTCTTAGCTGCCGAAGTAGTCCATAACCGGTGCAGCCGGTTCCGCGGCTGCGGCCGGAACCTGCTTGGCAACCGAGAGCTGGCCTCCGGCGAAGTCCACCTCGATGGTGTCTCCGGCGGCGACTTCGTCGCCGATCAATAGATCGGCAATGGCGTCTTGCACCTTGCGCTGCACCAGGCGGCGCAGCGGGCGGGCACCAAACTCCGGGTCATAGCCCTCGGCTGCCAACCAAGTGATTGCGGCGTCGGTGACGTGCAGCTTGAGTTCTTGCCCCGCCAGGTGCTTGCGGGTCTCATCGAGTACCAGCTTGACGATCTGGGCGATCTCGGATTCGCTGAGCTTGCCGAAGAGCAGTACCTCATCGAGCCGGTTCAGGAACTCGGGACGCATGAACTCGCGTACCTTGCCCATCACCTTGGCTCGAATTTCGGCCTTCTCGCTGCCGGCATTGATCGAGGTGAAGCCGAAGTTGCCGGCCTTGCTGGCGAGGTGCTCGCCACCGAGGTTACTGGTCATCAGGATCAGTGTGTTGGAGAAGTCCACGGTGCGTCCGGCGGTATCCGTCAGCCGACCGTCATCCAGCACCTGCAACAGCACGTTGAACACGTCCGGGTGGGCCTTCTCGATCTCGTCGAGCAGGATCACCGAATACGGGTTGCGGCGGACCTTTTCGGTGAGCTGCCCGGGTTCGTCGTGGCCGACGTAGCCCGGAGGGGCGCCGATGAGCCGCGAAACCGTGTGCTTCTCTCCGTACTCGCTCATGTCGATGCGCACCAGCGACTCGGAGGAGCCAAAGAGGTTGTTGGCCAGGGCCTTGGCCAACTCGGTCTTGCCCACACCGGTGGGACCGAGGAACAGGAAGGAACCGATCGGACGCTGTGCCGGGGCCAACCCGGTACGGCTGCGGCGTACTGCGCGGGATACCGCGGCCACCGCGTCATGCTGGCCGATGACCGAAGCATGCAGCTGCTCCTCAAGGGAGGCCAATCGAGTCTTGTCGTCCCCGTTGATCCGCGAGGTCGGGATGCCGGTAGACCGGGAGATGACCTCGGAAATCTGGGCCTCATCGACGATGCGGGTAACCCCCGAGTCTCCCGCCTGCTCCGCGGCGGCGATGCGTTCGGTAAGTGTTGCGATGTGGTCGCGCCACGCACCGGCATCTTCGAAGCGTTCCTCGCCGACGGCTCGGGCCTTGTCGCGATCTGCTTCCACCAGTTCGTTGCGCAGCGCCTGCACGTCTTCGGTACCGCCTGCGGCGATTGACCTGCGGGCACCGGCAATATCGAGCAGGTCGATCGCCTTGTCCGGCAGGCGACGGTCTGTCAGGTAGCGAGCCGACAAGGAGACGGCTGCTTTCAGTGCCTCGGGAGTGTACTGCACCTGGTGGTGGTCTTCGTAGGATTCGCGCAACCCGTCAAGGATTGCCAGCGCGACTTCCTGAGAGGGTTCTCCCACGGTGACCTTGCCGAATCGGCGGGCCAGGGCGGAGTCCTTCTCTACCTTGCGGAATTCATCCAGGGTGGTGGCGCCGATCAGGTGCAGCTCTCCGCGGGCCAGGCGTGGCTTGAGGATATTTGCGGCGTCCATATTTCCGGACTCGCCGGAACCGGCTCCGACCAAGAGGTGCATTTCATCGATGAATATCAGTGTTTGGCCCTCGGCGTCGGCCACCTCTTCGAGCAGGCCGGTCAGCCGCTGTTCGAAGTCGCCGCGGTACCGGGTGCCGGAGAGCATGCCGGGCAGGTCGATGGAGATCAGCTGGACGCCACGGATCTGTTCCGGGACTTCATCCGCAACGATGGCACGGGCGAGCCCCTCGGCGATGGCGGTTTTGCCGACGCCTGCCTCACCAATGAGCACCGGGTTGTTCTTCGTTCGACGGGCCAGGATCTCAATGGTCTGGGCCAATTCGTCCTCGCGGCCGATGACCGGGTCGATCTGGCCATCGGAGGCCAGCGCCGTCAGGTCGGTACCGTAGCGTTCCAGCATAGAGACGTCTTGCTCTTCGCCGGACTCCACCTCTCCCGTCTGGGCGCGCTGGGCCTGCTCCATGGCTGCCTGCTGCAGGGACTGGCCGGTGATACCGTGCTGCGCGAGCAGCATGCCCACAGGAGATTCGGGGGAGAAGACAAAGGCGAGGAACAGGTGTTCCGGGTCGATGTAAGTCGAACCGTAATTTCGAGCGACCTGGTAGGCATCGAACAGGCTGCGCTGGGCGGCGGACGAGAGGCGTGATGGCTTCTCGGTGGCTTCTTCCCGACGTGGCAAGCGTTCGATGGCGTCTTTGGCCAGGGCTTCCAGATCAACGCCCATGGCGCTCAAGTGCTGGCCGGCGGGTTCGGTGCGAAGCAACGCGACCAGCAGGTGCAGTGCATCGATTTCTGCATGACCGTTTTCATGTGCGAAGGCAGCCGCGATGGACACTGCTTCGTGGGTGCGCTGCGAAAGCAGGCGCGTAATGTCGATGGGACGCGCGGCTTGGGTGCGCGAGGAAAGGAACCGGGAGAGGAATTCCTCGAACGAGCCATCTGACGAGGAGCCGAAAAATGCTGGCAAGTGAGCCTCCTAATAGAAACTTGAGTGGTCTATGCTCATGTTCAACGTAATATGAGCGAATCTATTCCCGCAAAGTCTGTCAAGGCAACAATAAGAGGCCGAGTTCACAACTCTAGACTTGGCGGGAGATCTCGACGAGTCCTAGCCGGGCTGCGGCGACGAGGGCCTGCACGCGGTCGCGCACTTCGAGCTTCATGAAGATTTTCGCCATATGGGTTTTTACCGTCGCCTCGGAGATCGCGAGCTGACGGCTGATTTCCGTATTGTTGAATCCTTTTGCCAAAAGATCCAATATTTGCATTTCGCGATTAGTTAGTCCGAGATCTTCGATAAGTCCTGCAATGTCGTGCGATTTACTATAAACGTTTTTTACAGCCGAGATTAGATCAGAAGAAACCGACGGGGAGATAGCCGCCGAGCCTTGGTGAACGGCATGAACTGCCGCGATGATTTCGGCCGGCTCCGTGTCCTTCACGAGGTAGCCGCTGGCTCCGGCCATGAGCACCGGAACCAGATAGTCATCTGATGAAAAGGCCGTAATTGCAAGGATTGCGGGGCTATTATGGGCAGATTTGATAATTTTGGTCGCTTCAATCCCGTCCATAATTGGCATTTGCAAATCCATAAGAACAACGTCTACATCATGTGTTTCACAATAATTAACCGCCCCTTCACCATTTTCTTGAGTATTAACGGTCACAATTCGACGATCAGTTGCTAGGATCGTGCTAAGCGCATGCCGAATCAGCGGCTCGTCATCGACGATGAGCACCTTAATCTGTTCCATTGGGGTCCTTTGAACGGTGGTTGGCACAAGAAACAACCTGGCATGAATCGAAGTATATAAGTTCAAGAGTTTGGGGTTTGAAATGAAAGCTTTAAAGATCTTGGCCGTGGCCGCGCTGGCGGCAACTCCATTAGCGTTTGCCGCGCCGGCTATGGCGGCACCAGTGGCAGAACCTACCTATTCTTCATCGGGCGTTGCAAGTCCTGCCGGTTGGGGCACCGACTTCTCTAAGTGGGTGTGCAAAAACTACGGCTACGCCTGCGGTTAGAGGCGTATTTGACTTTACCCGTAACCCGGTAAAGTATTCCGCATATGAGACTGCGAATAAAAACCGCCCTGACTAAGCTTTTTGCTGGTCGGGGCGTTGTCGTCTGGACGGGTATTCTCGCCTTTGCCGCCATTACCGCGACAGAGGGCTATACGTTGCTTCAGGACGGGATAGGTAATTCGTCTTCGAGCGTTATTCGCGGGGTGGGCGTTGGGTTGCTGCTGTCCGCCTCGTTGGCGATCGGCATGCGATGGGTTGCCACCTCGCTCGGCATGTATCTAGCCACGCTCTTTTTCTTCTTCTGGGACGGCGGCCTCTTGCTGTGGCTGGTCTTCTCGCTCGTGATCTTCAGTGTCCTTGCCGCGACGGTTGCATCTTCACTGGTGCGTAATTGGTATCTGGTGATGCTGCTCGTATGGATGGGGCAATACGGGGTCAGGGCAGGCGAGGACGCGATCCTACTGGTGATTTTCGTTCCGCTTGCCGTTTTGGCCTATGTTCTGGCCCGCAGTATTTTCCACTTGCGCGAACGAAATCTCAATGCGATTCGGCAGATGCAGGAGAACAGCGAGCAGAGCAGGATTGCCGTTGAGCGTGAACGCAAGAATATTGCGCGCGACCTGCACGATATCGTCGCGCACGACATTACCGTTGTGGCCATGCAGTCCAAGGCTGCAAAGTTTGCCAATAATGGGGAAGCGGCAATCGAGGCTATCGACATCATCGCGAAGCTCAGTACCGAAACATTGCATGATTTGCGCCTGATGCTAAACGTCTTGCGGACCGACGGAACGATGAGTGGTTCGTCCGGGTCCGGTGTCGACAAACCGGCGGCGACAACTGTATACGCGGTCCAGGGCGTGGAGATCTTCTCGCAACGTTTACATGAGTCTGGATTTGAAGTGACGTCTCACACGGGCGAGAACATTTCGGCGCTTCCGAGATCTGCGCAGACTGCGCTGTATCGGGTTATGCAGGAAGCGGCGACCAATATCATCAAACATGGTCGTCGGGGAGGGGTTTGCACCATGAGTTTGGAGGTCGTAGGGCCGAATGCTGTCCTTGAAATGACTAATCAGATGCCAAATTCTCATCCAAGCGGGGGCGAGCTCTCCGGCGGTGGAATCGGGCTGATCGGTATGAAGGATCGCATGAATGCCTTCGGTGGGCGGTTCAGCACAAGGGTTGTGGATGATCGGTGGATACTTAGTGCCAGTATCCCCTTCTGAGCCCTACCCTCCTACTTAAGTATGATTTCGGAATTCTTGTAATCGCGATAAGTTATATACGTATCGGTGAAGACCGATCACCGCAGGGAAATTGGTGATGTTTTGCGAGTGGCATCATCAAGAGTTCCGCAGTGATTAAAAGGTACGTTGCGTCATGGATGGACTGATCTTTCTTCGGCGTTGTGCCCCCATCGCACGCCTGAGTTCGTTAGTGGCGCGACGTACCTTTTATAATCACCTTCAGCCTCAGAGCGCTGTATACCACTCCCCGATTTCGGGATGACCCCATCGAGCTTTCCTGCTAAGCCTCTTGAATCCTATTGTCATTCGAGAGTGGGCATCACATGTTGGTTCAGGCTGAAAACTAGCCCCGCGAATCGCTGAGCATTGGGTCGGAAGCGGCGGATCAACTGTTTTTCGAAGCCTGCAACGCAAACACCTTCAGCGATGAACCGGTTTCGGATGAAGTGCTTGAAGCTACTTACGAGACCATGAAAATGGGGCCAACGCTCATGGATACCCAGCCGACGCGGCATCGCCTAGGTGAAGAGTGCGGACGCTCGCCAAGAGATCTCTGAGACTATGGCGGGAACCAATAAGCAAAAGGCACTGAATGCGCCGGTCTTTGCGATCCTTCCTGTCGAAACCGAGTGGCACGAAGGGTTCGCGTCTTTCTTCCCTCACGCCCCAGAATGCAAGGCGATGCTTGGTGATCAGGGCATGCGCGCAGCTGTGGGCAGCCATTGTGCATGATTGCGGGCAGGGTATTTCATCACGGCAGTTCAGGCCGTCGGCTTTGCAGCAGGCCCAATGGCCGGGTTCGACAACTCTGTCGTTGACGCAATCGTAAACACCGATGGTCGAAACAAGTCATTCTTTGTAGTGAACGTGGGAAAGCCTGGCGCGGATGCGTGGTTCGGACGCATTCCACGCCACGCGGCTGAATTCGCTACGGACAGCATCTAGGCTTCGCAGTGCTTAGACACCGGAGGGGTGGGAAACGCATCGCGTTTCTCACCCCTCCGGTGTTTTGGCCCAGTTACTCAGTCATGCCGACAGGGTCGTTCTCCAGCAGGTGATCCGACACCTTGGATAGCGCACGTTCCAATGCCGCGCGCAGGATCACTGGGACGGTGATTTCTTCCTCAAGTTTCAGCATTCCTTCGCGTTCAAAGGTCCGCAAGATCGCTTCAACCCGTGGGACGGACTCTTCGAGGCTCGTGATGAGGTGATGCTGTTCAACAGGCAGATCGTCTTCGGAAGGGATCTGCAGAGCGAATTCTGTGCGTGGTGGCTTCGAGGAGGCCGCATGGGTCAATAGCCCAGCAACCATCTCGGCAACCTGTGCCTGTCCGGGAATTTGCAAGGTGGTGATCAGCACATGCGAATAGATGATCTCTGCGATGAGTTCCTTGACCAGACGAGCACCCGGTCCGCTGGAGGCTAGCAGGGCCTCTCGCAGTGATTCGGTAGGGACCGCATTCGGCGCGCTGTAGCGAAGCATCGCGGTGCCGATCAAGGCATCCCAGTAGGCCGCGAGTCGGGGGATGGAGGCAAGATCCGAAACAACTGTGCCGTCTTCGGGTTCCCAGGCATTGGTGCCTTGGGCGGCGGGTTCATCGACGGAGACTAAGAGTCCCAGCGCACCGGCGGCTTCCTGGAGCGTCTGTCCGCTGATCATTCCGGAGGGGTCGCTTGGCTTGCCGTCTCCAACCCACTCGATCAGCTCACGTGCCGCGAAAACGAATGGCATCGCCTCCAGGGCTGCGTTAGCTTCCTCGTCATCCATGAAGGGGACCACGATCGGCGAATCACCGGCCATGCGGGAGAGGAATTCAAAGGTCTCCTTGAATTCCTCGACGCTACCGCCGAAGTTCGCGGTGGTGCCCAAGAAGGTCAGGTAATGCTTGAAGATCGCCGCGCTCGCTTCGGAGACCTCTTTGCCCAGTGAGGAAAGGTGGCCTAGCTGTTCACCGAGAACGGTGGGGTCCAGTGTGGTCACGTCGACTTTATTGCGCAACTGCGCGTGCGCGATCAGCAGGGTAGTCAAACCCTCCAGGCCGGCGCGAGTTTCGCTGGCCGGCTGGTCTTCTTCTTGGAAGTGGCGGAACAGCTGCGACTTGAAGGGCTGCAGAGCCTGGCGAACCTCGGATTCGAAGGGGGCACTGCTCCCTCCCGGACGTCGAGCTGGGTGACCTGAGGAGGCCTTCTTCTTGGCGGGCTTACGTGATGCCATGATCTACTGCTGTTCCTTCGCTATGCGGGAAAAGGTCGTTACTTCCAGTCTACGCAGGGCGCTCCGCCCGGCGAGGCCGGACGATCCTTGGGAGAACCAGCTCTGGGGGATACCGCAGAGATAGCCTAAAAGCTACGAATTTTATACGGGAAGCATGCTGAGTTGCCGCAGAAAATGCAGATCACTTAGTTGTGTGGTTGCGGTCACCGTTGAATCCTCAGTGCCCGTTGATTTTCCTTTCTGTTCGCGCGAGAGTGAAGGTATATGGCTCCGCATGCGGGCCTCAAAAGTCGTTCTAGGAGAGTAGCCCATGGCGGTAACACCAGCACCGGATCATGTTGTTATTGTTGGCGCCGGATTCGTTGGACTGTCGACGGCTTGGTACCTGCAAGAGGCCGGCGTCAAAGTAACCGTGGTTGATCGTGGCGGTGTAGCGTCCGGGTCTTCGTGGGGTAACGCTGGATGGCTGACCCCAGCACTGACCTTGCCGATCGCCGAACCGTCGATCTTCTCCAGTGGTCTGAAAATGATGTTCGACCCGGCTTCTCCGCTGTACATCCCGCTGAAGGCCGACGCAAAGCTCTTGCGCTTCCTGCTCGGTTTCACTTGGCATTCCACTCCCAAGAAGTGGGAGCAGGCCATGCGCGTCTTCTCCGAGATTGGCACCAACGGCCTGGACTCCTTTGACGAGATCGCAGAGGCCACCACGGCCGGAGCGGGCGTAGCCGAAAAGACCAAGCCCGCGGATCCATTCCTCGCCGGATTCACGTCCGTTAAAGACAGGGAAGGGTTGCTGCACGAATTTGAGATGATCCACAAGACCGGCGGCAAGGTCGAATTCGACCTGTTGAGTGGTGACGAACTGCGCACCATCGAACCGACGCTGTCCAACAGCGTCGCGGCTGGTATTGCCATCAAGAACCAGCGTTATATTAACCCGCCTAAGTTCATGGATTCGCTGGCGGAATCCGTGATCGCCCGTGGCGGCGACATCATCGGTTCCTTCAACGTCACCGACGTGCGCGATAACGGTGCATCGGTCACCGTGGTTGGTTCGGAGGGGCGTGCGATCACCGCGGATCACGTAGTAATGGCCACTGGCGCGTGGATGACAGATCTGGCCAAGAAGTTTGGCGTCAACGTGGTGGTTCAGGCGGGACGCGGTTATTCTTTCACCGTAGAGCCTGAAGACATGCCAACTCACCCAATTTATTTCCCGGCCCAGCGCGTGGCCTGCACCCCCTTGGGAGATCGCTTCCGCATTGCCGGGACCATGGAATTCCGGGACGTGAACCACAAACTCGAGCCGAAGCGCATCGAGGCCATCGTCGCCGCTGCCGCACCGGTATACCAGGGAATCAATTGGGAGAATCGCAAGGAAGAGTGGGTGGGCGGACGCCCATGCACCGCGGACGGGCTACCTCTGGTCGGCCAAACCGAATCTTCGCGTATCTCGGTCGGAGGCGGTCATGGCATGTGGGGCGTCGCCCTTGGCCCGTTGACCGGCAAAATTCTTGCCGCGCAGATTACCGGCCAGACGGTGCCTAGCTTGGCACGTCACTTCAATCCGTTGCGCAAGGGGTTCTAAACCAGGGCGCATAGGTGCAAATGCTGGGCTCGGCTAATCATTCAACTGACATTTGCCGAGCCTTGTGTTTGTCCTCTCGCCTACAGCGAGGCGGGAATCGAGGCCGTGAGGGCCGGACAGGCAGTTACTCGTGGCGAGTGGAGTCGCCGGCAAGAATTGATTTGTAGCCTTCGCGGTAGCTAGGGAATCGGGGGATGAATCCAGAAGCGAGCAAACGGGCGTTGTTCAGCCTGCGGTCCGCAGACCGACGAGAAGCGTGGCTTTCTGCTTCGATCTCGGGAGATTTTTCTTCGAGCTCTTCGGCGAGGAAGCGGTATACGTCAGCAAGCTGTGCCGGTTCGCTGTCGGTGGCTATATAAAGGCTCTCGGCTCTATTTCCGAGTGCGGCGACGTGGACGATCGCCGCGGCGAGATCATCTCGGTGGATTCTGTTGGTCCAATGAGAGGTTCGGGGAAGTCGTGCGGTCCCGTTGCGCACCAGATCGATCAGTCGCGTGCGTCCCGGTCCATAGATTCCTGAAGCTCGGAGAATCGTTAGCGGCAGACCACTATCGGCCAGCAATAGCTCGGTTTCGGCCAGGATCTGCGATGTGGGGCGAGTCGGGGCTAGCGGTGATGATTCGTTGGCCCATTGGCCTTCCGTACCGCCGGTGACCGCGGAAGAAGAGACGTAGATAAGTCGTTGTAGGCCGGGGCATGAGGTGACCAGCGTCTCGACGAGGCGACGCGCTACTTGCAGATAGCCCCGGTCGTATCCGTCGACATCTCGGGTGGCGGGAACCGGAGTCAAAAGTACGATGTCGGTTTCCGGATCTATCTTCGGCCAGGCTTCTGGTTCGAGAAGGTCTACGCTGTGTCCGGTGAAAGAGGGCGGAAGTTTGCCGCCGTTTCGGCGCCATGCGGTGACCTGGTGGCCCGCGGCCAGGAAGCGTAAGCCTGCTTCGGTGGCGACATCTCCGCAGCTGATCAACAGTATCTTCATTCGGCGCCTCTTCTGTTGGTCGGATGGCACCATTAGTGGAGCCCTGCTACTAACCCTAGGGCTTGCAAGGCGGGTTATGTGCTTGATGAAGAGGCGCGTGGTCCGCGGTTGCGGATAAATCGATAAAATAGACTGGTTGTGTGCCTTGGGTCGCGGTCTTGTTGACGGCGGAGTGCGGGTCGCAGGGGCATTCGCGTTGGATTGACCCATATTGATCACCATAGAAGGGTGCAAGAAGATTCGGTCTTCAATTTTTCGTAAGGTACATCCAGGCACTGCAGTCCTTGAGATTCTGCTGGTCGCGGCTTTGATTAGTGTTCTCGTGGCTATCGAACCAACCGGTTGGGATCTGTCGGTGTATCGTGAAGGCGCACTGACGCTGTTGCGTGAGCCCGAAGCTCTCTACGGTCCATTCGTCGGTCCAGCGAATGCGCCGGGTTTGCCATTTACCTACCCCACATTTGCGGCTATTTTGTTTCTGCCCATGGCGTTTTTCCCTTACTGGGTTTCGGTCTCGCTCACCATGGCCGCCTCGATCATTCTGACCTACCTTGTCGCAAAAGATCTCTCTGCCCGGGTTGTGCAGAAATGGCCGACCTTGGCTCCTGTTATCACGCCATTAACATTGACGTGCCTGATGCTGATGTCCGCTCCCTTCCGGGACACGGTGTGGTTTGGCCAGATCAACATCTTGATACTTGGCGCCTGTTATCTGACCTTCGTGCGCTACAAGTCATTGATGCCGTTCGTGATTGCGGTGGGTATCTGCGCCGGCATTAAGCTCACCCCTATTGCACTACTGATTCTGCCTTTCGCAATGCGCAAGTGGCGTGCGGTGCTGGTCGGGGTAGCAACATTTATTGGTACCCAGGTTGTTGGCTTGCTTTTTCAAACGCAGAACACCTTGGACTACTGGCTAGACGTGGTGCAGGATCCATCGCGTGTGGGCAATGTGGGCTACATCGACAATGTCTCGCTTCAGGGAATGCTTGAGCGACTCAATGCTCCGTCCTTGGTATGGCTCGTGCTGGCCCTGGGTGTGGGCCTTTCCTTCGTCATTTTGCTCTGGAAGTTGCATGAGAAGGTGGATCGGGTGGTCCTGCTCGGTGTGGCGTCGGCCTGTCCGTTGCTCGTCTCTCCGGTGAGCTGGTCCCACCACTGGGTGTGGTTGCCGGTGATGACGTTCGCCTGGACCGTCTTGGCCCTGCGCTTCGCCCCGGTGCTGCGTCGCACGATGCTGATTTCCTTGGTGCTGTGCTACGTCGTGTTGTCGATTGGGGCCAAGAAGATCGTGGCGTTCGCTGGATATTTCCCGGATGGGGAATTGCCAGTTTGGTGCTACATACTTCCCGCGGTGCCCGTGCTGGTGCAACTCTTGTGTCTTGCTATTTCCTTGGTAAGCACGCGGCAAGCCAGCAAAGCGGAGCCCGCCAGTCTGCTTTCCTGAGCCGGGTAACTAGGGGTCGGCAAGCGCTGTACAATTCTTAGTATTCGAAAGTTTGTTCTAGCTAAGGGTGGTGTCTAGGTGAGCGATGCTGACTCGGTGATGCCCCCGGGGGCAACCCAAGGTCCGGTGCAGGCGGTCTCCGCCATGGGCTTCCCCTCGCCTGCGCGAGATTATTTTGACGGCGGGCTCGACCTGAACAGGTTGCTCGTCCATGACCGGGTTGCCACCTTCATCATGCGGGTAGCTGGCCACTCGATGCATTCGGCCGGAATCTACGACGGCGACGAAATTATCGTGGACCGCTCGCTGAGCGTGAAACACGGATCGGTGGTTGTGGTGAGCCTGAATGGGCAGATGCTGGTGCGGCGCTGGCAAGTTGACGGAGCGCATGTTAGCTTGCTCAGCGACGAGTCGCCGCTACCGGTAGTGCTCACGGAGGGCGATGAAGTTGAAGTCTTTGGCGTGATCACTAGGTGCCTGCACCATGTCCGCTGAGCCGGGAGCTTCTGAGCAGAGTGACCACGTGGCGCTGGTGGACGTGAACAACTTCTATGTCTCGTGCGAGCGCGCCTTCGACCACTCGCTGCGGAACCGACCGGTGGTCGTCCTATCAAACAATGACGGGTGCGTGGTAGCTCGGTCGCAAGAGGCCAAGGACCTGGGGATAGCCACCGGTGAACCGTTCTTCAAAGTGCGTCGCTATATGCAAAGCCATAACCTCGCGGTTCGCTCTAGCAACTATGAACTTTACGGCGACATGTCTGCTCGCGTCATGGAACTGCTTGGCCGCTTCGGCACCTGGCATGAGGTGTATTCCATCGACGAGTCATTTGTCGGATTGAATGGAACCCTTGAACAGGTGCGGAGCACCGCCGCGCAGATCCGTGCGGCAATCGACCAGTCGATCGGCGTGCCGGTGTGCGTCGGCGTCGCTGCAACGAAGACACTTGCAAAATTCGCAAACCATATTGCCAAGCACAATCCACATATGCGCGGGTTGTGCATCGAAGGGCTGATGGAACCGGACCAAGTGGACAAGATCATGTCGCAGGTTCCCGCGACCGACGTCTGGGGTGTGGGGAAGAAATCCGGCGAGAAGTTGACCGGCATGGGAATCCAAAGCATCGCCCAGCTGCGCGCCGCTGATCCGCAAGTGATTCGCAAGAAGTTTTCGGTGGTGCTCCAACGCACCGTGCTGGAACTGAACGGGCAGCGCTGTATCGGGCCGATCGAAGAGCGATCGGACAAGGGCCAGGTGATGTTCACTCGTTCCTTCTCCACACCGGTTCGCACGCGCGAAGCGATGGCGGATGTCATGTCGATCTACGCGCAGAAGGCGGCAAGCCGCTTGGCACGCGAAGGACGCTATGCCAGCCTGCTGACAGTCACCGCCGGAACCAGTAGATTTGCGAACTCGGCGGCCTCGTTTCCCACCGCTCAGGTACGGCTGGCCCGGCCCACCAGAGACCCGATCACGCTGACCCGAATCGCGGTCGATGCGATGAGTGAGCTGATGGCACCCGGGATCGACTATGTACGTGGGGGAGTCATCCTCTCGGGGCTCAGCGACCACCCGGGGGCGGAAGAACTCGATTTGGGACTGCTCGATTCGCACAGTGCGCAGGAGTCCGAGAAGATCAACGTGAGCGACGTGGTGCAGCAGGTATCCCAACGCTTCGGGGCCAAGGCCATCGGTTTAGGACGGGCCGGTATTGCCAAGGATCCCGAATGGTCGATGAAGCGCGAACATATGTCACAGCGCTACACCACCGACTGGGACGAGCTGCTCATCGTGCAAGCGTGAAGTCTTCGGTGGCAGAATGTCGAATATGAATACTGCGCTTCGTCGAACTTTGGGACTGGGCCTGCTCGGCACCCTGCTGCTCAGCGGGTGCACAGCCCCCACTGGCACCGCCGACCGGCCCGAGCCCGGCAAATCAAGCAATCCGAATACCCAAACGCCGGGCTCTGCAGCACCCGCGCCGAGTCCGACAGCAGCAGATCCACAGGAAGAACTGCGCGAGAAGGCCGAAGCGCTCGCCGACGAGATGAGCCTTGCCGAGCAGGCCGGCAGCCTCGTGATGGCTGGCGTATCGGCCGACGGGGCTTCTGCCGCGCAGATCCAGGCGCTCAAGCAGCAAGGGATCTCCAATGTGTTCCTGCGTGGCCGTTCGCAACTCTCGCATGCGCAGATTTCCAGCCACGTCGCGGAACTGCATGACTCATTGGCCGCAAATGTTCCAGCGGACCTGCCCGTCTGGGTTGCCACCGACCAGGAAGGCGGGTTCGTCCGGGTCCTTCAGGGGCAGGGCTTCTCCGAGCTGCCCACCGCATTGGAGCAGGGTGCTTGGGATGCGAAGAGGCTTGGTGCGGAAATCTCCGAGCTGGGCGGAGAGCTAGCCGACGCTGGAATCAACGTAAACCTCGCACCGGTTGCAGATGTGGTACCGGCAAGCCTGGGTACAGGCAACGCGCCCATTGGCAAGTTCGGGCGGCAATACGCCAACAATGCGGGGGATGCCGCGGCCGCCATGCTGATTGTTAATGAGGAGCTGGCCCAGGCCGGAGTGCAACCGGTGGTTAAGCACTTCCCGGGACTGGGCAGGGTCTCTCTGAATACGGATACCCATGCGCAGGTGACCGACGCAAAAGTCGGTGACGACAGCACCGACCTTGAACCTTTTGCGGCGGCGGTAGACCAGGACTTGGCCTGGGTGATGATTTCGAACGCCAGATACACCCGGCTCGATAAGGCAAACGACGCACCATTCTCGAAGAAGATCGTCACCGGTCTGCTGCGGGAGGACTTGGGCTACGAGCGGCTCATCATTTCCGATGACCTCTGCGACGCCAAACAGGTTTCCGCGGTTCCGGTGGGCCAGCGTGCGGTGAAGTTTGTTCGGGCCGGTGGCACCATGCCACTGTGCGTGAATGAAAGCAAGGCGCTGACCATGGCTGAAACGCTGGCCACGCAGTCCGGCGAAGACGAAGAGCTGGCGGGGCAGGTCCGCGAGGCAGCAATCTTGATTCTTGCCGAAAAGCTTCGCCTGCAGAGGTAATGCTTGGCCTATGTTCCGGGCCGCTACGCCTTTTGCGACAAGGGAAGACCCGGGCGAAACCCTACTCGCTAGGGAACGCCCGGGTCTAGATTGAAGGTCTGCGCGATCAAGCTCAGACGCTTAGCTCAGGTGAGGTTTAACCCTTGCCGTTTCCTTTCTTGCCACCCTTGGTGATTTCCAGGACCTGTGCACGGTCTCCGGTCTGGTTCTTCTTCTCGCCGAGCGTGCCGGTGCTGTTGTGCAGGTGCAGCAACAACGCCTTGGAAGCAACGGAAGGCTCTGCCACGGTGACCGGGAGCTTGGTGCCGTTCAGATCGGTGAATAGCGAACCCTGAGCCCCAAAATCAACCTGAGGTTCGGCAATATCGAACGTGACCCAGTCGGTCTGATCCACCGGGATCATCGCCCCCTGGTCATTGGTGTGGTACCAGGAGAAACTGGAGACGCTGTAGGAGATTTCGGTGGAATCCTCATCCAGGCCGAGCGCCGCAAGCGATACCGGCAAGACTGCCACATTGGTGTCGAAGCTGTTGGTGTCAACATCTCCGAGCACCCCGTTGACCGGCTGCAGATCCACCTGTTCGCCGGTCTTCAAATCGAAGGTGGCAGCGAGGTCAAGGTCGATTCCGTCGAGCGCGGTCGTGAAGGTCACGAAGTCGGCTTCGCCGTCGCCATTGGTGTCGATGTTGACATCCAATTCGGTGCCGCCGGCTAGATGCGCCCAGTTCCCCCAGGTCGAGATGCCCACGTTGAGCAGGCCATCGGCCACGCCGGTTCCCGGTGCGGTGCTTGAAGCGCCAACGTGCTGCAGGTCCATCGAGCGGGCCCCTGGAACACTGTCCATGGTCTTCGGCCCGCGTTCGCTGGAAGTGCCCAGTTCAAATGCGCCGAGCAGCGAGACTACCTCGGTGGCGTCTTCGCCCGCGCGGACATCCTTGCCCTTGAGCTTCAGCTCGGTGGTGTTCTCACCCTTCTTCAACTTCTTGACCGAAGCGGACATATCGGCAGAGAGCTTTGGAGCTGCCTGAACCGGGACGCGCAAGGTCGGAGCCTCCGAGCTGGTGAGCTCGACGCGACCGCTGGCATCGGAAACCCATGCGCGGGCCAGACCCGACTGGGCGCTGTCCATGGTCGGATCCAGGGTCTTGGTCCATGTCGCCGGATCCACGCTCAGGGTAACCTCGACGTTCTGCGAGGTTCCCGGAGCCAAGGTGAGACTCTGGCGGTCCAGCGTGAAGCTGGTGCCCGGGATCTCGGTAGCCGGCACGTAGTCGACCTGGTAGGTCTGCGT
The DNA here is from genome assembly GCF_002332385.1 of Glutamicibacter sp. BW80. Taxonomy (NCBI): domain Bacteria; kingdom Bacillati; phylum Actinomycetota; class Actinomycetes; order Micrococcales; family Micrococcaceae; genus Glutamicibacter; species Glutamicibacter sp. BW80. The sequence goes on along the minus strand of NZ_NRGV01000031.1, from coordinate 120,951 downwards.
CGTGTCGCTGGTGTTCTCCACGGTGATTGAACGTGAATCAGTAAACGTTTTCTTACCGTCGATTTCAAGCACTCCGAAGACGACGCTTGTCAGATCCGCGGCCTCGGAATCGTAGGCGATGGCCGGGGTGGACAGGGCAGCTTCGGCCATGACGCGGCCCGAGCCTACACGGTTTGGACCATAGGCCTTGCCATTTGCCGCGAGGACATCGGCTGCCGCGGTGTTCATGATGGTGCTCTTGGCCTGCGCGGCGGTGAGCTCCTTATCCTGCATCACCAGGGCCGCCACACCGGCAACCATCGGGGTTGCCATGGAGGTGCCGGACATGACGGCCGGTCCGTTGCCGGTACCAACGCCTACCGAACCGATCTGCGTGCCGGGAGCCGCAACATCGGGCTTCACCACGCCGTTCGAGCCGTGTACGCCACGCGACGAGGAGGAGTTCAGGGTGTCCTTGACTCCGGAGTCACCCGAAGCGGCACCCACAAACGAAGCATCCAAGGTGACCTGCAGCTCGCCAGCGTCGGCCGCTGGACGCAGCTTATTGGAGTAGTCCAGGGTGAACTGGGCGCCGGGGATGGTGGCGTTGCCGGCGATTCCGGCATCGAAGAGGTTGGTTTCAGCATCCAACAGGACGCCGGTGGCACCGGCGGCTTCGGCATTGTCGAAGCGAGCGCCGGATCCACAAGGGAACGCGCCGTTCTCGCTCCACTGCAGCCAAACCCACTTGCCTTCCAGCGATCCTGGTTCAAAGGCCGAGCAGCCGAAAGCGTTATCGGCCGGAGCCATGGCCACTTCGCCGCTCAAGTCGGCCGGATCGGCCGCGGTGTAATTAAAGTTTGCCGAGTACTGGCCGGCGGCGGTTCCGGCAACGCCCTCGGGCGCATCGATCTGGATCTTATCCAAGGTGACCTGCGAGCCAACGGAGTTGGCGACGGTCAACGAGGAACGCGAGTTGCCCGGCGAGCCGCCGACATCGGTGACGTCCCCGGCATTGCCCGAGGCGATGACGGAGAGAATTCCAGCCTCGGAGAGCGCATCGACGATGTCATTTTCCGGATCCTGGACGGGGGAGTGATCCGAGCCGAGAGACATGTTGACCACGTCGGCGCGGTCTGCGAAGTCGCCGTCGCCGTTTGGATCAAGCACGTAGTCAAGAGCCTGGCCGACTACGGCGGAGGAACCGCCGCAACCGAAGACGCGAATGCCGATCAGTTGCGCCTCCGGGGCGGTGCCCGGGCCGACGTTCATCGTGGCTACCTCATCGGCGGTCAGCGAAGCGTAATCGCCGGTGAAGGTGGAACCTTCCGCGTTAACGCCGTAGCCGGCCGCCGAACCGGCCACGTGGGATCCGTGTCCTGCGGCTTCGCAGTCCAGCGGGTTAGGGTCGGGATTTGGAATCGGCTGGTAGTCCGGGGCGTCCGGGTTGGCGTTGTAGTCATCGCCGACCAGGTCCCAACCGCCAATGAACTTCTTCGAATCGATGAGGCCGGAATCCGCCGTCGGGAGTTCATCTGAAGCCTGTGCCTGCTTATAAGCCTCGATAGTTCCGGGGCCGCCAAATCCGGCGTGCGTGTAATCCACGCCGGTATCCAGCACGGCGATTTTCACGCCGTCGCCGGTGGTGTCCAACGCGGTCCACGCGTCGATGGCCTCGGTATCGATGACCGCGCCGCGGTTAGATGGAGATTTTGGCACGATGGCGCTGATTTTTGCGACATCGCCGCGTTCGGCCAGCGCACGTAGCTCTTTGGCGTCACCGGTTAGCGCGACACCCCGCAATGCGTTGGACGTTGTGTAGATGACCTCGGACTTGGCTTCCTTGGCTAGCTCCTTGCCCTTGGCTTTAACCTGGGATCGGACGGATTTAACCTTTGCCTTGTCTTTTTTCTTTCCGGACTTTTTGACCTCCTGGTAAGCGCCGTCTCCTTCGAGCTGGACGAATACCGACACCTCGCCGGAGGCCTTCGCCAGCTGGCCGCTGACCTTCAGGTCTGCAAGAGTTTGGCTTTTAACGATTGGCAGGGAAGCTGCGTTCTCTCCGTCAGATGGTTGCGGGATGTTGGCAGCTGATGCCGGACCTGTCATCGTGACAGCCAATGCTAAAGCGGTGGCTGATCCCAGGATGAGGCGCGGCAATCGTGGATTGCGCCGAGTGACCATGATTCTCCTAGCTGAACAGGAAGCGGGATGCTTCCGTGTGAAGATGCGACGGTTTCACTCGCGGCAGGTCGGTGCGCGTTGAGTGATGACCGGGGCCGACGTCCGCTGAAACGTCGAGTCTCCTACTGAGGAATCCTAAGTGACCCACGTCATATATCAAGGGGTTATTGAATAGTGATATTTTTCAGCTAAAAACATTTTGCATATGCTTCACACCCAAAACCCCGGATCACCAACCGAAACTCGACGTACTAAGCGCCTAGTGGTTCTCTATTTTTTAGAAATTATTAACCAAGTGTTACTCCCGGGTAGGGGATTTCATCACCCGGGTGAGATTAGTAGCCGTCGGAGTCTTTGGTGGAGCCTCAGCCCAAAACGAGCGGACGCAATGTGCTCATGCAGAGCCCGTTGCATCCGCCCGCGAAGCTGCGAAAGCAGTTATGGGAATAGACCTTAAACGCGGTCGATGAAGCTGTTGACCCGTTCCTCGAGCAACTTGATCCGTTCGGCCACGACCACCATCGGGTCCGGATAAATCGGGTTCTTTGGCGGGGGAATCCGCACGTTAGTCGAGCATTCGAAGTTTGCGCAGATCATGGTGCCCAAGGTATCGCCGTCGCGGCCTGGTTGCCCTGCCCGGCGGGTACTGAACATACTCACGTAGCAAGGGATATTTACGTCCCGGCAGATATCGCACATGGCGACGCTGCTGCGTTTTCGCAGTCCATCGGCCGAGCGAAGTAACAGCGCCCGAATCTGGCCGGCTGGATTGCTGTGGATGAGATAACCGCGCTGTGGCATCTTGGGATCGCGCCACCCAAGGTACTCGAGATTTTCCCAGTCCAGCGCCGAGAAGTTTTCCGGCAAGGTCAGTTTCTTCGTCTCGCTGCGACTGGCGTTGAGGAAGGAGGAGCGAATGGTTTTTTCTGTCAATGGCTGCATTGCAGGTCCTTAAAGAGATCTGCGGGCGCACGGCGCGCGCAGAGGGTTGCAAGGAAAGGGCATGTCCCATCAGCAACGGAAAACAGGCAGAGCAGCACAATTAAACGCCTCCAACGCCTATGGCGTTGGAGCGGTGTTTGGAAGCTACCCGTCCGTCGAGGGGACGAACGGGGAAGGCGTCAAAGTGGCTTGCATAGCCGACCTCCCTACCGCGTGCCCTGAGCACGCAACGACTTGACAGTATGGTCTCCAGACTCAAGCTGGAGCCGCGATTTTCCAATCATAGCAAAGGCCACACCCGCAGATGTGGCCTTTGCCGGCTACGACGCAAGTGCTGTTAGCGTCGGCCGCCCTGCCAGAGCGCATCGAAGGGGGTGTTTCCGGCGACGCGGTTGCGGATGCCTTCGGTAACAAAAGCCTTGGCGGTGCGCGCCGCTTCCAGCGGTGTCGCACCCTTGGCCAGCTCGGCGGTCACCGCTGCAGCGAGCGAGCATCCTGCGCCGGAGACGGCAACCTCGCCGATCTTCTTTTCGCGCAGCACTTCGAGGGTGGTTCCGTCGTAGAAGACGTCGATTGCGTCTTCGCCGGCAATGCGCACTCCGCCCTTGGCCAGGACTGCGGCACCGGAAATGGCATGGATCTGTTTGGCGGCCGCAACAAGGTCATCCTCGCTGTTGATGCTCAGTCCGGAGAGCTGTTCGGCTTCGAAGTGATTTGGGGTGACAAAGCTTGCCAGCGGAAGCAGGTTCGATTTCAGTGCTTCGTCGGTGTCCAGCGCGTGCCCTGGCTCCTGGCCTTTGCAGATCAGCACCGGATCCAGCAGCACGTTGTTCCACTGCTGGGATTTCAGCGCGGTGGCAACGGTGTTGATCGTCGCTGGTGATCCCATCATGCCAAGCTTGACGGTGCCTAGCTGGCCCGCGTAGCAGGTCTGGATGGCTTCGAGCTGGTCGGCGATGACCTGCTGCTCTACCGGCACGAAACGGTGATTCCAAGAAGCCTTCGGGTCGAAGGACACAATACAGGTCAGGGCGACAATTCCGTAGGTGCCCAGCTCTTGGAAGGTCTTCAAATCTGCCTGCGCTCCGGCGCCTCCGGTGGCTTCCGAACCGGCAATGGTCAAGGTCAGGGCTGGGCCTGGGGTGTTGATTGTAGTAGTCATAGTCCCAATTGAAGGTAGTGCGGATTGAATAGGTGTTTAGCTTTGCTGCCAAATGCTGATTTTAGTGGCTTTGGACCAACCTTCTGTCATCGCTTCGGAATGTTCCGCGGCGGCAACAAGAAGAATCCATGGCAAATCATGGCTGTAAGCGGCTCCGGCAAAATTTGCCAGTACTGCCCGCCGCGCCAAATCCGGGTTGGTTGGTGCGTACAGATCCGGGTCGGACAAGAGCCCAAAGGTTGAACCATAATGCATTCGTCCGCGCGCTACCGGGCGATCGAATTCGGCCACCTCAACCACGTCGTAGTTGTCCATGGGAGCTTCGAAGACGGTCGACGTCTCGGCCAGCTTGACGACCTGCTCTACGTCCTCCGGTTTGGCTGCCAGGAGGTTCAGTGTTGCGGTTTCATGCCAACCGGCCGAACTTAGCGAGGAGGCAACTGCCGGATTTGGCGCCCCGAGCAGTATGACGCGGCGATATTCGGTGGCTGGAACCCAGTCGTTTCTGGGCCAATAACGCAACAGTTCAGGATCGTCGCCGTTCAGATCGACCGAGCGTAACTGATCTGGGCCGGGGAATGAGGCGATGCGATCGCGTAGGAGTGCGTAGCCTTCAGTCCACTCCGGCAGGGGAGTCACAGTTCCGCTCATCGTGAGATTTGCTCCTAAGCATCTCGGAAGTAATTAAGTCGGTAAATTCGACTTTACGCCTTAAAGGCGGCGAGCACGGAACCATGAAGCGGAACCTGCGCCCCGCGATGCCACGGACCCATCGGGTCTAGCTTTTCCACAGAGGAGGGGACTGCAATCCTCCAACTTGCACCAAGATCAGCTGCTACGAGGCCTTTGCCTTGGTGATGTTCGCTTGGCGGCTTGTTCCGGTGGCGGTACTGCCGCGTTCCGCGTCTTGGTCTCCGCTGGAATCCATCAGGGCGAGTACATCTTCGAAAAGGGAGCGCACCACCGGCAGGCGACAGAGGATTGCAAATTTGCCGACGACGGGAGCGACGCTACGCATCAGCGCTCGCGAACGTCGCTGATTGGGCGAACTGTCGTAGGCCCAAGCGGAGAATACCTGCCTGGATAGCAGCCAGAGGAACCTTGGCAGCTCACGCCGAATACCTAGCGGAGGAAGCGGCCTCGCGCCAGCGACCGCGCGTTCCCAAAGCGACATCTCGAGCTGAGCCAGTTCGCTGTTTTCGGGATCGCGCGAGAGCAAGACTTTCAAGAATGCCGGCCCGAAATCGTGGTACTTCTCCATCACCTGCAGATTTGCGTTGAAGACCGTATGGATATTCGCTTCCAAGGTGTTGCCGTCGTCGAGTTGGCCATTGCATAGTGCAAATTGCTCCGCCCGCAAGGACAGGAGCAATTCGAGGACGATGTCTTCTTTGGAATTGAAGTAATAGTAGGCGTGCGACAGGGAAACTCCGGTCCGGGCAGCAATGGCGCGCATGCTTGACGCCTGGTAGCCGTCTTCGGCGAAAGCAGCCAGAGCGGTGCGAAGCAGTTTGGCCTTGGTCTGCTGTCCCTTGCCGGTACGCGGTTCTTTGAGCTGCGTCGGCTCGCGAGTAATTTCCATACGGGTCAAGTGTATCCAAGTATTGAACGCGTTCAAAAATCAAGTCTGATTACGCCGAAGCGTGCGGACCGAGTCACTGCCATTTTTGGTTCCTCAAATTCATATTTTGAAGAACACAAGGTGAGATAGCTGATTGAAAATTTCAGGGATATCAAACTCCGGTTGCCGTGAAGCAGGTCACGGTGAGTTTGCGATGGCTCCGTGGGATACTGGCAAGGCAAGTGCTAATACAGCGGGACAGCGCTCCGGCACATAACCACAGATCAGCGAAGAGTTGCTGGTACCTGGGTGTCGGTCCACGCGGAGTCTTGGCGAACCACTTTTAACGAGGAACATTTTCATGGGCGAAACGAACGCCAAATCAGTAGCCGCGCGGCCTTCAAAAGCAATTTTTGCCGCCGCCGGATCACCATACTTCTCCGCAGTGCTCGCGCTGATGGGAGCGGTCGTCATACTCTCCAATATTGGAGCGTCAAAGGGCGTGGCCATCGGCCCATTCATCACCGATGGCGGGTTCTTCCTTTTCCCATTGGCCTACATCATGGGCGATGTGATTTCAGAGGTCTATGGCCTGAAGGCCGCTCGCCGATCGATTCTCATCACCTTCGCCCTGGCCTTCTTCGCGGTGCTCGCCTTCTGGATTATGATCCAGCTGCCGTCGGCAGAATTCTACGACGGCCAAGAAGCCCTCGAACGCACCTTGGGGCCGATCTGGCAGATCGTGGTTGCCTCGGGCTTGGGGTTTCTGGTGGGGCAACTGGCCAACTCGTGGGTGCTGGTGCGGATGAAGCAACGATTCGGGGAACGCGGGCTCGTCGGACGGCTGATCGGCTCCAGCGGTGTCGGCGAATTCCTGGACACGCTGATCTTCTGCGCCATTGCGGCTCCGGTTATCGGAATCACCGATATGCCGAATTTCATCAACTATGTCGTGGTCGGGTTCGTTTACAAGACGGCGGTGGAGATCCTCTTCGTGCCAATCACCTCGCTGGTGATCCGCTGGTTCAAGAAGCGCGAACCTAGCTATGCGGCGCTGCTTGCCGCACGGTAGAAAACGAACTCCATCAGCAGTTTGGACGATGCCCCGCCGGCAGGCCACTAGATACTGTTGAGAGATGAGCATAGGGAACGTGCAGCTGGCAGTCGAGCACTTGGAAATCGGCTACGCCGGTCAGGCCCTTTGCGAACCGATCAATCTGTCTTTGACGCCCGGTGCCGGTCTGGGAATCATTGGGGCCAACGGCAGCGGGAAATCCAGCTTGATCCGCACGGTGCTGGGCTTGCAGCCGGCGATCTCCGGTGCGGTCAGCTTTCATGGTGCAGCCCTCGACGAAGGCTCGGCACGCTTCCGCAAGGACGTCGCGGTCCAGGTGAGCGACGGCGTATTCTTTGAAGAACTCACGGTGGCAGAACACCTTGAAATGGTGGCGCGAGGCCATGGGTTGCAAGACTGGAATGGCGCGGTCACCCGAGAACTCGAGTTTTTCGAGCTGCAACAGGTTGCCAAGCAGCAGCCCCGGCAGTTATCGTCCGGGCAGCGGCGCAAATTGCTCCTAGCCGCGGCGCTGGTCCGCCCGGCAAAACTGTTGATCCTCGACGAACCTGAACAACGCCTCGACCAGCGGATCAGGGTCCGGCTGTACCGCAGGCTGGCCCAGCTGCGGGAGGATTACGTGAGCATCCTTGCGGTCACCCACGATCCACTGATGATCCGCGACTGCCTCGAAAGTGCGCTGATGCTGCACGGCGGCCAGGTGCGCACGGTGGACGCGCAGTCCGGGGCGCTGTGGCTTGAGCGCTAGCAAACAAGCCGACGAACTGGGCGGCTACGACCCACGGGAAATGATCACCCGAATGCGGAAGCGGCGGGATCGTTCCGCGCGATTCGACGCATTCTCCGATGCTTATATCTGGGTGCTGTTGGCGGTCATTGCCCTCGCCTATCTCTTCAGCGTGCTCTCCGGGGTGATCTTTGCCCTGCAGGGCGGTGGCATAGCGGCGCTGGATCTGCCAAGCGCGGTCTGGAACCTGCAGGATCTGGCGATCGTACTGATTCCGGCACTATTGCTCTGTGTATTTCGTGGGCTGCTCTACCTCGGCCCATGCGGGCTTTCTCCGGACAAGGCCAGCTGGTGGCTGCCGCTGCCCATCAAGCTCAGCGCCATCAGGCAGCGTGCTCTCGGCAGCGCCATCGCGCTTGGTGCACTGGCGAATATCTTCGTCGGAGTCCTGTGGTTTGTGTGCCTCTTTGCGCTGTCCGGAGGATTCACCGCAGAAGTGCTGCTGCTGGGAATTGTTGCCGCCGCAGCATCCGGGGCGCTCCTGGGTGCCTTGGCCGCGCTCGCGCAAATCGGTGCCCGGCAAAGAGCCGCGCTCCGGGTGTGCCGGACGCTCTGGCCACTGCTCTTGCTGGGCCTGAGCATTTCCTGGAGCCTGCTGCTGTTCGGGAACCGCTGGCTTCAGGGAGCCTACCGGCGGCTCGGAGAGCTGGTCTTTGAACCTAGCCTCTGGGCCGCTGCCTGCTCCGGGTTGCTGGTGCTCGCAGCGGCCGCCACATGGTTGGCGTTCAGCTGGATCGAGCGCTTGGACGCGAATTCCATGCGGCAGGCCGGGCGGGTACAGAACCAACTGGTCGGATCGATGATCCAGATGGACCTGGGAGGAGTCCTGCCGGTGCCGAATGCGGCGGGCAACGCACGGACTTGGTTGGCCCACGGTTCGCTGCATAGGGTGCCGGTGGTGCTTCAGATCTTGGTGCTGCGCTACCTGCGCGGCCGGTATTGGAACGGACCGCTGAGTCTGGTGCTCACGGCCCTGGCCCTGACGCTGGGAGTCCGCGGCATCGCCAACCCGCTGGCGCTGACCGGATTCCTGGTGCTTGCACTATGCCTGCTGACGGAGAACCTCTCCCAAATGAACCGGCCACTGGCCAGCCAACCGGGTCTAGCCCAGCTGCTGGGGTTGCCGCGGAGCCGGCTGGTACGCCCCGCCCTGGGGTTCGCCTTGGGTTTGGCGCTCGGTGGGTTGCTCATCTGTTCGGCGTTGCCGGCCGCGCTGGGAATGATCCCGAGTGCGAATCTTTGGCCCTGGTGCGCCGGGCTGTTGGTGGCTGCCTGTGGCATCACGGCAGCGATGTGGGGCCGGGCCACGCGCGGGGAACGCGACTGGGAATCCTTGATCCTCGGATCAACCAACGAACTGAACACCGGTGCGTTGGCGTTCAAGGAGTTTGGGCATTTCCTGCAGGCGCTGGCCTCGGGGCTGCCGATATTCTTCTTGCTTCTGCTGCCGGGGTCGCCGGTGCCGTGGGGAGTGTGGGTGCTGAGCGCGCTCTGCGCCTACCCCGGCTATCTCGCCCTGCGCCGCGCCGGCGAGCAGCAACCCGCAAGGATCAGTTAGCCGCCGAGGCAGAGCGATGGCGGGCTACCTGTGCTCGGCCTGAACCGCAGGCAACCCGCCGCCGTTCTTGGTGCTCCGCGCCGCTAGGCGCGCAGACCCTGCGGGTCGGGTTCGCCGTTGTAGTACTCGCCCAAGACCTTCTCCTTCAGCTCAAAGAAGCTGCCGTCTTCGATGGCTTCACGGACCGAGTCCACCAAGGAAACGGTGAAGTGCTCGTTGTGGATCGAAATGAGCGTGTGGCTGAGCAGCTCCTTCGACTTGTGCAGGTGGTGGATGTAGGCACGGGTGAAGTTCTGGCAGGTATAGCACGAGCAGCCATCGACCAGCGGGGTGAAATCGCGTTTGTAGCGGGCCCCCGAGAGATTGAAGCGTCCGTGCGGGGTGTAGAACGCGGAATTGCGTGCCACCCGGGTGGGGGAGACGCAGTCGAAGGTATCGGCGCCGTTCTCGATGGCGGTGAAGATATCGTCCGGCTCGGAAATCCCCAGCAGGTGCCGTGGCTTGTTTTCGGGCAGTTCCTCGGAGCACCAGCCGACGATGGTGCCAAGGTTCTCTTTTTCCAAGGCGCCGCCGATGCCGAAACCGTCAAAGGCCATCGCGCCAAGATCCTGGCAGGCCTTGCGCCGAAGGTCTTCATACTGGGCGCCCTGAATGACGCCGAACAAGGCCTGGTAATCCTTGCCCGCACGTGAATCGGTCAGTGCGAAGTGCTCGGCGATGCAGCGCTGGGCCCACAAGCGGGTGCGTTCCAAGGACTCAACCTGGTACCCGCGGGAATTCTGCAAGGTGGTCAGCTCGTCGAAGGCGAACATGATGTCTGCACCGATCTGGTGCTGTACATTCATCGAAATTTCCGGCGAGAAGCGGTGCTTGCTGCCATCGAGATGGGATTTGAACCAGACCCCGTCGTCGTCGACATTGGCCAGGCGTTCCTTGCCCGGGGCTACCGCGTCGTCCGGACCCGACTGATCCACCGACTTCATGTCGATGACCTTCTTGAAGCCCGAGCCGAGGCTCATGACCTGGAAGCCACCGGAGTCGGTGAAGGTTGGGCCTTCCCAGCTCATGAACTTGCCCAGGCCGCCAGCCTCATCGAGGATGTCGGCGCCTGGCTGCAGGTAGAGGTGGTAGGCGTTGGCTAGCACCGCTTGGGCGCCAAGCTCCGCTACCTGAACCGGGGTGAGTGCCTTGACGGTGGCTTTGGTGCCCACCGCGATGAAGGCAGGAGTTTTGATTTGCCCGTGCGGGGTATTGATGACGCCGGTGCGGCCCAACATTGGCGAGCCTTCGGGGGAGGTGAGGCGCGTGCCTACCTCGAAGCCGAATTCGGCTTGGCGGGAATGCGGGTTGCTGGGGTTAAAGTTCTTCTCGGACACGTACCAAGTGTGCCGTATGTGTAGCCGGGTGAGGAAAACGACAACCCAAAAGTGAGCCAAAACCTAGCGGTCGACTTGGTTAAAGGCGAATAATGCAAGTAACTGCACTGTGGCGAATGCGACGAAAGGATCCAGTGAATCTCCAAAATCTTAAGGAGTCCGCGCGTTCCTTGATAACCCTCGGACCTGCTCGAAAAGACCACTGGATCGGACTACGTACTGCCGTTGGCGTATTCGCGCCGCTGATCTTCTTGCTCCTGATCGACCGGTTGGACCTGATGGTGTTCGTGGTCTTCGGCGCCTTTACCGGCGTCTACGGGCGCGTGGATGGCTACTGGAACCGCTTGCGCATGCAGACTCGCTCCGGGCTGTTGTTCTTCGTGGTGATCGGGTTGGCGCTGTTGGCTTCGACCTTCTGGATCGACCATGGCAATCCGGAACTCAAGGCCTGGCAGGTGGTGGGGGCGACAACCCTTGTCGCCGGAGTCTGCTCGGTAGTCACCGGGTTCTTGCGGTTGCGTCCGGGTGGTTCGCTGTTCCACATCTTCGCCTTCGCGGCGATTGCCTCGATCGCCAAGCCTGCGCCCTTTGGCGAAGCAATGTTCGCCGCCGCGGCGACGATCCTGCTGGCGCTGTTCATCGGGGCCAGCGGCGCCCTCGGCCAGTGGTCAAGCTTGTGGAAACGCACCCCGGTGCCGCCGTTGTCCGATAACGTGCGCAAGGCTATCTGGTGGGAGGGCCTGTTCTATGTGCTGACCGCCGGTGTGGCCGGTGCCCTGGCGAATATCGTTGGCAGCCAGGTCGAAGCGGGGCACAACTATTGGGCCATGGTGGCCGCCGTGGTTCCGCTCGCCGGGCACACCACCGCGTTGCGCGTGCGCCGCGGCGTGCACCGTGTGCTTGGCACCTTGGCGGGCATGCTGCTCATCGCTGTGTTGATCCTGATCAACCCTGCCATGTGGATACTCGTTGCCTTCATCGGGCTGTTCCAATTCTTGGCCGAGATGCTGGTGATGCGCAATTATTTCCTTGCGCAAGTCTTCATCACTCCGTTGGCCCTGGTGGGTACCACCCTGATCACCGGGCTGTCCACCGCGGTGATGTACGACCGTGTGGTCGAAACGATCATTGGTTCCGCGGTGGGCATCCTGGGCGTCTTGCTCGGCAGCTGGTTTGGAAACCAAATGCGGCGGCGACTTGGAATCACCGAGGCAAACGGATAGCAACCTGGCTAAATGTTTATTCCGACATGCGCTAATGCCTGACGGAGAATATTTCCGCGGCCCCCGGCAAACGCGCCCTGAATGTCTTCGCTCAGCGCTTCCGCCGGCGAAAGCCAGGTCAGTTCGAGCGCGTCTTGACGCGGGGTGGATTCACCACGCACCGGAACGATATAGCACATCGCCACGGCATGCTGGCGATCGTCGGTCAGCCCGGTCTCGCTGGGAGATGGGAAGTATTCGGCGACGGTGAAGGGGACCGGAGACGCCGGGAGCTGGGGGAGGACCATGGTGCCCAGATCCTTCTCAATGTGGCGGATCAGGGCGGCACGGATGGTCTCGCGGTACATGACTCTGCCCGAGACAAAGGTGCGCAGCATATGCCCCGTCTCGTCGCCGGTGAGCAGCAAACCCACCTCATTGACGTAGCCGAGCGGATCGAGGCGCACCGGAATGGCCTCGACGTAGAGCATGGGGAGGCGTTGGCGGGCTTCGTAGAGGTCCTCCTCGTTGAGCCAGCCTGGATAAGGGTCGGGCGTACGCACGTTCATAGAACCATCTTCATACATATTTGCTCGACCGTGGTGAACTTCCCGCTGTGTTGCGTAATTCACTGTCGATCAGAACTATTCACTCTGGTGCATTAAAAGGCCGAACTGTAGGATTAGTTGCACCGTTTCACCTTATTTTGGCGGTATTTTTCTCCTCGAACTTCTCTCGGAAGCAGTGTCCAGCCTTGACGAACGCCCCAGAGCGCTTGAGCAAAAAGAACTTCACCACGATTGCGGTGCTGATCGTATCCAGCTTCGTGGTAATCCTCAACGAGACCATCATGAACGTGGCGTTGCCCGTACTCATGATCGAATTCAATGTCACCGCCGACGCTATTCAATGGCTGGCTACGATCTTTATGCTCACCATGGCCGTCGTCATTCCAATGACCGGCTTCCTCTTGCAGAAGATGAGCACCCGCAAGGTCTTTTTGCTGGCCATGGGCATGTTTGCCCTGGGCACCACGCTGGCGGCCGTGGCCCCCGGCTTCGGAGTGCTGCTAGTAGCCCGCGTCATTCAGGCCTGCGGCACCGCGGTGATGATGCCATTGCTGATGACCACGATTCTCGATCTGGTCCCACCATCGCGTCGCGGCGTGCTTATGGGGAACGTATCGATCGTGATCTCGGTGGCTCCTGCCATCGGCCCGACACTCTCGGGATTGATTCTGCAGTACCTCTCGTGGCGCTTCATGTTCATCGTGATCATTCCGATTGCGATCCTTGCCTTGGTCATCGGCACTCCACGTCTGGGCAACGAACCGGGGCAGGCGAAGGCCCCGCTGTCCTTCGCTTCGATCCTGCTGGCAGTGCCCGGTTTCGGTGGTCTGGTCTACGGCCTCAGCCGCCTCTCGGCAGCCGGTGCGTCGCCGCTTAACCTTGGGATTCTCTTCGTCGCATTGCTCTGCTTGGTGGCGTTCGCCGTCTTGCAAAGCCGGCTGCAACGTGAAGATAAGGCACTGCTGGACCTGCGACCGCTGACCTATCGCGATTTCAGCCTTTCACTGGTACTGATGATGTTCGCGATGGTGGCGCTCTTCGGTGTGATCATCTTGCTGCCGATGTTCTTCACCAATGTGCTCGGCATGGAGACGCTGACTACGGGTCTGATTATGCTGCCCGGCGGCCTGCTAATGGGAATCCTGGCCCCATTCGTCGGTCGGCTGTATGACAAGGTCGGACCTCGACCATTGGTTGTTCCCGGTGCCTTGGTGCTCACCGCGGTGATGCTTGCCTATGCAATGATTCTGGATTCAACGACCCCGATCTGGCTTTTGGTCCTGTTGCATCTGGCGATGAGCCTGGGCCTGGCGTTGATCTTCACCCCTGCGTTCACCACCGCGCTGAACCCCTTGCCGCATCATTTGCACTCGCACGGTTCCGCCCTGCTCTCCACCTTGCAGCAGCTCGGCGGCGCCCTGGGCACCGCATTGGTGGTTGGCGTCGTTGCCGCTACCACCGCTTCGAAGCTTGCCGAGGGAACCGACGAATTAGTCGCAGCCGTCGAGGGCTTCGCCCCGGGCTTCCTCGTGGGAGCCGCCTGCTCCGTCGGCATCCTCATCATCGGTTTCCTGATGGGTGGCAAAAAACAGCTCGTGACGGAAGAGGCCGAGAGCACTTCTGCCGTGCACTAATTCGACACCGGACAAAACCCCCGCAGGTGAAAATCTGTGGGGGTTTTGCCGTTCCCAAATGCGAACTCTTCTCAAATCTTCTCGTGGCCGTTAGGCTAAATCCCAAGTCAACAACGCCAAAAAAGGGGATTCGATGGAACTGCAGGATACTGTCGCGCTAGTCACCGGAGGGCTATCCGGTCTGGGTCGAGCTACGGCACAAAGACTCGCCCAGAGCGCCACCCACGTGGTGGTGCTTGATCTTCCCCGTGAAGACGGAGACGAAATTGCGGGCCAGATTTCTGCAAACGTCCGTTACGTCCCCGCGGATGTCACCCGGGCCGAAGACGTGGCCATTGCGGTGCAACGCGCTTCCGAGTTGGGGCATCTGCGCGTCGTGGTGAACTGTGCCGGCGTGGCGACTCCGGGCAAGGTGCTCGGCCGCGAGGGAGTGCTCCCGCTGGAGAAGTTCGCCAAGGTCCTCGAAATCAATGTCACCGGCACCTTCAACGTGGTGCGTCTCGCCGCCGAAGCGATGGCGCACAGCGAGGCCGTGCTCGATGCGAAGGGCACCAGCGAGCGGGGAGTGATCATCAATACCGCATCGGTGGCAGCCTTTGACGGTCAGATCGGCCAGCCCGCCTACGCGGCATCCAAAGGCGCCGTGGCCGCCATGACCTTGCCGTTGGCCCGCGAGCTGGCGGCGCACCAGATTCGAGTGATGACCATCGCTCCGGGAATTTTCCACACCCCCATGATGGACTCGCTGCCGCAAGCGGCCCAGGATTCCTTGGGCGCGCAGGTACCGCACCCTTCACGGCTGGGACGTCCGGAAGAATATGCTGATCTTGTGGCGCACATTGTTTCCAACCCAATGCTCAACGGAGAAACCATCCGACTGGACGGTGCCATCCGCATGGCACCGCGTTAATCCTCGGCGCGCAACCCCCGCTGGTTGCGATGCTCGGCGTGGCTGATCTGGAACCGCCGGCTTTCGGCGCAGATGAACACGATTATTGCCATGAAAACCAGCAATGCTGCGAACCACAGCGGTGCGCTCTCCTGCCGCCAGGCCTGAAAGGCGGCGGCGAACATGCCAAAGCCATAACCGGTTGCCAGGGCGTGGCGGCCGCGTTCGGTCTGTGCAAATCCGGCGGCCAGGAGAGTTGTTAAAACGGTGGCGATGCTGATCGCCAGCAGGTGCTCCGGACGGTTCCAGCCGGCCGCGGCAAACCACAGCTGCAGGGTGAAGACCAGCGAAAAGCCGGTGAAAAAACTGACCGGCAAATCGGTTGCGATACGTTCGAGGTGATTGCGGGCGGTGTTCCGGTTCATTTGGAGCATGCCGTACATCCCGAAACCGGTCGCCAGTGTGGCCAGCAGGGCTCCTGGCCAGTGGAGGAACCCGGCGGTGAAGGTCAGCGCGCAGGCCATGAGCGCCACGGCGGATAACCCATAGACGGTGATGGCCCGCTGCCTGCGTGAAGATAGCTGGTGCGGCAGTACCGAGTATCCTGCACTGGCGATCATGATGATCGCGATGGCCGGCCACACAAAGGCAAGCACCGGTGAGGTATCGAGCAAGCCGCCCTGGGTGCTGGAACTGGTCCCCAAGGCGGAGTTCAGCGAAGTGACCAGCAGCAGGGCCGCGGCCAGGGCAAAGAGCGCTGCACGGACCTTGTCGAAGGTCTCCACCACAGGGTTGGGACGGCGATCCGGGGCTGCGTAGGGCAATTGCAGGCTCTGCTTCTGCGATGCCGCGGCGATCGCCTCTTGGGCCGAGTCCACTAGCGAACGTAAATTCTCGGTGGGCTGCGGCTCTGCCATCGGGGTACCGTCCTTGGGTAGGCACTTCTTCTTCTGCGGTATGAGTAACCGCCAGGTGTGTGCAACAGCCTAGGATAATCCAACGGATTTTAGAAGAGCCGCAGGCTAAGGCGCCTCGATTAAGCGTTGCCGCGAGCTGAAACTGCGCGGCTGCCCGGTTAGCGGGTCGATGAAGGAAATCGTGTGCGCCAGCAGCTGCAGGGGGCGCGAATAATCATCCGGTGCCAGATCCCACAAGCGCGGGTAGAAGGCGTCGTTGATGATGCCCAACCCCAACGAGGCAAGGTGAACCCGAAGCTGGTGGGTTTTACCCGACAGCGGATCCAGCTCCATCAGCGCGACCTGCAGGCCGGCATGATGCCCCTTGCTGATGCCGAGGGCACCGAGCGAGATCCGCGTTTGCGCATTGGGAATCCCGTCTTCGACGGTGGAGCGCAACTGGCCTTTGACCTTGGCCATCCGGTTTTCGAAGACCAACGGCATGCTCTGCAGCAAACCATGCAGTTCTTCGGTGGTCCGTACGTTGGGGTGTTCCCCATTGGCTTCGAGCACGCGCCCGGTTTCCAATCCGTCGCCCGGTTGCAGGGCCACGACCGCCTGGTATTTCTTGGAGATCTTTCGATTCTCGAAAAGCATCTGATAGGCGCCACGGGTCTGCGGGTTCGCCGCGAAGAGGATGACACCTGCGGTGGCGCGGTCCAAGCGGTGCATGGGAACCAGCTCGGGGTTGCCGGTCTGGTTGCGAAGTCGCACCAGCGCGGATTCTTGAATGAAACGGCCGCCCGGGGTGGAGGGCAAGAAATGCGGTTTGTCCACGGCGATCAGGTGCTCATCCTGATGCAGTATTTTTGCTTCGAAGGGGATGGGTGTCTCAACGGGCAAGGAGCGGTAGTACCAAATGAATTCATGCTCGCCCAGGGTGGTGCTGGCGCTGAGCGGCACCCCGCCCAGGCCCACGATTTCCTGCTCTTCGAAGCGGCGCATGAGCCCTTGCGGATCCACGTGCCCGAAGCGTTCGAGCAGGTACTCGGCCACGGTTTCCCACGGTCCGTTTTTCGGCACACGCAAGCGTGTTGCGTTGACGCCATTGCGAACCGGGAGTGGGGAGAGCATTGCCATGGGACCTATTCTTTCATTGCCTGGCAATTCGGGCAGTAATAGCAGTCTCGTTCCATCCCGGTTTTCTGCCCGGCAAGCTTGAATACCGCCACGCTCCTCCCGCAGCGCAGGCAGGGCTTCGCGGCGCGGCCGTAGACCCATAACGGCTCTCTGGTGCGTGGATCCCCGGTGGTGACACGGCGGCCGCGGTCCTTATTTAGCTGCAGGAGACGATGGGACATCGAGATGACTGCGGGCAGGTTCTCGACCTCGCCCACGGGGGCCAGCGGATGAACCCTGGTGAGGAACAGCACCTCGCAGCGGTAGATGTTGCCGATTCCGGCCAACAGGCGCTGGTCCAGCAGCGCCTCTCCGATGACCCGCTCGGGATCGGCGAGCAGGTTCCGGGCGGCAAGCTCGGGATCCCAGTTGTCCCCAAGCAGGTCCGGTCCGAGGTGGCCGACCAGCCCCTGCTCCTCGGCGGTGGGCACCAGCTGGAGCTGGGCGATATCAAACCCGACGGCCGTCCAGGGAACGGTATGCAGGGTTACACGGGCGGTATGCGCCGGACGCTTCCAGCGTTCCGCCGGCGCGTAGAGGTCCCACCGGCCATCCATCAGCAAATGGGAATGCAAGGTCAACGGTGCCTGGCCGCTGCCTTCGGGTGGGCTCAAGCGCATCAGCAGGTGCTTGCCGCGCGGCCGAACCTCGTGAACGGTGTAACCCGCCAGGTCGGTGGTGGCCAGCTGAGGCACCCGGAAGTCGCTGCGGATCAGCCGCTGGCCGGCCAACGCCTGGTGCAGCCGTGCGGTGGCACGGTATACCGAATCGCCTTCGGGCATGGGACTCCTTCGTTTTGTCGACTACCGGCGGAACCGGATGCCCTGCGGAGTTGAATAGAATCCCGCCGTGAGCAGCGGTGCCGCCAGCGGGTTGGAACTGACGGCTTGGCCATTAACCGTTGCGATGGCGATCTTGTCGATCTTCGCGGCCCGCAAGACCGCCACCAATTCGGTGGCGAGGAGCTGCCAGGCCGCTTCTTCGTGCTCCCCGAAGGTCAGGACCGTGCGGCCACCGCGTTCAAGGTAGAGGCTCAGCGATCCGTCGAGCAGGCCGACCACGGCTCCTGCCTTGCGCCCCGGGCGGTGCCCGGTGTCGCCGACCGGCCAGGGCAGTGCCGCGCCGTAGGGATTGGCTGGATCGGTCGAGGCCAGCACGGTTGCGGCTGGTTTGCGGCGTGGGTCCTCGGGCAAGGAGAAGCCGCGCAACCGGTCGATGGTGTTGGAGGTGGAGAATTGGGCGGCGCCGAGCTTTTCAACAAAGTAGCCGCGGCGGGCGTGGCCGGCTTCCTCCAACTTGGTCAGGACCCGGTAGAGCTGGCCGAAACCTCCGGGGACGGATTCGGCGGCGACCGAGCCACGGGTGAGCACCCCGTAGCGTTCGAGCAATACCTCGGCGGTGGCATGCGCGGTGATAGTCGGGTCGCTGACCGGGACCGGGAGCAGGGACCATCTGGCCCCGCCGCGAATGGAGCGGGCAGACTGCCCTGCTTGCTCGCGGGCCAAGCGGTTCAGGCCCGAAAGCCTGTTCAGCCGGGCGGCGCGGGCTCGCGGAGCCGGTTTGGCGATCTTGTGCGCGGTGCTGCCGCCGGCAAGGTAGCCGCGCACCGGGGCGAGGGTGTCAGGCGAAATAAGCCCCGCCCAGAACAGGTTCCAGCAGGAGTCGGTGACTTCCTGGGTCGTCGGCGGAGTCTCGTCCTCCGACTCGATGCGCGCGGCGAGCTCCTCGGTGAAGTAGGCGCCGGTGCTTTGGAAAGAATCGAGTACCTTCAGATCCAGTGCGGTCAGGTCGCTGGGGTCCCCGCCGGAGAGGGTCAGTCCGGCATGTTCGGTGGTGTGCAAGGAGAGCCAACCATCCTTGCCGCCGGCGGCGCCCGCGCCGCAGATCAGCACGTCGCCGGAACTGGTCAGTTCGTCGAGCCAGGCGCTCTGGTAATCGCGCAGCCGGGCCGGGAGGATGAAGGATTCGAGGGCGGAGGCGGGCAGCTCGGAACCGGCCAGCTGGCCGATCACCTCGTAGAGCCCGTCGCTGCCCAACAGCTGGGAACCGACCTGTTGCCAGGCCGGCAGGAACCGCGCGTAGGTGGCCTGGTCGACGGGTTCCACCTCGGCGCGCAAGGCCGCCAGGGACCGGGTGCGGATGGTGCGCAGGACCGACACGTCGCTGAACTCGTCTCCGGAAATGCCTTCCGGGACCAGTTCCAGCGGTCGGAAGGCGCCGAGCGACAACCGTCCGGCGGCAACCAGCCTGTCCAGCACCGGACGCAGCAGGGCAACTCCCAGGCCCAGCGTGGCTGCCAGCTCGGTGGCGGTGAATGGCGTGTGTGTGCGTGCGTAGCGCGAGACGAGGTCTTCGACCGGTTGCGCTGCGGGTTCCAGAAACGCTGCCGGGATCCCGGTGGGCAAGGGCGTGCCCAAGGCGTCGCGAAGCTTTGCGGCGTCTTCGATGGCCGCATAGCTCAGCTCGCCACCCAAGCGCAGCGTGAAGGCGCGGCGGGTCGCGACCAGCGCTTCGGCGTGCGCTCGGGCGGCCGGCTCATCGAGCTGTTCAGCTTCGTTCTCCGGGTGGCGCAGGCGCCGGGCAAGTTCCGGTGCGGTGAGCGGGCCGAGCAAACGCAGCAGATCCGCGGCGCCCTCCAAGCCGGCGAACCGGCGGTTCTCCGCCAGATGCTGCAGTTGCTCACCGAGCTGCGCGATCACTTGGGCGTCGAGGACCTCGCGCACATCGTTGCGGCCAAGCAATTCGCCCAGCAGCACCGGGTCCAGGCTCAGCGCCGCGGCCCGGCGCTCGGCCAACGGAGCATCCGACTCGTAGAGGAATTGGGCCACATAGCCAAAGAGCAAGGATTGCGCGAACGGGGAAGGAAGCTCTGTCTGCACTTCAACCAGGCGGATGGCCCGCGAGGAGACCTGGGAGAGGATTTCGCTCAGCGCCGGCAGGTCATAAACATCATTCAGGCACTCGCGCACGGTCTCCAAGATAATCGGGAAGTCCGGGTAGTTGCGTGCCACATCCAGCAGCTGGCTCGCCCGCTGGCGCTGCTGCCACAGCGGGGTGCGCTTGGTCGGGTTGATCCGCGGCAGCAGCAGCGCACGGGCGGCGCACTCGCGGAAGCGGGCGGCGAACAGCGCCGAGTTGGCTACCTGCGAGGTGACCACGTCGAGGATTTCATCGGCTTCGAAGGCAAAGAGCTCGGCTCCGGGAGGTTCGTCGTCCATCGCGGGGATGCGCAGCACGATCCCGTCGTCCGCGGCCATCGCGGAGGCATCCAACCCCCAGCGTTCACGCACCCGGGCCCCGATGGCCAAGGCCCACGGGGCATGGACCGAAAGCCCGAAGGGAGAATGCAGGATCACCCGCCAGTCGCCGAGCTCGTCGTGGAATCTTTCGATCACGAAGTTCTGGTGGTTGGGCACCTGGCCGGTGGCGCGGCGCTGCTCGCCCAGATAGTTCAGCAGGTTCTGCGCAGCGTAGGGATCCAGGCCTCCGGACTCTAGCCTTGCCGCGGCGCTGCCGCGTTCCTCGGCGAGCAGACCGGTAGTGAATTTTCCTAATTCGGCGCCGAGCTCAACGGGGCGTCCCAGCCCGTCTCCGTGCCAGAAAGGCAATTTGCCCGGCTGCCCGAAGGCGGGGGTGACCAGCACCCGGTCGTGGGTGATGTTCTCGATGCGCCAGCTGGTGGCACCGAGCGCAAAGACATCCCCGACGCGGGACTCGTAGACCATTTCCTCGTCGAGCTCACCCACGCGCTTGGGCGCCTTGTCATCCTCGGACCCTGCCAGAAATACCCCGAAGAGGCCCCGGTCCGGGATGGTTCCGCCCGAAATCACCGCAAGGCGTTGCGCACCGGGGCGGGCGGTGAGGGTACCGGCGTCGCGGTCCCAGATGAGCCTGGGTTTGAGCGTGGCGAACTCATCGGAGGGGTACTTGCCCGAGAGCATATCCAAGGTGGCCAGGTATACGCTGCGCGGAAGCTTCTGGTAGGGAGCCGCCCGGCGGACGGTATCGAACCAGGCCTCAACGCTCAGCTCCTCCATCGCCACCGCTGCCAGGGTTTGCTGGGCGAGCACATCCAGCGGGTTGGCGGGGATGGACATCTTCTCGATGGCGCCCGCGCGCATCCGCGTGACCACCAAGGCGGTGGAGAGCAGGTCCGCGCGGTGCTTCGGGAAGAAAATGCCTTTGGACACCGAACCGACCTGGTGCCCCGCGCGGCCTACCCGCTGCAGCCCGGAAGACACCGAATTGGGGGACTCCACCTGGATGACCAGGTCAACGAGTCCCATATCGATACCGAGTTCCAAGGAGCTGGTGGCGACGACCGCGCGCAGGCGGCCGAGCTTCAAATCCTCTTCGATTTGGGCGCGGGAATCCTTGGAGACCGAACCGTGGTGCGCCCGGGCCAAAAGCGGCGCCTGCGGGTCGCTGGGCGCGCTGGATCCGGCTTGGGCCATCATCGCCGCCGGGCTGGAGCTTGCGGTATTCTCGGCGGCGAAGCCTTCGCGTTCGGCGTAGATTTCGTTCAGCCGCCCGGTGAGCCTTTCGGCCAGCCGACGCGAGTTGGCGAAGATGATCGTCGAGTGGTTCGCCAAGACCAGATCCACCAGCTGGTTTTCCACATGCGGCCAGATGCTTGCGCCGGCCGTTGGCGAAGATCCGGGGCCCAAATCGTGGGCGCCCGCCGCCGAGGGCAGATCGGTCATATCCTCTACCGGGACTCGCACCGCCAGTTCCCATTTCTTGGTGGAAATGGGACGCACAATATTTGCCGGGGCCGAACCGGCCAGGAAGCGGGCTACCTCTTCGGCAGGTTCCACGGTGGCCGACAGCCCAATGCGTTGGGCCGGGGCGGGCAGCAGTGCATCGAGGCGTTCAAGGGACAACGCCAGATGGGTGCCGCGTTTGGAACTGGCGATGGCGTGGACCTCATCGATGATGATGGTGTGCACCGTGGCCAGGGTTTGCCTCGCCTGGCTGGTCAACATGAGGTACAGGGATTCGGGCGTGGTGATCAGGATATCCGGCGGGTTCTTCAGTAGCTGACGGCGCACATTGGGGGCAGTGTCTCCCGAGCGCACGCCCACCGAAACCGAGGGCTGGGAGATGCCCAGTTGATGGGCGGTGGCGCGGATTCCGGCTAGTGGGGAGCGCAGGTTGCGTTCGACGTCCACGCCCAGCGCCTTCAACGGGGATATGTAGAGCACCTTGGTGCCGCTGCCCGAGCCTTGGGTCTTCTCCGGCTCGAGACCCGGAAGGGCCGGTTTGGGGATTTCGGCCTGATGGAGCCGGTCCAGCGCCCAGAGGAAGGCTGCGAGGGTCTTGCCCGAACCGGTGGGGGCGATCACCAGCGTATGGTGCCCGCTGGAGATCGAATCCCAGGCGCCTTGCTGGGCCGCGGTTGGTTCGGTGAACACGTCAGTGAACCACTGGCGGGTCGCGGCACCGAACCGGGAAAGAATCTCACTCATATCTTCGATCTTAGGGGTGCGAACCGACTAAGCGAGGCCTTCTGGTATCCGAATTGAACTGAATCGGGCTGCTGCCAGGGGCGCTATTCACTCTGTCTGCCCCATAGCGTGACGCACATGCTCAGCTTCGACATATTGGGTTGCGTTTCTTCGCTGTTGGGAGAAGTAATAAAGCAGGACCGAAGAAACTTCGGTTCCACTTTAGGCGTGGCGCCACGTCCTGAATCAGTAGGGCAGGCATTTAGCTCTCGTTTACCGATGATGCTAAGCAACTCAGCACCGTCTCTAGGCTCAACTTATCTCTGTGGTGTCCGGTTCGTTCTGAAAATTTCGACACCCCGTACTTAAGTATGATCTACAAGTATTTCGGCATTGACTATGCTCAATATAGCAAATCGTCAGGAGTAAGCAGGTCTTCTGTTCGGTGAGCTTTCCCTTGGAGGGCACGGTACCCCTCGGTTTAGGCTACAGGCAACGCAGGAGAAAAATGCTGAAATTTTTTGGACTAACCAAGGATGACGCAGATGATGGAACATTGCCCATCTGGCAGGGTGCAAACAAGAAAAAACGGGTAATCTACTTTTCAGTTTCCCTAGTTCTGGCGATAGCTGTCTTTTTTGTAACGTCATGGTTGCTCGCAGAAGTGCAACCAAAAGACTTCACCAAATATATCCCCGGCATGTTTGCAACGGGACTGCTCTTGTTTTCTACCGTGGTATCTGAACGCTCACTGCTGCGTGCTAAAGAAGGGCCCGCGCGAAACGAAGACGAGCAGTAAATAGATAAGGCAACGTCCTTTTGTTTATATTTTGGAGAATGTGTGTCGATGTTTAAAAAGCGCGTTGTGATGCTTTGCTCGGGGGTTCTCGTAGGAACTCTTCTAGTAGCAGCACCAAGCAGTGCTCTTGCGGCTGAAAGCCCTAACGTACCTTCAGTCGCTGTCGGGCAGCCCAAGTCGGTGGCGCTCGATCTGACTTCAAACCGGTTCGAAGATTGCCCTACGACAAATATTGAGGCCCCGAAAGCTAGCAAGCTCGGCGATAATCTAGGTCCCGGAATCACGGAAGAATTTGATACGGCAACACTCGTGGTTATCAACAAGTCGCGGATCGCCGCGGGCGAACCGGCTTTCGGAGTAAATGTCAAAGCTATGCGTTATTTCGATTCTGGACGGATCGTAACCCTGAGCGCTAAAGGCACGATCATTGAGGAAGTCGCTCCTGCCTATTCCAATACTCAAAACCTTGTTTCTTCCACAATTGCCCAACCAGCCGGTTGGCTTCATCCTGAAGTCAAGCGAATAATCACCGCTTGTCTGGGTGTTGGCTCGCATGGTGCTGCAACTTTTGAGCTGTTCCTTCAAGAACTAGCTACTCCTAAAAACGCTGCAAAGTTCGTCATTCGTCGCCTTGGTGTGTTGGGAGCGATCAGCTGTGCCGGCGGCATTATTTGGGAATACCTATAAACCACTTAGGGTAAAAATTTCTTCCCTACCACTGAACAAAAGCCTGGAACACCTATGCTCATGGTGCTCCAGGCTTTTGCCTTGACTGCCTTAAGTGCAGCGTTAGTCCTCAGGCCAACCGCCCTGGACAGCTCGCGAAAAGAGCTGTCGTGCCGCTGGAGCCGCTCCAGCGCCCAGAGGAAGGCTGCGAGGGTCTCGCCCGAACCGGGAAAGAATCTCACTCAGATCTTCGATCTTAGGGGTGCGAACCGACTAAGCGAGGCCTTGCGGCCTCCAAAGCCGAACTGAATTGCGCTGCTGCCAGGGGCGCTATTCGCTCTGCCATCCTCTGCTGCCCGGCCGGCGGTTGACCTGACACCCAGTCGCAAACGCGGCTTGCTGCGCCAACTCGTTTGGCCCTAGCCATCGAATTTGAGGCTCACGTCGAGCCGCTTCGAGCGGTCGAATCCAATCGAATATTTGAACGTTAAAGAATGCGGTCGGCTGAGCTTTTGTCGGGTTTCCGTGTTGCGGGCCGCCGATTCCGGCCAAAAATCGGTGATTCTTGGCACATTCGAGTGCTTGGAATGAGAGCTGAATCGCTCCACCTTGTAGTGCCCATCACCCTGCTGCCCCCATGTTTCGGCACTTTAACTGTCGTTCTGCCTTCGGCACCGGCAACAGGCAGGCAAATTGGCGGTTCGAATTAGTTCCCTAGAATTTTCTCTGGCCGAGAATTTGCTGCTGATCAAGTGCAAGGGCCGAGCCGAGTGAAAGAGGCAGCTCCGCAAAGCCGAACTGACCGAACGTATCCGCGACCCCGCGGCCAAGCTGAGCGAAGGAACAAGATGACCTGGAATGGAGCCGGACCCTGGTCCGGACGCGATGACGGTCCCGGGGTGCAGAACGCACGCTGGCACAACAGCATCAAGCCGTGGCAGGCAGGCGCGGGAGCCGGTGCCGCGCTGCTGGGCTTCGCCAGCGACGAGGGCGTGCGCCGCAACCAGGGCCGCACCGGGGCCAAGACCGGCCCCGCGGCGCTGCGCGCGGCGTTGTCTTCCATCTCTGTCCAGGAACCGGCCACGCTCTTCGACGCCGGCGACGTGGTGGTCGAAGGCCAAGAGCTTGAAGCGGGCCAGGAAGAATTCGCGGAAGCGCTGGCCGGCCTGTTGCGCGACGGCCAATTCACCGTGGGGCTGGGCGGCGGACACGAGATCACCTTCGCGTCCTATGCCGGCATCGCCAAGGCTCTGGGTGCCGCCGGTCCGTGGAGCCTGGGCTGCCTGAATATCGACGCGCACTTCGATTTGCGCGTCGCGCAGGCGGCTACCTCGGGCACCGGGTTTGCGCAGATCGCCGCGGCCGAGGCGGCCGCAGGCCGTCAATTCCGCTACGCCGCGGTGGGCATTTCCGAGGCGTCCAACACCAAGCTGCTCTTCGACCGCGCGCAGGACCTCGGTGTGCAGGTGCTGCTCGACACTGAATGCCATCTGGGCAATCTGGACGCGGTGCGGGAATTTGTAACCGGCTTCGCCGGCACGGTGGACCACCTGTACCTGACCATCGATCTGGACGCCTTGCCCGCGTCCGTGGCGCCGGGGGTGAGCGCGCCGGCCGGCTACGGCATAGGCCTGGAGGTAGTGCGTGCCATCGTGCTGGCGGCGGCGGCCAGCGGCAAGCTGCTTCACGCGGACATCGCCGAATTGAATCCCGACTTCGACATCGACCAGCGCACCGCCCGCACCGGTGCCCGCCTGGTCCACGACCTCATCATGAGCAAAGGCTAAAAGCTATATGGATATACAACTTGACCTGGTGCAGACCTCGGCTCTGGCAATGATCTTGCTGGCCGGCGGCGAATGGGCGCGGCGCAGGATTGGCTTCCTGCAGCGCTTCTGCATCCCGGCCCCCGTGGTCGGCGGCTTCTTGTTCGCGCTGCTGGTGCTAGCGCTGCGTCAGACCGACCTCGCGCAGATCCAGCTCGATACCACGCTGCAGACTCCCGCCATGGTCGCGTTCTTCACGACCATCGGCCTGGCCGGTTCGCTGGCCACCATCAAAAGGGGCGGCAAGCTGCTGCTCATCTACCTGGTGGCCTGCTGGTCGCTGGCGATCATGCAGAACGTGATCGGGATGGGGATGGCCAAAGCCGTCGGTATCGAGCCGATGCTCGGCATCATGGCCGGGGCGGTAGGCCTCGAGGGCGGGCACGGCAACGCCGCGGCCTTCGGCCCGACCGCCGAGGCCATGGGTTTCGAGGGTGCGACCACGGTGGCGATTGCCTCGGCAACCTTCGGCCTGGTGGCCGGCAGCATGCTCGGCGGCATGACCGCCAGCTTCCTGGTGGCTCGGCATAACGTGCAGATCCCCGAAAAGGCCGGACTGCTGGGCAAGATGGCGGTAGCCGGGGCCGTGGCCAAGAACATGGTGACCGGTGCCAATGCCGCCGGAGGCAAGGATGGCGCGGCTGCGGTGGCCACCGACCGGCGGACCGAGGACGCCAACGCCCAGGGCGAAGGATTCCAATACAACCGGCTGCTGACCGTCCTGGTGGTCATTGCCGCACTCATGGTTGCCGGCACGGTGCTCGGCGGCTGGCTTTCGGAGATCACCGGCCTGACCCTTCCCGCCTATGTGGGCGCGATGATTGTTGCGGTGATCTTCCGCAACGTCAATGACAAGCTGGGCTGGTTCAAGATCAGCGACGAAGCGGTCGAGCTGGTCGCGAAGTTCACCCTCGGTTTCTTCCTGACCCTGGCGATGATGAGCCTGAAGATGTGGGAGCTCGCCTCGCTGGCCGGCCCCCTGCTGCTCATCCTGGTGGTGCAGGTGCTGTTCATTCTGGTGTTCGCCGTCTTGGTGGTCTTCCGGATGCTCGGCAAGGACTACGACGCGGCCACCATGGTCGCCGGCTTCATCGGCCACGGCATGGGCGCCGCACCCAACGCGCTGGCCAATATGGATGCCTTCAACTCCAAGTTCGGCGTCCGCTCCGAGCGGGCGTTCCTGATCGTGCCGCTGGCCGGCGCCGTGCTGATCGATATGGTGGCGCTGCCCTGGATCGTGTGGTGCATGAACCTGGTCGGCTAGCCGAGCCCGGGGAGCCAACCCGCCGGTCACCGACCGGCGGGTTGCGGTCTTTGCGCCTCGAAAAATCGACCTCTGTTGCCGGTTTCGCCCGGCCTTGCCGAATGGACTGCTGGCCACCCGGAATCTTGCGGCAACCGTTGGGGCTGCGCCAGCTGGGGGTGTCCCAACTCTAGGTCCCGAGCGCTGCCACCGGTCTACACGTGGTGGTACTTGCCTCCGGCGAGGATGTCTTGGGCGCGGTAGAGCTGTTCGGTGAGGATCAGCCGCACCAGCTGGTGGGGGAAGACCAGCTTGGACAGCGACCAGGCGAAGTTCGCGCGCTGGTGGACCGAGGTGTCCACTCCGTAGGCGCCGCCGATGACGATGACGACATTGCGTGCGGAATCGATCGGAGCGCGAAGCGTGTCCGCCAGCGTGGGGGAGTCCACGTTCTTGCCGCGTTCGTCCAGGAGCACCACGAAGTCATCGGCGGAGATCTTCGCCAGGATCCGTGCCGATTCCTCGGTGCGTGCCGCGTCGTTCTCGCGTGATGAATGGTTCAGCAGCTGCCAGGACAAATCGAAGGGCTTCTTCAGGCGTTTTGCGTAGCGGGAGATTCCCTCGTCCACCCAGGACTCGTGCTTCTTGCCAATGGCTAAAACCTTGATCGTCATGTGACTATTCTTCCGCATGAGCCGGCATCGCCGGTGCGCCCGGCTGGCCACTACGATGGAAGTCATGAGATCTTCCTGGTATTTCCGTCAAGGCCAACGGCCCCGCGGCACGCAGATCCTGTGGATCATCTTTGGCCTCGTGGTTGCCATGTTCTACTTCACTCGCCGGGTGCTGGTCTCGCTGCATGTGGGAGGCTGGGCCAAAGACTTGGATGAGCCGGCATACCGCTGGGCCTTGGAGCATCAGGTCCCCGCGTGGCAGTCCCTCGCCGAGCTGCTGTACTTCTGGGGTTCCACCCCGGGAATGACGCTGATCATGCTGGTGCTGACCGGGCTGCTGTGCTGGTTCACGCGCAGCGTTTGGCCGTTGGCGGCGGTCGCCTTCACGGCGCTGGTCTCGGTGCTGCTGACGGTGCTGCTGAAGGCGAATCTTCGGGTGCCGCGCCCGCAAGGGATCCCAGGCGGACCCGCGCCGCCCGAATCATTTTCGTTTCCCAGCGGGCATACGCTGAACGCGATGGCGTTGATCGGCATCGCCAGCTATCTGGCCATCGTCTACGGACTGCGCCGCTACGCCTACCTGATCGCTATCCTGGCCGGACTGTTTATTCTCGCCATGGGTGCCTCGCGCATCTACCTTGGGCATCATTGGGTTTCGGACGTGGTGGTGGGGCTGCTCATCGGGGCGGCCTGGGCTGCGGTGGTAGCGATCCTGCATTTCTACTTCGTGCCCCGCCGGCCGGGGGTTAGCCGCCCATCACGCGGATCGGCGAACCCTTAGCCCAGGCGCGGATGTTCTCCACCGAGTCCCGGTAGAACATTTCGAACTGTTCGGCGGTCACGTAGCCGATATGCGGGGTGGCGATCAGCCCGCGCGTGCGGGTGAGCTGGTCAAGCACCGGCAACGGTTCCACATCGAATACGTCCACGGCCGCCAGCCGCAGCAGCTGGTTCTCCAAGGCGGCGATCAGCGCCGGGGTTTCTACAATGCGGCTGCGCGAGGTATTCACCAAGATCGCTTCGGGCTTCATCCAGGACAGCTGCTTGGCGGAGACCACCCCGGTGCTGCGCGCGGAGAGCTTCAAGTGGATGGTGAGCACGTCGCTGGTGGCGAAGAGCTCGGCTTCGGAGACCAGCTCGACGCCCACCTCGGTGGCCCGGGCCTTGGTCAGATTCTGGCTGTAGGCGATCACCCGCATGCCGAAGGCCAAGCCGACCTTGGCCACCCGCGAGCCGAGATTCCCCAAGCCGTACACGCCCAGGGTTTTGCCGGCCAGCCCGATGCCGAAGGACGACTGCCAGGGCGCGGATTCGGTGCGCGGCGAGTCGGTGGAGAACAGCTCCACGTCGAGCCGGCGGGCGGCGGCGAGAATCAGCGCCCAGGTGTGCTCCACCGCGTCGGTCGGCACGTACCCGGTATGGGTAACGAGAACATCGTGCGCCGCGGCAGCATCCAGGTCGATCGATCCATTGCGCCGGCCGGTGGAAACCAGCAGCTTCAGGTTGGGCAGCCGCTGGAAGCGGGCATCGGTGAAGGGTGTGCGCTCGCGCATCGCCACGATGGCATCAAAGGGTTCCAACGCCGTGCAGACGGCGCTGTCCTCGTGGCCTAGGTGCTCGTTGAATACGGTCAATTCGGCGTTCAGCTCGGCCGCGAGCTCGTCGAATTCCGCGAAGTCGCGAGCCGCGTTCTGATAGTCGTCCAAGATAGCAATGCGCATGCCTTCATCATATGCGTGGGCGGGCTTTGGCACCGCAGCTTTGAGCCAATGAGTCGGCCGCGCGGGGCCGGTGGGACAGGCGAAGACACAAAGAAGGTGGCGTCCGCATTGGATTATGCGGACGCCACCAGCAGCTGCTGCAGATTACTCGGTGACCTCGAAGGAGAGCTCCTCGGTGAAGGAGCGGCCGTGGACATCGGTGGCGCTGACCGTGGCGGTGTGTTCTCCCACCGGCAATCCCGTGGGCAGTTCCAGACGCCACAGGTGGTTGGTCTTCTCGGCCAGCCCGCCACCGTGGACGAACTGTTCGGCGATGGCCACCGGATCGGAGTATTCGGCGCCCATCAGTGGACGTTCCCCCGCCATCTGCTGGGTGCGGGTGGCCGGCGAAGCTTCTTCGCCATCCAGGGTGACCTCCACGCTCGAACCGGTGCTGCCCATCCAGAAGTTCGTGGTCAGCCAGGTCTCTGCGGAGAGCTCGGCGCGGCTCACGGACAGGGGATTTTCAAGCGGGGGGACCGTGCCGCGCGGCTGGTCGAGGTTTTGTGCGTACCATTCGCGGTAGGCCGGGGTGTTCAGGCCCAAGGCCATCTGCTTGGTCTCGTCGCCGCCGGTGACGGTGAAGCGTTCGGTGATGACGTCATTCTTGATATCGAGGGTCAGTACACCCGGAGGGGTGCCATCACGCTGAATGGACGTGGGGTATCCGCTGTCGGTGACTCGGCCCGCGTACCACTGCCCGGAGACCGCCGGGACCGTCAGGTGGGTGAAGGGCAGTCCCTCCGCCCCAACCTCGTCACGCCATCCGTCCAGCAGATCCCCGGCACGCAGGTTCTCGGACATGTGGGTGTGCCCGCCCAGCGACACGACTTCGCGGCCCTCAAGGATCTCGTAGATTTCCTTGACCTGCTTGGTGGTGTGCGAATCGCTGTAGAAGAATTCCAGCAGCGGGCTGTGCCCGGCCAGCACGATGGCCTTGTTCTTGGGAACCTTGGCGATATCCGCGCGCAGCCATTGGAGCTGCCGCTCGCCCAGATCATAGGTGTAGTCGCTCTTCTTGGCGGGAACTTTCGTGGGGTACGCGATGGTGCTCAGCGCGACCACGTGCGCCTTGCCAGCGTCATAGGAGTAGTACTCCGGACCGAATTGGGCGCGGTAGCTGTCGAATTCGTGCTCGCCGTCCAGGGCGTCAAAGTCCATGTCGTGGTTGCCCGGAAGGAAGCGTGCCGGCCCGTTGAGCATGGAGGTCAGCTCTCGGGTCTGTGCGAACAAGGACAGGTCATCTTCGACCAAGTCGCCAATGAACAGCGCCCCGCATCCGGTGTAATCGGTGCGCTCGGCCAGATCGGTGAAGACGCCGTTGCGGGCGAATTCAACTTCTTCCTGGTCGTAGGTCTGCACGTCCGCGCCGATGAGGCAGCTCTGCTCCGGGGACTGGGTGGCGGAGCTGCGGGTCAGCGGGAAGTTGACGGCTTGCGGCAGCGGGCCGGTGGGCTCGATTCCGCCGTATTTCAACTCCGGTGAACCTTCCGAAAGGTGGGTGTAGGAGAACTGGGCGACGTTGTTTTCATCAACCGGCACCTGGTAGCCGCGCGGTTGGGTGACGAACATGGTCATATTCTCGAAGGACGGCAATTCGTAGCGTCCCTGGCCGTCCGTGGTGGTCACCTCGCGTCCGTTGGAGACGGCGACCCCTGGCCTGCCCGGCTCGTTGGAGTCATGCTTGGAGTTTTGGTTGCTGTCCTCGAACACCACACCATTGATGGTGTTCGGGGTTACAGCCTGGTCTTGGGTGGGGGTGGGAATCGTTTCGACGGTGCCGCGGTAGGCGCTGGATTCCCAGGTGGCGCCGGATGTATTAGCCGGTTCAGGAATAGGGGAGGAATTCGCTGCGGTAAGGGCAACCGAGGTTGCAACGACGACCAGAGCGCCTGCGGTGAGTCGTACGGGGGTGATGCGATTGGTTTTGCCGGGTCGAGCGAATGATTTCACGAACGTTCCTCCGGGGTGGTGACCATCTGCCGGACCTTTGGCCGGCCAGAGCCAACGTTGCCAGCCGGAGGTAAATAGCAAGCCCTGCTGAGGTAATCTCGAATAATCGATCTCGTTAAAACTAACTCGGTGTCTTGGGCTTATTTAACGTGTTCATGCGTCGAATACTAGGAGTCAGAAGTGGATTTAGCGCATGCCCTGCTGGCCGGACGGCGCGGGCGACGCCTGCTGTGGGAATTTGCGCTGGCCGGCGAAGAGCAGACGCTGCCTGCCTTTGATGAGCATCCGCTGCGTTCGGGAATGTTCCATGCCGCTTATCAGGTAGAAGCATGCCGCGGTGATTCCGTGGTCATGTTCGGGCCGGGAGCCGAGGTGGGACGCGGGATCAAAGTCGGTTTGGAAGAGCTTGCCGAACTCTTGAATGCCACCGAGCTAGTTGCGGTGACCGACATGCTCCTGAAGGCGGCGCTGGAACGCTCAGTCGATGCTGCCAGATACTGGCAGGAACCGGATGGCGAAGACACGCTGTTGGCCGCGCCGGTGCTCGCGGAGCCGCTGCAACGAATCGCTGGACACATTGCGGACTCCGGCAATGCGCAATGGTGGTGTGCGCCCGTTGATCTGCGCTCACAGTTTCACGTGGAATTTGATCAACTAGATCCCAGCGCTTCGGTGACACTCGCAGACTGCAGCGTGGCCAACGAACTCAAGCGCTGGAAGGAACTGCTGATCTTGACCGAGGAGCGTTCTGCCGCCGAAGAGCCGACACCGGCCAGCGCAAACCTCAGCGGCGATTGGTGGTCCATGCCCAGCATGAACCTCGTGGCCACCAGCGGAATTTTCGCCGACAGACAGCCTGTGGGCTTGAGCTGCGTCGAAGACGGTTTCGGCTGGGAACAAGCGGTGACCCGAGCGGCGAGCGTGCCGCCCTCGGCGCGGATCCTGGAGCTCTCTCATGGTGCCGATTGGGTTCGGCTGTGCCGCAAATACGGCATCGAGGTCACCGCGGGCAAACGCCACGACTGGTATCGAACCACCGGCCGCGACGGCTCCTGGGTGATGCCCGACTGGTCGCTGGTCGCGCAGCACTACGACGGCGTGCATCTGAGCGTGGCCGGATATCTGGGCCTTGCCGGAGAATGCCTTGAAGTAGACGAAAATTTCGCCAGCGCGATCGCCGGATGGGACCCGGATAAGACCTATTGGTTCACCGATGAAATCAGATTCTATGCGGAACCCGTGAATTGGAGCTGCCTGGATGCAAACAGCGAGGCGCGCCGTTGGGTTTGCACGACGGGACAATAGAATTCATGAGCAGGTCACGGGCGCAGCTGAACGGCCGGAAATCTGGTGCAATGGAAGCTATGACTGAAGCGAAATCCGAAAACCTGGCCGCTGCTACCGAGATCCTGCTGCAATTGCGCTGGTCGGATCAGGACGCATTGGGGCATGTGAACAATGCCCGCATCGTCACGCTGATGGAAGAGGCACGCATTCGCTGGACTCGTGAAGACGGCAAAACCGGCCGCTTCGAATTCGGCACGGTCGTCGCCTCGATCCAGGTCGACTACCTGCGCCCGCTCTACTACCAGCCGGAAATGCTGATCCGCATGGGGATTACCCGCATCGGGACCAAATCCTTCAGCGTACGCGGGATCGGCTATCAGGAGGGTCATCCGGTCTTCGACTCGACAACGGTGATGGTGCCTTTGGCCGCGGATGGCAAGTCCTCCAGGGCCCTGAGCGAATTCGAACGGGTTTGGCTTGAAAACTCAGTGATTGACTCGCACGCCTAAGCCCTACCCAGCGTAAATGAGCAGTGGCCCCAAGTGAATCTACTGATTCTCTTGGGGCCACTGGCCGGTGTTGGCGCGAACCGCTACTTTGCGGGGTCCTGCGCGGCGTACTCATCCAAGACCTTCTTGCCAATCTTGAACGCGACATTCGCTGCCGGGACCGAACAGTAGATGGCGCACTGCAGGAAGACTTCCTTGATTTCCTCGGAAGTCATTCCGTTGCGCAGGGCGGCATGCACATGCATTTCAAGCTCTTCCCAGTAACCGCCGGCAATCATGGCGGTCAGCGTGATGGCGCTGCGCGTGGTGCGCGGCAGGCCGTCACGGGTCCAGATGGTGCCCCAGGCGTAGCGGGTGATCATTTCCTGGAATTCGTCGGTGAACTCGTTCGAATTCTGGGTGGAGCGGTCCACGTGCTCGTTGCCGAGTACTTCGCGGCGAACCTCCATTCCCGCGTCGTAGGCATCGCCGGGCAGTCGTTGTGAATCAGGCATATCAGCGGCTCTCTTAATTAATTGGCCAAGAAGAACTCAGCCAGCAAGGCTGCGGTCTCTTCGGGTGCTTCGGCCGGGGCCATGTGACCTGCGGAATCGATGACCGCCATGGTTCCGTGGGGTGCATTTTCGGCGATGAACTGAGCGTCCGCTGGAGGGCAGACCTGGTCCTGTGCGCCGTTGACGGCGATGATCGGATCGGTGGTTGCGATCAGCTGTTCGCGCACGTCGAAACCGGCCAGCGCGCCGCAGGCGTGTGCGTAGGCAAAGCGGTCCGCGTCCTGCAGGCTGTGCAGCAGGTCGGTGGAGATCACCGGCTCCTTCTCGATGAATCCGGGTGCGAACCAGCGTTCGGCGGACCCGGCGACCATGGTCGGGGTTCCGGCTTTGGCCACCAGTTCGGCACGTTCGGTCCAGCCCTCGGGGGTGCCGATCTTCGCTGCGGAGCAGATGGAAGACAGTGCGTTGAAGTAACCCGGGTAGTCCACGGCCAGTTGCAGCGCGGTGGCGCCGCCGAGTGACACACCGGCGTAGTACAGCTTGCTGCCTTCGGCGATAATGCCATCGGCACGCAGTGCTTCGACTACCTTGGTGACACCGGTGGCCAGCTCAGACAGGGAGAATGCTTCGGTGGATGGCTTGCTTTCGCCATGCCCCGGAAGGTCCCAGGCGATGACCTGGAACTTTTCCTTGAGGTAAGGCAATGCCGGGGCCCACAGCGGCAGGACGGCGGTGCCCAGCGACGGGCCAACGATGAGGGTGGGAAGTTCCTTGTTGGTGTGCAACAGGGAGGGGGTTAATTGTGGGACTGCCATAGTTCCTTCCGTGCCGAGTATTCGGCGAGTACGGTTTCGGTGAAACGATCCGCGGCACCGAGGTAGCCGGCGGGATCTAGTAATTCGAAGAGGTCTTGGTCGCTCAGATCATGCATTGGTATTTCCAAGCGCAATAGCTCGCGCAGGGAAATATCATCCTCCAGGCTGCGGCGCACCAGCGCCTGGATGGCGGGCTTGCCGCCGGAGACCAACGGAGCCAGAACGGTAGCGAGGCGTTCGGAGAGCACCGCATCCCCGCCCAGGGCGAGGTTCCGCTCGATGGCTGGAAGATTTACGATGAGCCCGTTGGCGAGGGAAGACCCATGGAACGCTGCGCCCGAAGCCAACCGGGCCAGTTCGCGCAGTGCGTTCCATTCGGAGTGCCAGCCGCCATCCGGACGTTCATCTACGGCGGTGCCGGCAGCGGTGAACAGCGTGGAGAGCAAACCGGGGGAGCTGAACGCAGCATTGCGCAGCAGTATCGAACGTACCGGATTCTGCTTTTGCGGCATGGCCGAGGACCCGCCCTTGCCGGCTTCGCGTGGTTCGGACAGCTCGCCGATTTCCGGCCGGGAGGCGGTAAGCACATCTGCGCCGAAGGTCCCCAGCGCGGCAATGGTTGCGGCCAGTGCTGAACCGATCTGCACAATGGGCATCCGGTTGGTGTGCCACGGGGTGCCCGGATCAGACAAGCCCATCAAGCGCGCCAAATCCGTGCCCAGTTGCTGGCTGGTCGCTGGTGCCCCGGTTCGGCTCGACAGGAACTGCTCGAGGGAAGCGAGGGTTCCCACTGCGCCGCCCCACTGCAGGGACAGCTGCTTCGATGCGGATTCCAGCTGCTGCTCGGCGCTGAGCACTGCCGACAACCAGCTGGCCGCCTTCCAGCCGAAGGTGGTTGGCAGCGCGTGCTGGGTCAGCGAGCGGGCAATGCAGATAGTCCCGCGATTGGCCTGCGCCAGGTGAGCCAGTCCCTGCGCGGCACGGCGCAAATCTGCCAACGTCTGGCCGGCAGTCTTGGACAGAACCAGCATCAAGGCGGTGTCGATGATGTCTTGGCTGGTGGCCCCGCGGTGCAATGAGGCACTTGCAGATTTTGGCGCACCATCGGCGTGGAGCAACTCGCGCATCATGCCCAAGAGCGGGATCAAGGCATTGGCTCCATCAGGAGTTTTGGAAGCCAGCAAGGCCAGATCGTAGCGCTCTACCTTGGATACCGCCCGAACGGCCTGCGCGTCTTGGCCGGTGCACAGGCCTGCTTCAGCCTGGACTTGCACCCAACCGGCCTCAACATCCAGCATGGCCTGGACGAAAGCGGCATCGCTGGCCAGTGCCGCCACTGCGGTCCCGGCCCATGCGGGGGAGAGCACGCCGTAATCTGCGCCGTCCATTCGTTTCCTCGCTTCTTCTCTGCAAGGGCGCCTGCCCCTGCTCTAGAACTCTAGTGCCCTGCAACGGGCAAAACCCCGCGGGGTGCCCCGGCGCCCGTAACACTTCGGGCGCCGGGGCGAACCAGCGGGGTGTCGGCTAAGCCTTAGTTTTCGCGCGGGTAGGAGAGGAACACCGTTTCCAGATCTCCTTGCAGGCGAATATCAAAACGTAACGAACCATCTTCTTCGCGGGTTGCGATCAGCGTCTGGCGCTGTTCGTCATCCAGCGCGGCGAGCAGCGGATCGCTGGCCAGCGCCGCGGTGTCCTCGGGCAGGTAGATGCGGGTGAACAACCGGTTCAGCAGGCCGCGGGCGAAAACCGTGAGCACGATGAACGGCGCCTTGCCGGCCTCGGTGGCGCCCGGGTTCAGCGTGGTGAAGGTGTAGTGTCCGACGTTGTCCACCGCGGTGCGGCCCCAGCCGGTGAAAGTGTAGCCGTCGCGAACCAGCGAGCCGTCCTTGGAGACCACGTTTCCGTGCTCATCGGCCTGCCAGATTTCCAGCAGTGCGTCCGGGATGACCTCGCCCTTGCCGTCGGTGATGACCCCGTGCAAGCGGACGGAATTCGGGTTGGCCTGGTTGACCAGCTCGTTGTCGTTTTCGTATTGAAGCGCGTAGCCGTAGAACGGGCCGATGGTCTGTCCCGGGGTGGGGGCTAGCTTGAGTTCTGGTGCTTGAGACATTTAGTGATCTCCCTCTTCGTCTTCCATCCAGGTCCGGTTGGACCCGGTGAGCACGATGTCCCAGTTGTATCCGGTGGCCCATTCGTGGCTGGTGATCGAGTGGTCGTAGCTGGCGACCAGGCGGTCGCGGGCGTCCTTGTCCGTGATGGCCTGGTAGATCGGGTCCAGGCTGAAGAGCGGATCGCCCGGGAAGTACATCTGCGTGATCATGCGCTGGGTGAAGTCGGTGCCGAAGAGCGAGAAGTGGATGTGCGCCGGGCGCCAGGCATTGTGGTGGTTCTTCCACGGGTACGGTGCCGGCTTGATGGTGGTGAAGGAGTATTCGCCATTGGGTCCGGTGATCGCCCGGCCCACGCCGGTGAAGTTCGGGTCGATCGGGGCAGGGTGCTGGTCGCGCTTGTGGATGTAGCGTCCGGCGGCGTTGGCCTGCCAGATCTCCACCAGCTGGCCCGCGACCGGGCGGCCGTCGCCGTCGAGCACGCGGCCGGCCACCACGATGCGCTCGCCGATAGGCTCGCCGTTGTGCTGGATGGTCAGATCCGATTCCAGGGCGTGCACGTCGCGCTCGCCGAAGGCAGGGGAGTACAGCTCGATGGTCTCGGGATCCACGTGGTGCAGGTTCTTCGTGGGGTGGCGCAGCAGCGAGGAGCGGTAGGGGGCGAAGTCGATGCGCGGCTGCGTCTCGGCCTTCTTGCCCTCGACCACCGACTGGCGGTAGGCCGCATGGATGTCGGTGATTTCCTGGCTGATGGCTTCCTGCGAGAGTGTCGTGGCTGCGGGGTCCAGCACGTGCGAATCGTTGAACGTCTCGTTCGCTGTGGTTTCTGTGCTCACTGCGTGCTCCTTTCGATGGGGCGTAATGGTGTGGTGGAGAAAAAGCGGGGTGCAGGCTAGGCGTGGGGCCAGCCGGTATAGGACTCGGCCAGGTATTGCTGTCCGTAGCGCGAGGAGGTGACGGTTTCCAGCTCGCCCAAGGCGCGCCGGGCCATGAACGGGTCGCCGCCAACCGGGGTGTGCAGCATGGAGGTCATCCAGTAGGAGAAGTTCTGCGCCTTCCAGACGCGTTTGAGCGCCAGCTCCGAATAGCCGCCCAGCAACTTGTCGCTGCCGGTGGAGAAGTAGGAATCCAGCGCTTCGAAGAGGACCTTCACATCGGCAAAGGCGAGGTTCAAGCCCTTGGCCCCGGTGGGCGGCACGGTATGTCCTGCGTCGCCGATCAAGAACATGCGGCCGTGGGAGAGCGGTTCGCGCACGAAGGAGCGGAACTTCAGCACGGTTTTGTCGAAGATGTTCCCGGTCTTAAGAGTGAACCCGTCCGGCCCATCGACGCGGCGCTGCAGCTCGGACCAGATCCGGTCATCGCTCCAGGTGTTGACGTCCTCGTTGGGATCGCACTGGAAGTACATGCGCTGGACGGTCTCGGACCGTTGGGAGATCAGCGCGAAGCCATGCGGGGAGTTGGCATAGATGAGCTCCGGTGCGCTCTTGGGGGCCTCGGTGAGGATGCCGAACCAGGCGAAGGGGTATTCGACCTTGAAGTCCTTGCGCACAGTTTCCGGCATCTGGCGCCGGGCGAAGGAGCGTGAGCCGTCGGCCCCGACGATCACCTCCGCATGCACCTCGAAGAGGCTGCCCTGCGCATCGGTGAAGCGGAACTTCGGGGTGGAGGTCTCCACATCCAGGATCTCGGTGACTTCGCAGGAGTACCGCACGTCTCCGGCGTCGCGCTGGCGGGCCGCAGCGAGGTCAACAAAGACCTCGTTCTGCGCATACAGGGTGACGGTGGCATCGACCAGGTCGCGGAAGTCCAGCGGGTGGGATTCGCCGTTGAAGCGCAGGTCGATGCCGGCGTGCTCGTCGCCGTGGGTGAGCACGCGTCCATCCACGCCGGACTCGGTGAGCATCTTGACCGCTTGGGCTTCGAGGATGCCGGCGCGGTGGGTGTTGCGGATGGTCTCGTGGTCGCGCATTTCCACGACGAGGTTGTCGATGCCCGACTTGGAAAGCAGGTGCGAAAGCATCAGGCCTGCGGGGCCGCCGCCGATAATGCCGACCTTGGTCTTGATGATCCTACGACTCTGAACCATGGGAACCTGCCTATCTGTGCGGGACCATCGGCATCGAATTTCGGCGGCGCTGCCGGAATCCCTGTGCGTGGTCGAGGAGGTGGAACTTCCTCAAGGATGCGGTGGAATCTTCCGGCCAAGCATCAGTCGTCTCATTGAACGAGAAAACTTGGTCTTTGGTTACGCCGGCTCATTTCGAGATTGCCACGAACGGCTTTGCGCCTCGGCAAGACGGTTGGGCCGGCAACGGCGCGCATCGCCGAGATAGCCTAGGGCGGGGTCGAAGAATCCCGGGTAGGTGGCACTTGTATTCACCATCCGTGGTCCGTGAATTATTCTGTCCCCGGCCCCAAGGCGCGGGAAATGCCGCGTGCCGCGGTCCGCAGCGCCATGACGGCCGAGGGCAGCAGATCGGAGCCCCTCGGAACCACCACGGAGAGCACGGCCAGTGCGTGGCCACGGGCATCGAGGATCGGTGCGGCGGCGCCGGTGGACTCGGGGTCGATGAACCCGTCGAAGGTTGCGAACCCATTGCGCCGGATCTCCGCCAGCTCGTGGCGCAGCTTCGGGTGCCGGGACAGCATGGCCTCTGAGTGGCGTTCCAGATAGCTCTCCAGCACATCTGCGGGGGAGTAGGCCAGTAACGCCATGCCCATGGAGGTCAGATGCACCGGCATCCGCCCGGCCACATTGGCCTGGTTGACCACGGAGCCGGGTCGGGAGAGCCGCTCGATCACCAGAACGTCATCCTCGTGCAGTACCGCCAGCTGGGTATTCTGTCCCACCAGCTGGTTGATGTCCTCCATGAAGGGCAGGGCCGCTTGGCGCAGGGTCAGCGTGGAAGCGCTGCGGTTAGCCAGCTCCCAGAGCCGCAGCCCCAGGCGCACTTGGCCGTCAGGGTCGCGGGCCAGCAGGCCATGGGTGACCATATTTTCCAGCAACCGGTAGGTGGTTGCCCGGGGCACATCCGCCCGGCGGGCCAGCGCGTTGACGGTCAGCGTCGGATTTTGCGCGTCAAAGGAATCGAGGATCCGCACCAAACGGTCCAACATTGAATCCCCGCTGGGCGAATTGGCCATGGATCTACTCTAAACCAGCGGTCCGCGCGGTGCTTCGCGATGACCCGACAGTCCGCTAGGTCATGGCCCGGCGCTGCCGGCAATCTCCGAAGCCTGCGCAGGGTCAGCGAGATCTTGCTCGGCGTGAAATGCGTGCCAGCTGTTGGCGGCATGCCGCAATGAATGCCGAATGAACAAAATGTTCACTATTCAGCCATCGTTCCCGTTGGGGCGCTACC
Organism: Glutamicibacter sp. BW80; assembly: GCF_002332385.1. NCBI lineage: Bacteria > Bacillati > Actinomycetota > Actinomycetes > Micrococcales > Micrococcaceae > Glutamicibacter > Glutamicibacter sp. BW80. The sequence goes on along the minus strand of NZ_NRGV01000031.1, from coordinate 81,012 downwards.
GTATCGGGGACAGAGATCCCAAGCGCGGCGGCGAATACCAGGCCGTATCCTGCGAGCATTTCGCGGAGCGCCGGGTGGCTATGGCCTACGACGAGCATGGCGAGTTTGCGGGATCGGTCGGCAATATCGCCGTGCCTCATGCTGAAATTGATAAGTCGGCCGGCTAGCACTCGATCGGAGTGGAGTTCAGCGCCCAGTAAAGGCTACGCGGGCCTGGGTCGGTATGCTCGACGCTAGTGCAAGCAGCTATGCAAACGGGGGCTCTGCTCCACTAGTGGGACCGAGATTTGCGGCCCCCTCGGCCCGATTTTCTGCCGGCGCCGGGCCGGATGTCTATTGAAATGACTCTTGAATGGGACTTCGGCAACTGCTAAAGTTCATACTACGAACAGAAGTTCACAGTGTGAACAAAGCGCAGCGATGGAGCAGTGGATACATGCAGCAGGCATACCTTTACGACGCAATCCGTACCCCGTTCGGCAAGATCGGCGGAGCCCTTTCCTCCCACCGCCCGGACGATCTCGCGGCGCACGTGGTGCGCGAATTGGTGGCCCGTGCCCCAAAGCTTGATACCAACTCCATCGACGAGACGATCTTCGGCAACGCCAACGGCGCCGGCGAAGAAAACCGCAACGTGGCGCGCATGGCCACCCTGCTTGCCGGTCTGCCCACCTCGCTGCCCGGCACCACGATGAACCGCCTGTGCGGCTCCTCCCTGGATGCCTCGATCGCCGCGTCCCGCCAGATCGCCACCGGCGATGCTGACCTCGTGCTGCTCGGCGGCGTCGAGTCGATGAGCCGTGCGCCTTGGGTACTTCCAAAGACCGAGCGTCCCTTCCCGATGAGCAATCTCGAGCTGGCGAACACCACCTTGGGCTGGCGCCTGGTCAATCCGGCCATGCCGGGGCAATGGACCGTCTCGCTGGGTGAAGCCACCGAGCAGCTGCGCGAAAAGCACAGCATCACCCGCGAGGACCAGGATGAATTCTCCGCCCTCTCGCACCAGCAAGCGGCAGCGGCCTGGGACGCTGGCAAGTACGATAATCTGGTCGTTTCGGTGCCGCCGGCGAACAAGCGCGGGACCGAGTTCACCCGTGATGAGACCATTCGCGCGGATTCCACCGCCGAGACCCTGGCCAAGCTGCGCACCGTCTTCCGCACCGGCGAGAACGCCACGGTCACCGCAGGCAACGCCTCGCCGATGAGCGATGGCGCCTCGGCGGCCTTCATCGGCTCGGCGCGCGGCGGCGAGCTGCTGGGCGCCGCCCCGCTGGCCCGCATCGTTTCCAACGGAGCTTCCGCGCTGGATCCGCAGTTCTTCGGCTTCGCGCCGGTGGAGGCCGCGAACAAGGCCCTGGCCAAGGCCGGGCTGAAGTGGTCGGATATCGCCGCCGTGGAGCTGAATGAAGCGTTCGCGGCGCAGTCGCTTGCCTGCATCCGCGCCTGGGATATCGACCCAACCATCGTCAACGCCTGGGGCGGCGCAATCTCCATTGGCCACCCATTGGGCGCCTCGGGTCTGCGCATTCTGGGCACCGTGGCACGTCGCCTGCAGGAAACTGGTGAACGCTATGGCGTGGCAGCGATCTGCATCGGTGTCGGCCAGGGCCTGGCAGTAGTCATCGAGAACGAAAACGCTACCAAGTAGTCCAACTGCTTCGGTCCACGAATCTCTAGAAAGGCAGAATTATGGCACCACGTATAGCCAGCTCGGCGGCGGACGCCGTCGCCGAAATCAAGGACGGCTCCACTGTCCTGATCGGCGGCTTCGGCAACGCCGGCCAGCCGATGGAACTGATCGATGCACTCATGGAGTGCGGCGCCAAGGACTTGACCGTCGTGAACAACAACGCCGGGCAGGCTGACGCGGGCCTCGCGTTGTTGATCAAGGAGCGCCGGGTCAAGAAGATCATCTGTTCCTTCCCGCGCCAGTCGGATTCGTGGCACTTTGATGAGGCTTACCGGGCCGGCGAGATCGAGCTCGAACTGGTTCCGCAAGGCAACCTGGCCGAGCGTATCCGCGCCGCAGGCGCCGGCATCGGTGGTTTCTTCACTCCGACCGGTTACGGCACGCTGCTGGCCGAAGGCAAGGAAACCCGGGTCATCGAGGGCAAGGGCTATGTCCTGGAACCCCCGATCAATGCGGACTTCGCGCTGATCAAGGCGCTGAAGGCCGATACGCAAGGCAACCTGGTGTACCGCAAGACCGCGCGGAACTTCGGCCCAATCATGGCCACCGCGGCCAAGCAGGCCATTGTGCAGGTGGACGAGGTTGTCCAAGCTGGCGACTTGGATCCGGAGAACGTCATCACGCCGGGCATCTATGTGGATACCGTTGTGGCACTTGGAGGGAACAAATAATGAGCAACTACTCCAGCACGCAAGAAAAACTCAGCCGCGACGAAATGGCTCAGAAGGTTGCCGCAGATATTCCGTCCGGCGCCTTTGTGAACCTCGGCATCGGCCAGCCGACCAACGTGTCCAACTTCCTGACCAGTGAGCAGGGCGTGACCCTGCACACCGAAAACGGCATGCTGGGTATGGGTCCGGTAGCTACCGGGGATGATATCGATGATGATCTGATCAATGCGGGCAAGATCCCGGTGACCGAACTTCCTGGAGCTTCTTTCTTCCATCACGCAGATTCCTTCTCCATGATGCGCGGCGGACACTTGGATGTCTGCGTACTTGGAGCCTTCCAAGTTTCCGAATCCGGCGATCTGGCCAACTGGCACACCGGTGCCGAGGGCGCGATCCCTGCCGTCGGTGGCGCCATGGATCTGGCTATCGGTGCGAAGCAGACCTGGGTGATGATGAGCCTGTTCACCAAGACGGGTGAATCAAAGCTTGTCGAAGCACTGAGCTACCCGGTGACCGGTCTAGGATGCGTCTCGCGGATCTACACCGAAGTGGCAATTTTTGAATTGCGCGACGGGAAGGTCTTCGTACGTTCCTCGCACGGAATCAGCTTCGATGATCTGCAGTCCAAGGTGCCGGTAGAACTGACCAAAGCCTAAAACACAGTAGATTAGTGGGGGTGCTTCCGAGTTTTTTTCGGGGCACCCCCAATTTTCATAACCTGCGCGCCGCACGGTGAGGCGCGCGCAAGGAGCACGGTGAGCGAGCAGGCAGCAAGTAGTACGTCGGTCCAGTCCCTGGCGCGGGGCCTTCAGGTGATCAGCAGCTTCGACGCTGAGCATCCGTCGATGACGCTCTCCGAGGTCGCGGTGCGCACCTCGCTATCACGCGCCACCGCACGCCGTTTTCTGCTGACCCTGCAAGATCTGGGTTATGTCCGTTCTGATGGCAAGCATTTCGAGTTGACCTCCAAGGTTTTGCAGCTGGGCTACTCCTATTTGTCCAGCGCCACGTTGCCGCAGCTGATCGAGCCGGTACTGGAAGAGCTCTCGGCGACGGTCCATGAGTCGGCCTCGGCCTCGGTGCTGGACGGAACCGAAATTGTCTATATCGCCCGCGTACATACCCGCTCGATCATGCGGGTCGGCATCTCGGTGGGCACCCGCTTCCCCGCAGTGAATACCTCGATGGGCCGGGTGCTCCTGGCCTACCAGCCCGAAGCGGTGCGCGAATCCGTGCTGGCTGCCGGGGTGCATGCGACCACAGGGCTGGGCATCGACAGCGCGGATCAGCTGCGCGTGGAGCTGGAGCGGATCCGCGCACAGGGGTTCGCCGTGGTGGACCAGGAGCTGGAAATCGGGTTGCGCTCGGTGGCGGTCCCGGTTTTCAATTCGGAGACAAGCGTGGCGGCCGCGATGAATGTGTCGATGAGCGTGCACCCGAATTCGGCATTAAGCGCCGAGCAGGCGGCGGAAGCCGTTCTGCCCGAATTGCTGAAGGCCGCCGAGCAGGTGCGCGAAGCCCTGGCCGCGAGCCGCTGAACAGCTACAGCTCACGCGCATCGCGCCGGATTGGATGGCGCTCGGGAACCTGTACCAGCACGATGCGGGTCCCGTCGGGATCCTGGATCCATCCTTCGATGAGACCCCATGGCTCCGTGAGCGCTTCGCGGAGGATGGGCACTCCCTGGCCAGCCAGCAGCTCCAGCTGGGCCCCCACATCGCGGACCTGGATCCACAGCACCAGGGACGAGGTAGCCTCGGGGGCGCGTTGTCCGGAGACCTCCAGCAGTCCGTTGCCGAGGAAAAACACCACGCCGCGGTGCTCGGGCGGCCCGAACTCGCGGGACACCGCCAACTGCAGCACGTCGCGGTAGAAGCTCTGGGTTTCGGCCAGGTTCACGGGCCGCAGCAGCACTCGGCTTGAAAGGATTTCCATGGGAACCAATCTATCCGGCGGCCGTTGTGCAACCTAGCTCCGCGGAGGGGGGAGACCTCCGGCGGGGAAAATTAAGGTTCTCAAAGAATTTGTTGTAACTTCAACTAAATCCTGTAAAATTGTCGTAGCGGAGTCCTTCGCCGCTCCAAGGCGGCAACGGAAACCCAGCCATCGCCGGGCCCGGCCCGGAAGCAAATCACAAGGAGTTGACCCGCCATGACCCAGATACTGAGCGACATCCGTTCGGCAGATTGGAACCGCGCCGCCGAATCCGGCGCGGTAATCCTGTTTTTGCACGGCTTCGGCTCCAACGAAAACGATCTGAGCTCGCTGGCGGAGCCGCTCGGATTCAAACTGCCCTGGGCATCGCTTCGCGCCCCGCTGGAACTCGGCAACGGCGGCGCCGCCTGGTTCCAGATCACCACCCCGGGAGTGCCCGACGCGGCACCCGTCGAGGCGGCCACCGCGGCCATCTGGGCCTGGATCGATGAAAACCTCGATGCCGGCACGAAGATCATCCCCATCGGCTTCTCGCAGGGCGGGCTGATGGCCAGCCAGCTGCTGCGCACCCGTCCGGAGCGCGTACTAGCCACCACGATCCTCGGCGGATTTGTGCTCGGCGGCGAGCAGCCGGCCGATGCCCGGCTCGCCGCTCAGCGTCCGGCGGTGTTCTGGGGCCGCGGCACCGAGGACCGGGTGATCGCCCCAGTGGCGATCGCACGCACCACCGGCTTCCTGCCCCAGCACTCGTCGCTGACCGAGGCACCTACCCGGGGCTGGCCCACGGGATCAACCTCGATGAACTGGACGACGTGCGCAGCCACGTCACCGAGCAGCTGGCCGCCTTGCCGGTCGGCAAAGACTGAGCCCGCGGGCACCTTGTGAGATCGGGATCTCCGGTTTCGGTGAACCGAGCAGAGGCGCCCAGGGTCAGTCGCTGGAGCGGTAGCACTGGTGGTCAAGGGTAATCTTGGTTCATGGCCAGGGTAGAACGAACGTTGATTGAAATCCGCGCGGCAATCGCGAAGTTGCATCGCGCCGCGGCACACGATCGGGATCCGCAGCGTGCCCACGCGGCGCACTGGCTCGACGGGCTCTTTGAAAACGTTGAATCCCGTGCACAATTGCGCGAGGCGTCCAGACAGGCCTTGGAGCTCTACCGGGGAGGAATGGGTTCTTTCCAAGACGTGGGTACCGCGGTCATGGCTGAGGCCGTGGACGGACTGCGCCATGCGCTAAGCGCAGCCCGCTCGTGGTTGCTGCGGGACTAATCGCGGCTCGTTGGGCCCGCCGGAAGAACCCGGCAAATCGACCGGCTGGCCCGCAGATTTTTTATTCGACGGTGAACGATACTCAAGCACGAGGCTGCAGAAGCTAGGCGATCCGGTTGAAGCGCGGCCCGCGATAGCCCTCGCGCTCTATCACTTCCTCGAACATTGCCTGCGGGCGGGCCCAAAAGCTGTAGTCATCATAGAGCTTGCGGTAGAACACCAGCGGCTCCTCGGTTTCACTGTGCCTGCCCACGGCCAGCACCTCATAGCGCTGTCCCTTAAAATGTTCGTAAATGCCTGCTTCAACGCTCAATGGGTGGCCTTTCCTGCCAGAAGATGCAAATTAGCGTGGACCATGTTCGCGAGCACCGCTGCGCTGGTCCAAGAGGTGATCCAGGATCGGGTCCAGCACGGCCAGACCATCGGCCACGCCGCCGGTGGATCCGGGCAGGGTCAGCACAAAGCTGTTCCCGGCGAACCCTGCGACGCCACGGGTCATGATTGCCATCGGGGTCATCGCTTCGCCGCGCCGGCGGATGGCCTCGATGATCCCGGGCAACTGCACATCCAGCAGCGGGGCGACCATCTCCGGTGACTGATCATCCGGGGAAACTCCGGTTCCTCCGGTGACAACCACCACGCGGGCTCCGGCGGCAAGCTGCTCTTCCACGGCAACGCGCACCGGTAGTCCATCGGCGGCCACCAGCGGCTGGGCGGCAGCAAAGCCGCGTTCGACGAGCCACCGGGCAATGACCGGGCCGGTCTTGTCCGTGGCGGTTCCGGCCGCGCAGCTGGTGGAAGCAACAATGACCGCGGCTCGGTCGCCGCCTGCCTTACCGCTGATTGTCACGAGTCCAGTCCCCGCTCTTTCCGCCGGACTTCGACAGCACCTTGATGCCGGTGACTTCGGCGTGCTTGTCTACCGCCTTGGTCATGTCGTACAGGGTCAGGGCCGCGACGCTGGCAGCGGTTAGTGCTTCCATCTCCACACCGGTGACCCCCTTCGTGGTGACCTGTGCGGTGATGCGCACGGTGTCTGCCTCGGCCGCGAAGTCCACCGAGACCTTGGAGATCGGCAACGGGTGGCATAGCGGCACCAGTTCCCAGGTGCGCTTTGCCGCCATGATGCCGGCCACGCGGGCGGTGCCCAGCGCCTCGCCTTTGGGCAGGTTGCCGCTCATCAGCTGCTCGATGACATCGGGGCGGGTAACGAACAGCGCCTCGGCGGTGGCCACCCGCTTAGTGACGGTCTTATCGCTGACATCAACCATGTGGGACGTGCCATCGGCGCGCAGGTGGGTGAGGCGTTGGTTCTCAGACATTAAAGCTCCAGGTTTCAATTTCTGCGCCGGCGGGCAAATGGGTCAGCCCCACCGGTAGATGGACTAGCGCATCGGCTCGGGCAAGATCATGGATCAGGTGCGAGCCCGGAGCGAGCACGGTGACCTGCCCATCTGCCAGCATCGCGCGGCGCACCTGATGTTTGGATCCGGGGGAGCTGACCTCATGGGCAAGCACTCCGCGCGTTGCCTGCGGCTGTGGAAGAGCTGCGAAAGCGCGCAGCAACGGGGCGAGGAAGAGCTCGGCGGAAAGCAGCGCGCTGACCGGGTTGCCGGGGAAGCAGAGGACCGGGGTGCGCGAACCATCTGGGTTTTCCAAGCGCGCATGTCCCTGGGGCCCGCCGGGTTGCATCGCCACATGATGGAAGTCGCCGCCCAGGGGTTCGAGTACCTGGCGAACCACCTCGAATGCCCCGGCACTGATCCCGCCAACGGTGAGCAGCAAGTCAGCCTGCGCGGCATGCTTCAAGAGATGTTCGGAGAAAGCCTGCGGATCATCGGGCAAGCGCGCCACCGAGACCTCGGCACCGTAGTTCCGCAAGAGGGCGGCGAGCATCGGGCTATTGGCATCCGGGATGCGCGCAGCCGCGACCTCGGATCCGGGAGCGGCCAGCTCGTCGCCGGTGGTGCACAGCAGCACCTGTGGTCGTGCCTGTACCGGAACTTGATGCACGCCGCTGGCTGCCAGCGCGCCGATCAAGGTGGGGGTCAGCAGCTCGCCGGCTTCGGCCACGACCGCGCCGCCGGCCAGTTGTTCGCCGGCCTCGCGGATGAAACGCCCCGCGCCGCTTGGCCCGGTAAAGGTGGCCGTGCCGCTCGGCGTGCCTGCACCGACCCGAACCAGCGCAGGAAAAGCTGCAGAAACCGTCTCCTCGATGGGAACCACGGTGTCTGCCCCGGAGGGGATGGGAGCGCCGGTCATCACCGGGATGACGGTACCGGGTTCAAGGGTCAATCGCGGGTCGCCGGCCGCGGCGGTGAAACCAAGCGGGAAGGTCAGCGGGGATTGCCTACTGGCCGCGGCGAGCTGCTGCGAGTGAAGGGCGTAGCCGTCCATCTGCGAATTGGTAAAGGCGGGGATCGGCAGGGTGGCGGTCATTTGCGCGGCGGTGACCCGACCGGCGAGCGCAGGGTGGCCGACGCTCAAGAGTTCCGGCGCTTCGCCGCGAAGGCGCTGCAGCATTGGCGCCAGCAGATCGCGCACATGGACGCGGTGGGATTCGAGAGTGCAACTCATGAAGGGTGGTTACCCGCCGGCGAAGGGTGGAAGCACATCAACGGTCAGCGGTTTGCCGTCTGTTTCATCCCCGGCGGTGCGCAGCGCACCGGTATCGCGGCGGACCGTGCCGTTGACCAAGAAACTTCCGGCGTTGAGCACTTTTGCCATCTCTTGGCCGTACTTTTCCTGGAGTCCGGCGCGTAATTCCGCGAGCGTTGTCACGGTTGGCCAATGCTCCTCTTCGGTGCCGGCGGCCTGGGCGGCGGCGGCGAAGTAACGGATCAGGATCGAGGTCATATCTCCATGCTATCTTGTGCGTAGCGGGCAGGTAAGTCGATAAACGCGTAGGATCCCAGTATGAATCAAAGCGTATCTCCGGGTGGTGCCACGCCTCCTGCCGCGGTGCAGGTGGGCGCGGAACTCAACGACGAACAGCGCGCTCGTGCCCAGCGGCAGCTCTCACTGCCCGGCTTCGGTTTTGAGTCCCAGCGCAGGCTCGCCCACGCGCGGGTCTTGGTCATCGGCGCCGGTGGACTCGGGTGCGCGAGCGTGCCGTATCTGGTCGGGGCCGGGGTGGGGACCATCGGGCTGGTTGATGATGATGTGGTCGAACTTTCGAATCTGCATCGGCAGGTTGCGCACACCACGGCGAACCTCGGCGTGGCCAAGACCTCGTCTTTGGCGCAGGCGGCCAGGGCGCTGGACCCGAGCATTACGGTTGTTGAACACAACCTGCGGTTGACCGCCGAGAACGCCTTGGAGATCTTTGCCGGCTACGACCTGGTAGTTGATGGGAGCGATAATTTCCCCACCCGCTATCTGGTTAATGATGCGGCTCAGCTCAGCGGGATTCCGTTGATCTGGGGATCCATCCTCGCCCATCATGGGCAAGTCAGCGTGGCTTGGCATGAGTACGGCCCGGGCTACCGGGATCTGTTCCCGAGTCCGCCGGAACCGGGCACCGTGGTGAACTGTGCCGTCGGCGGGGTGCTGCCGGGGCTCTGCGGAACGGTTGGTTCCTTGCTGGCCACCGAAACCTTGAAGGTGATCACCGGACTAGGCGACCTGCTCATTGGCCGGGTGCTGATCTATGACGCGCTCGCCGGCCGCACCAGGGAAATCGCCTACGGCCGTGACCCGCAAGGAAATCCGGTGAGCGAATTGATCGACTACGAACTATTCTGCGCCGGCGCGGAACCGCAGCCCGAGGCGATCTCGGCCTCCGAGCTCGCGGGAATGATGCGTTCCGGTGATGCCCCGCGCTTGCTTGATGTGCGGACCTTGGCAGAACGCGAACAGCTGCGCATCGCCGGATCCCAGTTTGTGCCGTTGGATGAGCTTGAAGCGGCTTCCCAAGCGGAGCAGGCATTGTTCCTGCCCGGTAGCGGCGAGCTGATTGTCTATTGCGCCCGTGACCCCCGGTCCATCCGTGCCGCACAGCTATTAGCCAAGCGCGGGGTGCCGGTGCGCTACCTTTCAGGTGGTATCCACGAGTTCGCCCCGCTTGCCCCGGAATTCACCGCGACGGATGCCGCGATGGCATCAACAGACAGCTTGAAGGAGAACTCATGACCGAGTTGAACAATTCACTTGCCCGCATCAGCACTGAGGCCATCGATGAGACCGCGGTTCGAGCGGCGGTGGACGGACCGGACGCCGGAGCGGTGGTGATGTTCCATGGCATCGTACGCAACCATGACGGCGGCGAAAAGGTCATGGGACTGGACTACTCAAGCCACCCGCAGGCCGAAGAGTTCCTGGCCAAGATCCTGGCCGAAGAGCAGGAACGCTCCGGGGTGCGTATGGCGGCGGTGCACCGCGTGGGGGAACTGAAAATTGGCGACGCTGCCTTGGTCGCGGCGTCTGCTGCCGCGCACCGTGGCGAGGCCTTCGCCGCCATCGAAGCGCTGGTTGAGCGCATCAAGCACGAGGTGCCGATCTGGAAGCGTCAGCATTTCGAAGCGGGAACCAGTCAATGGGTGGGACTCTAAGCACGGAGACATTAGCCACCGGTTTCAGTCATCTCGGCGCGGCTGAGGTGACAGCAAAGCTAGATCTGCCGCAAACGACGAGGGATATTCGCTTAGACCGGTGGTTTTCTGGCTTGGCGCACAGCGACAGCAACCCATAGGGCAGCAAGCGCCAGCATCGCACCGCCTGGCCAAACCGTGCCGGTTGTCATCTGCCAAACACCCACGATCAGGAAAAGCGCCGCGAGAACCGAGGCAGTTGTGGGTGAAACCGTGGAATTCTTCATGTCACCAATTTCCGCTTAGTCCCAGATCCAGAGCGCTTCGAAAACGCCTGATTTTGCCAATCCCGGTAAACCGCCCGCGGCAGTAGCAAATCACATGATATCTCTAGCTGCGGCACATTTCCGTGTCCGGGTCAGCCACCGCCGCGGGTGTCGGCGAGGCCCGGCGATACGGAGGCTGCCGCCATCGTGCGAGAGCCTGAAAACGTATATGCCAGCTCGCCACTCAGAAGCTGCCGTTCGAGGGGTTGTAACTCAGATGGCGCCGCCGGCGGGATGGCCGCACCTCGGCTTAGCGCCACGCGGCCGCAGACCGTGCCGGCATCCTCGGACGAGCGGCTGTGATGGATCGTGAAGTCGGCGCGGAAATAACTCGTGACGCGCGTGACATCGGCGGTAGCATGGCAAAGTACCGTTTTTGAAGGAGCCGAGCATGCAACTACGCCCAACGCTGGCGTTAGCTGGATTCCTAATTCTGGCTCTGAGCTCTTGCGCAGCAAATGACGGGATGGAAAACGCCGCGCAGCCGCAGACCCAAATCAACATTTCGGCAGCAACCTCTTTGCATGAGCCCTTCGAACAATTGGCTCAGGAATTCCGGGAGCAGCACCCAGATATTCTGCTCTCCGATATTAGCTATGACGGTTCCGCAACGCTCGCCACCCAGATCATCGCCGGAGCGCCCGCAGATGTCTTTGCCTCGGCAGATGAACGCAACATGGACGCGTTGCAGGAGGCCGGCTTGGTGGCCACCCCGAGCATCTTCGCTACCAACACGCTGGTGATTGCCCTTCCCCAGGGGAACCCGGGCAACATCAGTGAGCTGGCGGACCTTGCAGAGGCCACCACGGTGCTCTGCGCTCCCGAAGTGCCCTGTGGTTCCGCGGCCAAAAAATTGCTAGATCTTGCCGGCGTGCAGGTCGAAGCCGCAAGTCTGGAACAGAATGTAGGCACCGTACTGGTCAAGGTTGCCACCGGGGAAGCGGACGCGGGACTGGTATACCGCACGGAAATGGCCAATGAGCCGACCGCGGAAAGCATTATTCCTCCCGAGGCACAGAAGGTCGTCAACTCGTATCCCATCTCGGTAGTCGCCAATGCAAGCGGGGACAAACAAGAAGTGGCCAAGCGCGAGGCTGCCGAAGAGTTCGTGGACTATGTTCTGAGCGAGCATGGACAACAGGTGATGCGCGAATATGGCTTCGGAAGCCCGATGTCCTCCGCCCAGTTGAAGTCCGGGCAGAAATGACCGCCCAAGTAGATGTCGGCACCCGGGCGCCGAGCCTGGTGCTGCTGCCCGCAGTATTGGCTGTGGCCTTGCTCGTCCTTCCGCTGTTTGCCTTGTTGACGCAAGCCTCCTGGGGTACCTTGTGGGCGGATGTGACCAGCCCCCAGGCCTTGCAGGCGCTTGGCCTATCGCTGCGCACCGCGCTGCTGGCTACCGTGCTGTGCACGCTGCTCGGAGTGCCGCTGGCACTGCTCATTGCCCGTAGCTCCCCGCACGTTGCACAGGTTCTCCGTGCATTGGTGGCGGTGCCCCTGGTACTCCCGCCTATGGTCGGCGGTGTCGCGCTGCTGCTGCTCTTCGGCCGGACTAGCGGCATTGGCCAGCTGCTGGAACAGTTCTGGGGGTTCACCCTCCCGTTTTCCACCGCCGCGGTGGTGATGGCGCAAATGTTTGTCGCACTGCCTTTTCTGGTGCTCACCGTCGAAGGGACCCTGCGTACCAGCGGGGCGGCCTATGAGCAGACCGCGGCCACGCTTGGCGCCGGACGCTGGATGGTGCTGACCCGAATCAGCCTGCCCTTGGCCGCACCGGGGCTGTTTGCCGGGATGATCCTCTGCTTCGCCAGGGCTCTGGGCGAGTTTGGGGCTACCGCGCTTTTTGCCGGCAATGCGCCAGGACGCACCCAGACCATGCCACTGGCAATCTATACGGCTTTCAACGGGGCAGGCGCCGGACGAGAATCAGCCGTTGCGCTTTCATTGTTGTTACTCGCGGCCGCAGTACTGGTCCTGGTTTGCCTGCGTGCCTGGCGTCCAGGGGCGTTGAAATGACCACCGGGCTTCTGGCTGAAATCCGTGTGGCGCGCCCAAACTTCGAAATCGACGTGCAACTGGACCTTGAACCCCGCAAGACCCTCGTATTAATGGGACCCAACGGAGCTGGCAAGTCCACGATTGTGCATGCAATAGCTGGAATTCAGCACCTTGCAGCCGGGCAGATTTCCCTGAACGGTACGGTGCTCTCCGGTCCCGGAGTGCACCTGCCGCCACACCGCCGAGCGATCGGACTGCTCGGGCAGCAGCCCAGGCTCTTCCCGCATTTTGACGCCGCGGAAAATATCGCCTTCGCGGCCCGCGCGGCTGGCCTGAGCAAACGTGCCGCCCGACAGGTGGCGCACGACTGGCTTGAACGCTTAGGGCTCACGGCATTCGCGACGCAACGACCCGCCGCGCTTTCCGGCGGGCAGCAGCAGCGCATCGCGCTGGCTCGTGCCTTGTCCGCGGGACCGAAGCTGTTGCTGGTTGATGAACCCTTCTCCGCACTTGATGTCCAAGCGGCGGTGGAGATGCGCGAGCTGGTCCGGGAAGAACTATCGCGCACCGGAACCACCGCGGTTGTCGTCTCGCATTCGGGGGCGGATGCGCTGGCCCTGGCAGAGCGATTATTGGTGATCGAACGCGGCGTTGTCGTTCAACAGGGATACACGCGCCAAGTGCTTGCGCAGCCGGGTACGGAGTTTGTGCGGGCCGTGGCCAATAGCGTTCCGGCGGGCTACGAGAGCGAACCGGAGAAGAGATGTTCCTCTTAGCAATGAAGCCAAAGATTTCTTCGTCCGGCACCTTTCGATTATTGCTTGTTTCCGGGCCTAAACAACTTTTGATGGTTATGAAGGATGAGGAGCGATGGGGATAAGCCCTGCAGAACACCTGGCATGGATTCTTGACCGAGTCACCCCGGTAGCCACCAGCACGGTTGGCTTGGCCGAGGCGCGCGGTACGGTCCTTGCCGAGGATGTGTTCGCCGCGCATCCGCTGCCGTTGTGGGAGAACTCGGCCATGGACGGCTACGCGGTGCGCAGCTGCGATACGTCGAACGCCAGCGAGCAGCAGCCGATCGTCTTGAACGTGATGGGCGAAGTGGCCGCGGGAAGTTCGTGGGATGCGCCGCTGGAGCCTGGCCAGGCGGTGCGCATCATGACCGGTGCACCCATCCCCACGAGTTCCGACGCTGTGGTGCGCGTCGAATCGACCATTGGCGATCAAGGCGAGAGCACCTGGGCCGAAGAACTCGTGCGAGTATTCAAACCGGTTCAGCCCGGCCAGGAGATCCGCGCCCGGGGAGAAGACCTGGCCCGAGGTGCATTGGTGGCCCGCGCCGGAGATCAGCTGACCGCGGTGCGCCTCTCGGCATTGGCCGCGGCCGGAATAGCCAAGGTACTGGTTCGGCGGGCGCCGCGAGTTGCGGTGCTGGTCACGGGTGCCGAACTGCAACCACTCGGCGCGACGCTGACCCGCGGGCAGATCCCGGAATCAAACTCCTTGCTCATTGGCGGACTCTTGGCCGAGGCGGGCATCGTCGAGGTCAGCGTGCAGCATTGCCCCGATGAGGTAGCCGAGGTGACCCAAAGGCTGGCCGAACTGGGTTCGAGCTACGACGCCATCGTGAGCACCGGCGGGGTGGGCCCGGGCACACGGGACGTGATGCGGTTGGCACTGGCAGATGAGGCAGAAGTTCGTGCCGTGAGGCTTGATGCCCGCCCCGGACAGCCGCAATGCACCGGGCGATTGGCCGCCGGCGCGTTTGTCTTCGCGCTGCCGGGCAATCCGGTCAGCGCGGCCGTCGGCTTTGAACTGTTCGTAGTCCCGGCGCTGCGTGCCATGCAGGGCCATGAAATACCCCAGCGGCCGAGACTGACCGCTACGGCCGGGACCGGATGGCGCGGTTTCACCGGGAAGCTGCAGGTGCTCCCAGTTGAGTTCGAATATGGGCCGTCTTTGCGCTGCTATCCGGTGGTGCACACCAAGCGGGTGTCGCATTCCGTCGGTGGTTTCGGTGCGGCCCAAGGCTACGCCCTGGTCGAACCCGAACGCGGGGACATCGCCGAAGGCGATAGCGTGCAAGTCATCCGGATGCTTCCATGATGGCCGCCGACGCTTTGATTCTTGCCGGTGGCTGTGGGTCCCGGCTCGGTGGCCTGGATAAGGCCGAACTGCTCCTTGGCGGGCAGCGGCTGGTGGACCGCGTGGTGCGCGCTTGCCGGGAAAGCATCAGTGGCCAGGTGATCGTTGTGGGTCCCGAAACTGCTGGAACCCAAGCGGACGCGGTACTGCGCGAAGAACCTGAATTCGCCGGACCGTTAGCCGCAGTTGCGGTGGGGCTTCGCGCGGTGAAGGCTGACTGGGTAGTGGTTCTGTCTTGCGACTTGGAATATCCGGCCGCGGTCTGCCAGGCGCTTTCTGCGGCCATGGAGACTCCTGGGGCGGATGGCGTGGTGCTGGTAGACGACAACGAACGGACCCAATGGCTCGCGGGTTGCTACCGCACCGAGCCGCTGCGCGAAGCCTGCGAGGCGCTGGGCGCCGGCGTCGTCAATGCACCGGTCAGGCGGGCTTTCAACAACCTTCGGCTGAACAGGGCCAAGATTTCGGGGGAGAAATCGGCGGATATTGATACCCCCGAAGCGTTGGAAGAGGCCCGTCTGCGGCAAAAGAATTCAACTCAATCGACGAAGCCAACCAAGACTTAGCGAGCAAAGGAAAATAATCATGGCACAGCATCTCCCACCCGAGGCACTCATTCCGTGGCTGGAGGCCGCGGCCGAGGAACTCGGCTTGGACGCCAACGAGGTATCTATAGGCACGCTGCTCGACGTGGCCAAGCACGTTGCCCACGACGTCGCGCGGCCAGCTGCCCCATTGAGCACCTTTCTCTTGGGCTTGGCTCTTGGCCGCGCGGAACCGGGCACCGAGCTGTCAGCGCTCGCCGAGAAGCTCAACGCACGGGCCGCGCGTTGGGCGGCCGAGCAACAGTAAGCCCGAGCTGCTGAAGTTCCACCACGTGTCTCAGCTCAACGCGTTGTAGCCACCCAATGGCGAGGTAGGCATCTCCGGCTTCAGCGGGCTGAGCATTGCCGTGTGCCGCCTCCGGGCGCACAATCGGGAGATGACTAAATATCTGATCTCGTTTCCGAGCCGGGCCATGGTGATTGCGGACGAAGAGCTGCCGCGTGTCGCCGCCGATGCCCGTGCCGTGATTTCCGAGGCCAAAGCGGCAGGTGTCTATGTCTTCGGTGGTGGCATCGAGGAACGCGTGGGTCCGGTACTGGTATCGGCAGATGGTTCGGTGAGTGACGAAATCTATTCGGGCTCGGAGCTCAAAGGCGGATTTACCGTGCTGGAGGTGCCAACCCGTGAAGAAGCGCTGGGCTGGGCTCGAAAGATCGCGGTGGCCTGTCGTTGCGCACAAGAGCTGCGCGAATTCGCCTATGACTCGGCGAGCTAGCCCCGCACCACTGTAGACTCGTGTCTTATGGCAATCGGCGCGACAATACAAACTTTTGAAGTCCAACTGGCTGATGTGGATCGCGGTGTTTACGAAGATCTCTCACTGCGTGTGGCACAGCAAGCCTCGGAGACCGACGCCTATCTGGTGACCCGGGTTCTCGCCTACTGCCTCGAAGCGGAGGAAGGCATCGCATTTTCTGCCGGAGGGGTATCCACGGGGGAGGAACCGGCGGTGCTGGTCAAGGACCTCACCGGAAGCATCCTGGCCTGGATTGAGGTAGGCGCCCCGGATGCCCAGCGCCTTCACCAGGGAAGTAAGCGCGCAGAGCGTGCCGCCGTTTACACCCACCGAGAGCCTGCGAAGTTGTTGGCCTCGTGGAAGGGCAAGACCATCTACCAAGCCGATGAGATTGTTGTCCGTTCCTTTGACCCCGGCTTCATCGATTTGGCAGCCAAGGCCCTCACCCGGCGCAACACCATGTCGGTCTCGGTGACCGAGGGGCAGATCTATCTCGAACTCAACGGCAGCAATTTTGAGACTCAAATACACGAGCATCACATCGAGTAGTGGCCGCAGGCGGTAAAGCACGCCTCCAGCGTGAATATCATTATTGAACGGATGATTTTGCCTGCAAAGGCACCCGGAATTGCTATTAGTTTCCGGTCCAATCCAAAAGGCCGATTGCCTCCGTTTTATAAGGTATTAGTCCGTGGCTTCACGGGAAAGCGGTGCTGGCCGTGCGACCTGGATCGCTCTTTCGCGGCTCTCCTCATCTTGCATACCTGTGAGTCTGCTTTCCCAGCTTTACTCTCCGGGCCCCGGGGCGAGGTTTGCCGACCATGAGTCAAGCAGTGAGCGCAGTTCCTCCGGTTGCACATCGCTGACCTTCGCCTCGCTCAACGCAAGGCCGAAGGCAGCCCAAGGTAGGTTGGCGTTCTCGGTGCGCACCATGGCGCTGTCCTCATCAAGCGGCTGGATCTCGAACCACCGGCCGATGCGCGGTGCCAGCTCCTCTGCGCTGGCATGCACCCGCGCGCTGATCTGTTGCTGACCGGCTCCGCGCAGCCCTTCGCGGACAAACTGGGCTGCATCGCCGCCGGGAATCTCCCGCGGGACAAAGCGCAGTGCCCGCGCCGCGGCGTTTTCAGCTCGATCCACGCGAAAGCTGCGCCAATCCGCGCGATCCAGATCATAGGCCACCAGATAGTAGCGGTTGCCCACATTGACCAGTTTAGCCGGTTCCACCCGCCTTGAACTGGCGGTTCCCTTAGCATCGCGGTAGTCGAAGGCCACCCGTTCGCGGTCGCGGCATCCCTGGGCGAACACCACCAGCACCTGGGGGTCCACCGGTTCTGGAACAGCGTGCTGCGAGTTCAACGGGACGGTGCTGGCAGTCAATGCCTGGGCCCGCTGCCGCAACCTGGCCGGCAGCACCGGAACGACCTTGGACAGCGCGCGCAATGCGGCTTCGGCTAACGCGGAAGAGCCGCCATGCACCGTAGATTGCAGCCCGATGACCAGCGCCACGGCTTCCTCATCGCCGAGTACCAGTGGAGGCAGGGCAGTGCCGGAGGCCAGCTGGTAGCCGCCACCCACCCCGCGGTCAGCCTGCACCGGGTAGCCCAGATCGCGCAGCCGGTCGATGTCCCGGCGCACGGTGCGCAAACTGACTTCCAGCCGTTCGGCCAGCTCGTCGCCGGACCAGTAGCGGCGGGTTTGCAGCAAGGAGAGCAAACGCAAGAATCTGGTGCTGGTACTCATGCAATTAGTCTGCCTTAATTTAGGACAAAAACTGGCGCTTATTGCTTCTACGCTGGTAATTATCAGCTGGAAATACCGGCTGAAGCTGATGCCAGGAGGCAACAATGAGCACCATGGCCACCACCGAAACCACCCTGACCGGGGAACGCGCCGACCTATTCCAGGCGTTAGCCAACGCCCGGCACTTCCTGCGCTTCACCGTCCGTGGACTCAGTGATTCGCAGGCAGCACAGCGCACCACCGACAGCGAATTGACCCCCGGCGGACTAATCAAGCATGTGACCGCAGTGG
Source organism: Glutamicibacter sp. BW80 (assembly GCF_002332385.1). Classification (NCBI taxonomy): domain Bacteria; kingdom Bacillati; phylum Actinomycetota; class Actinomycetes; order Micrococcales; family Micrococcaceae; genus Glutamicibacter; species Glutamicibacter sp. BW80. The sequence goes on along the minus strand of NZ_NRGV01000031.1, from coordinate 63,068 downwards.
AAAAGCAGTGGCAGGAATTCATGGTCAAGGGACGGGCCGCCATGGCCTGGGACGGGGCAGACTTCAGCAAGATGCCACCCGAAGCAGTGGAGGCTTTCCAGAATGAATTCCGCATGTCGCGCGAAGAGTGCTTGGATGAGCTGCTGGAAAACTACGCGCGGGTCGCAGCCCACACCGATGACTTTCTGGCAGAGTTAGACATGGATACCGTCCACGAATTGCCCAAGGCACCCTGGTTTGTCGATACCCATTGGACGGTGCGCCGCACGTTGCTGCACATCATCGCCGAAACCACCCAGCATGCCGGGCATGCCGACATCATCCGCGAATCCTTGGACGGACAAAAAACCATGGGCTAACCACCGAAGCCGGGCGTCGCGATATTGGTGGCAAAGAAGGATGCGCTCCTGGGGATAATCAGGCGACCCCGAATGCTGGCCACTGTTAGTGGCGACAAAATAAGCTTCTCAGCCAGCACGGACATTTTAAGGCAATGAAAAACCCCGAGAATTCAATGATTCTCGGGGTTTTCGCTGGCGGTGACGGTGGGATTTGAACCCACGGTACGGGGTTACCGTACACAACATTTCGAGTGTTGCACCTTCGGCCGCTCGGACACGTCACCAGACCTGATAACTCTATAACGAACCTTTCGAGAACACCAAAACGAACGAGGCGAAAATCCCGGTAAGTGGTTCGAAACACATATGGGTGTTCGCTCAGCCGCGTTTGGATCGGAAGAAATCGCGCAGCAGGTCTGCGCACTCGTTTTCTTTGACCCGCGGGTATACCTCGACCCAGTGGTTCAAGCGGGGTTCGCGGACGATGTCGAAGACCGAGCCGCAGGCTCCGGCCTTCTCATCCCAAGCGCCGAAGACCAGTCGGGGGATGCGCGAAAGCACGATGGCTCCGGCGCACATGGCGCAGGGCTCCAGCGTGACGACCAGCGTGCAGTCTTCTAGTCGCCATCCGTCGGCGTTGTCCTTAACCTGTAGCGCTTTGACTGCGTTGCGGATGGCCACCACTTCGGCGTGAGCCGTCGGATCAAAGTGCGCCTCGCGCTCATTGCGTCCGGTGGAAAGGAGCTTGCCTTCGGGGGAGATGACGACCGCGCCGATTGGAACATCATCGGTGTCCAATGCGGCTCGGGCCTCTGCGAGGGCGAGGTCCATCCAAGTCTCGTGTACGTGCGCCATAGTGCCTTTACCTTACGTGTTTTAGCCTCGTCAGTGCATGCGCTTGGGGACTAGCACTCCGCAAAACACCGATATGCCTTTGCCGTGGGGACCGCAATCCCGCTGATTCCTGTTTAGTTGGGCACATCATGGAGTGATTACACCGGGATTTCGCACTTTTATCTCGTTTGCTTCATTGGTGGGCTGATAGATTTCTACTTATGCGCGTACAGGTAGTCGACCACCCATTGGTGGCACATAAGGTTTCAGTTCTTCGAGACAAAGATACTCCGTCCCCGATTTTCCGCCAGCTGACCGACGAACTGGTCACCCTGCTGGCCTACGAAGCAACCCGCGAGGTGCGCACCGAAGAAGTCGAGGTAGTCACCCCGGTAGCCACCACCACCGGAATCACCTTCGCCAAGCCAACCCCTTTGGTGGTGCCGATTCTTCGCGCGGGTCTGGGCATGCTTGAAGGCATGACCCGCTTGGTGCCCACCGCCGAGGTCGGCTTCCTGGGCATGGCCCGCAACGAAGAAACCCTGGACATCATCACCTACGCCGACCGCGTGCCAAACGATCTGTCCGGCCGTCAGGTTTTCGTGCTGGATCCGATGCTGGCCACCGGCGGCACCCTGGCCGAAGCGATCAAGTTCATCTTCGAGCGCGGCGCCGAATCGGTCACCTGCATCTGCCTGATCGCGGCTCCGGAGGGCGTGGAACGCCTGAAGGAAATCCACGGTGCCGACGAGCGCGTCCACATCGTGCTTGCCGCGATGGACGAACGACTGGACGAGAAGTCCTACATCATCCCCGGACTCGGAGATGCCGGGGACCGTCTGTACGGCGTCACCCCACCGATCGTCTAGACGGCCCTCGCTTAGCCTGCGGTTTCGTCGCTGGCGGGCATTTCGCCCGCCAGCGGCAGCCGCACCTCGAAGAGCGTATGACCAGGCTCTGAGGTCACCGAAATGGTGCCCCGGTGGGCCTCGACAATGCTCTTGGCAATAGGCAGCCCGAGGCCGGTGGTGCCGTCCATTCCGGAGCGGGCCTTGTCGGCGCGGGTGAATCTTTCGAAGACCTTCGGCAGGAACTCTTCGGAGATCCCTTCGCCGGTGTCATGCACCTGCAGCACCGCCTCGCCGCTTTCGAGATCTTGCCCCACGCTGACGGTTACGGAGTTGCTAGCCGAGGTGTGCTTACGCGCGTTGGCCAGCAAATTGGTAATCACTCGGCGCAGGGAGGGCGAATCGGCGTTGACCGTTGTCCCCGGTGCCTGGCAGACAAATTCCCAGAGATGGTCATCCGCGGTGGCCTTGAAATCCTCGGTGATATCTGAAGTTAATGCGCATAAATCCAGGCGCTTCATGGTGAACGAAGTCTCCTCGTCCAGCCGGGCCAAGAGCAACAAATTTTCCACCAGCGAACCCATGCGGTTGCTTTGCTGCAGTACTCGATCCACCGAACGCCTGCCGTCGGGGGAGAAATGCTCGGTTGCCGACAGCAATTCGGTGTAGCCGCGAATCGCCGATAGCGGAGTGCGCAACTCATGCGAAGCATCCGCCACGAATTGACGCATCTGGTCCTGAGATTTTTCACGTGCCGTCAGCGCGGTAGATACGTTGTCGAGCATGGCGTTCAAGGCGCGTCCCACGTTGCCAACTTCGGTGCCGGGAACGGCATCTTCGGAAGCGACTCGCTGGGTCAGCTCGACCTTTCCCGATTCAAGTTCTTCGGCAGCTACCGAGGAGGCCACCGCCGCGACGCGTTTGAGCGGGGCGAATGACCGGCTAATGAGCCAGGTTCCCACCAAACCGGTGCCGATCACCAAGCTGATCGCGATGAACAGCGTCAGCCACGCCATTTCGAGCAGTGTTTGATCCGTGGAATCCAGCGGCAAGCCAACGATCAGCACGCCTCCGGAGCCAGGATCTGGAACCGCCGAGAGCAGATAGTCGCCCACGGACAACGTGCGTCGTACAGGTTCCGCGTTGATGTCGATGGTCACCAGATGGATGGCGTCATCCTGGGAGAGCATGACTCGTTCGCCATGCTGGTCAAGCACGTCTCCGGAGAAAACATAGCGATCCACGAAGCGCGCGGTCAGAGTGCCCGCGGCCTGTCCGGGCGCATAGAGGCGCTGATCCGGGCGGGCTAGCCCTACCGAGTAGCTACTGGCTCGTTCCACCGAGGCCTTGAGCTGTTCGTCCAGCTGGTCCATCAGCGTTTGGCGCATGCCGGCGTTGTAGAGCAGCCCGAGCAAGACGCAGACTGCGGTCAGCGAGCCCAGCAGGATCATTAGCAGTTTGCGCTGCAGCGCGTGTGGCGAACTTGGCCGGAGGCCGGTGGGAAATGAACTCATGCAGCGGGCTTGAGGACGTAGCCCACACCACGCACCGTGTGGATCATTGATTCGGCGTCGACATCGATCTTTTTGCGCAGGTAAGAGATGTAGAGCTCGACAATATTTGCTTGACCGTCGAAGTCGTAATGCCAGACGTTGTCGAGGATTTGCGACTTGGAGACCACTCGCCGGGCGTTATTCATCAAGTAGCTGAGCAGATCAAACTCTGTTGCGGTCAGCGAGATCGAGCGTCCGGCGCGGGAGACATCGTGTGAATCCAGATTCAGCACCAGATCGCCAACTACAAGTTCTGCGGAGTCCGCGGTCGAGGCACCGGAGCGTTCAACCAGACGGTGTAGGCGAATGAGTACTTCTTCGAGGCTGAACGGTTTCGCCACGTAATCATCGGCGCCGGCACCCAACCCTTCGATCCGGTCCTCGACCGCATCCTTCGCGGTGAGAAATAGTACGGGGACTTCTGGCAGGTAACTGCGTACCTTGCGCAGTACCTCGGGGCCGTCGAAGCCGGGGAGCATCCAGTCCAGAACCAAAACATCCGGGGAGAGTGAGCGCGCGGTGGCTACGGCTTCCGGACCATCGTGGGCCATCGTTGCTTCCCAGCCAAGCATGCGAGTACCCATGGCCACCAGTTCCGCCAATGACGGTTCATCATCGACGACCAGGACCTTGATGGGTGTGCCATCTGGATGGGTCAGCCGGGGTAATTGTGCGGGAGAAAAACGTGAATCGCTCATGTTAACCAGCTTCTCCTATTGTCATTGGGCTACTTTATGTTTCAGCTGTGCAACAGCTATGACTGTATGTCGAGTTTATGCGGGAATATTCCGTTCGGGTAGCGGTTAATTTGGTCAAATGCCGCAATGCACGAATGTTTGACCTATGGACCACCCATGAGCCTGAATGAATATTCATGACCGTGAATGGCATGGTCATTCTGCATATTTTTGGCCTCGATATTGGTCATTCCGATTAGTTAAGCGCTTAGATACCTGAGATTTGCCCAAGGTGCTCTCCGTCACTTTTGGACACATCTGTCTCACATACTGAACAGTGGTGACCTTTGTTACTTGCAAGTTTCGAATGTTACGGGGAATACTTGGTGTGTGAGTACGGCGCAGATCAACAACAGCAATCAGGGTAGAGGCCCTGAGGGTACGCTTGCGTGCTGTTGTCGAATGCTCGGCGTCGGTGAAATTGGATCGATCGGCTGAAGTAACAAGCGGCCGAGTCCAGAGACACCGACGGGAAACCCAACTGCTGTTCGTGAAAGAAGGTCGCGGGCGGCGCAAGCAAAACCCGAAGCATTAACGCCAAATCACTTGGCCTTCGCACGAAAAGGAAGTCATCATGTCGGCTGGATCCGGATACGTACACGTTTCAATTCGCAACGCTCAGAATCGCGCGGCGGCAGCACAGCGCGCCGCTGCTGGTAGCGGAAGCTATGCTCCGGCCGGCTATCGCCCGCTGCGTGCGGTCAACAACGTTCATGAAACGCGTGAACCGATGACTCAAGCTATCGCCACACCAGTACAGTCCTCTGGCACGCCTAGCGCGGACACCAGCGCTCGTGGTTTCGTGCTGTATGTCGGACTGGATGAAGCTGCCGCCCAGGCTCAGGGAACCTCGTTGGGAAAGTTGGCAACCCAGGTTCGCGCATTCCTGGCGACCTTGTCGCCGCAGGCGCAGACCCATGCTGCAGTAGCGCTGGCGCCAACCAGCGCGCAAGGCGAGCCAATTGACGTCGTTCGTCAGGCGCTGGGGGATCCCACCCTGTCACGTCGCCCGCGTGCCGAAGCTCGTCCAAGCGCGCCACGCCCATCCGGCGTGCTGATCGATCTGTCCCGCCGAGAGGTTTACCTCGATGGTGAAACGCTGAACCTGACCTTCAAGGAATTCGAACTGCTGAATTTCTTGGTGGAGAACGGCACCCGCACCGTGGGCCGTGAAGAATTGCTGGAAAACCTGTGGCGCAATGCCGAGGAGATCCCGAATGAGCGAACCATCGACGTGCACATCCGTCGCTTGCGCTCGAAGCTGGGTCGCTTGGCGAACACCGTGCGCACCGTGCGTGGACAGGGCTACCGCTTCTACGAGCACCCAGAGGTAGTCGTCTGGGCCGCTCCGGAATACTCCATCTAAGCAGAACGCTTTTTTCGCTGAGGCGAGCAAACCACTCAGGTTTGTTCGCCTCAGTTTTTTAGGTCCCGCGCGTCTAAGCTTGGACTATGAATACTATGCAGCGCCGTCGGCTGATTCTCATGCGCCATGGAAAGTCTGACTACCCGCTGGGAGTGAGTGATCATGACCGCCCGCTGGCCGCTCGCGGCAACCGCGAAGCGCCGGCCGCCGGTGCCTGGCTGGTAGAGAATGACCTGATACCGGATTACATCATCTGCTCCGACGCGTTGCGCGCTAGGGCAACCTGCGCCTGGGTGCTCTCGGAGCTCGGCGAAAAAGGTCCAACCCCGTACGTCGACTCGCGCGTTTACGGCGCAGGGGCCACCGCCTTATGCTCAATCATCAACGAGGTCCCTGATACCGTCTCCACCTTGCTGGTCATCGGGCACCAGCCGACGCTCCAGGACCTCGCACTGCGTCTGGCCTCGGCGCAATCCGATGAGGAAGCAGTCTACGAACTGGCGATGAACTATCCGACGTTGGGCACTACGGTGCTAGAAACAGATCATTCCTACTCACTTTTGGATGCGCGCGATGCGCGGGTCACGCATTTCATCGTCCCGCGGCCTGAATGAGAAGATTCTCATGAGGAATTTTTAAAGACCCTTGTCAGTCTCGTAATACGAGCTGTGTTGGCTTTATGAGGCGTGCATGAGAACGCCCTCATCATTTTCTTCCCAAGGCCTCAGGATTGATTCATCTTCGGTTCATCTTCGCTCGCTTGACTGATATTCATCGAGCCAAACGGCCGACTGAAGATGACGGTTTTCCGCTTCTGCGGGAACCGAAGTGAGAAAGGCCGAAGCCATGGGCATCATTGCAGAGATCATCCCGAACGAAAGCACCGAAACCTGCACCATCAAAGAAGCCCGGATTGCGATCGACGCCCTCCGCGCCAGCACCATCAAGGCGGCCTACACCACGCGCTTTGTCGCAGCCGAACTCTCCCGCAATCCACAGGACTTCCAGATTGTCTCCAGCTCGGGCATGGCTCCGCGCTCCGGTGATGTGGTGATCGCCAAGGTTTCCGAGCTGGGCAAGCACAAGGGCCTGCAGTCGCCGCACGCGCGCCGCCAAAAGCTCTTTGTCGGCCAGGAAATCATGGTGGCCTACGGCCACCGCTACGCACCGGACCAGTTCCTTTCCCACGTACCAACCGATCTTGGGCCATGCGAGCTGGTCGCCGGTGGCGGGCTGGCCTCGCGCGTGGAGCAACAGCACGCCTCGATTGACAAGGCCACCGAAATTGAACCGGTCGGTCTGCTGATGCGCGGCGGCATGGTCGTCACGCTCAGCGACTTCGCCCCGCTAAGCGTCCAGAACCCTTCGGTTAATGTCACCTCCCGCATCGCAGGCCAGCGTCCACCGGTGATCGCGGTGCTCGGAACCTCGATGAACTCCGGAAAATCCACCACCCTCGGTTGCCTGGTCAATGGGTTGAGCAACGCGGGACTGCGGGTCGCCGCAGGTAAGGCGACCGGAACCGGTGCGGGGAACGACCCGAACCTGTTCACCGACGCCGGTGCCTTCAGCGTCTGCGACTTCACCGATTTCGGTTACCCCACCACCTACCGGTTGGACTATGAAACCGTTCGCGCGCTGCTGGTCTCGATGATCAATGAGCAGAGCGCCTCCGGCGCCGACGCGGTCATCATCGAGATCGCCGACGGCTTGTTCCAGGGCGAGACCTCGCGACTGCTCCGGGACCCGGTATTCAAGGAACACGTCGACCGTGTGCTGTTCAGCGCCCAGGATGCGCTCGGGGCAAAGGCGGGAGAAAAAATTCTCCTGGACGCAGGACTCGACCTCGCCGCGGTTTCCGGGGTGCTCACCGCATCCCCGCTGGCGGCCTCGGAAGCGCGATCCCACATGGACACCGAAATCATCGACACTTATGACCTGTGCGACCCACAGGTGGCCAGCGCACTGCTGCCGACACGCTAGGAGGCCCGATGACCGGCTCGCAGCCTGTAGATCCACCCACTATCAAGGAACCTTCGCTCCCGGCGTTGCTGGCGCCGGGGCGACGCGGGCTGCTGGCTGCCCTGCTGGCGCTGGCGCTGGGCGTGGGGGCGCTGTCCATCGCCATCGCTTGGCAGGTAGGCCAGTTGGCAACGGCCTTCGGCCTCGGAGCGCTGACCTGGGTTATCGTCCTGTCCCTGGCGTTTTTCTGTGCGAAGTTTATCGAACGGGTGCTGGCCGAAAGGCTTGGCCAGCACTATGTGGCTCAGCTGCGCGGATCATTGATATCGCATGCCCTCAAAGCTCGCCGGGGACCCTCGGTGGGGATCACCGTGGCGCGATCAAGCAATGACCTGTCTTCCATCCGCAATTGGGTCACCCAAGGAATCGTGCCCTTGCTCGCGGGCATCCCGCTGATCGTTTTCGCCGCGCTCGGGTTGGGAGCTCTGCACCCATTGCTGGCTGCGGCGCTGGTAGTTCCGGTCCTGCTGGAAGTTGGGTTGCTCGCGTTCTTGGCCCGAGGTGCCTTGCGCACCGCGCGCGTGCTGCGCAGGCACCGGGGGAATCTTGCGGCACGGATCGCCGACACGGTCACCGCGGCCACCACCATCGCCGCGGCCGGAGGCGTGCGCCGCGAGGTCGAACGAGTCGACCGAAGCTCGCAGAAAGTCGTTCAGGCCGCCGTGGATCGCGCAAAGTATGCCGGCGCCTTGCGGGCCGGATCGCTGACGGTGCCGTTGTTGGGCACCGCGCTGGTGGTGGCTGCCGGTTCCTGGGCGGGCCTTGGCGCGGGGACCTTGGCCAGCGCCTTGACGTTGATGGGGATCTGTGCCGGGACCATGGGCGAATGGGGGCGAATTGTTGAGTACCGGCAAAACTATCGAGCCGGCCGACGGATTATTGCTCCGCTGCTGCACGCAGTGAAATCCTGGAGCATCGCGGAGCAGAAAATGATCTCCACCCGAGAGTTGAAGGACCTGAACCGCAAAGAAATCACCGTGCGGATCCGTCCCACGGCACCGGGCTTGGAGAACTGGCCGGTGCTTCGAGCGCACGCAGGGCAACGGATCCAGGTGGTGGGGCCCGGGGCAGAATCCGGAGCGCTGCTCGAATCTTTGGCCACCGGCAGGATCTCCGCTCACGGCGATTCGCTCGGTGGGTTGTGGATCGCCGAGGGGCGCAGCGAGGACCTTCCGGCTACCGAACGACGTAAGCTGATAGGCGCAGCGTTGAGTTCCATGGTTCCCGAACGGGGCACCATCATCCGTGCGCTGACCTACCGGCATCCGGGGTCTTCGGTGAAACGCGCGCTGCGCGTGGCCGCCGACTGCGGGCTAGAGCTCGGCCCGCTCCCCGCCGCGGAGCGCACCATGTTGCGTCGTGGGGGAGAACCTCTGGACTCCGCACAGCGCGCCTGCCTGATCATGGCACGCGCCCTGCTGAGACAGCCGCCGGTATTGATCCTCGACCCGGTGCTCAACCGCCTGCCGAGCGCCGCCCGCGAAGCGGTGATTCGAAAACTCAACGAATATCCCGGAGTGGTGATTTTCCAAGGAGAAATTCCGGGGCTCGAAGCAACCGGCACGTGGCAGGCACCGCTGCGCGTCGGAGCCCATGCCGAGAACCCGGCCCCGCTGGAAGACGCGGAATAGCCAAGCCGAGGATGCTCGCCTAGGACGCCACATGCTGGTGGGTGGCAAGCAAACCGTCAACGCTGTACAGCACCGCGTTGAGGGTGGTTTCGCGGTCGGCTACGTTGTCAGAAACGGTGCGCATACGTGCGGAGAACAAGGCCGCGCCGAAGATCGCCGTCGCCGCTGGCTGCTTTTCCTCGGGAGCCAAGATGACCAGGCGATCCAAGACTTCAACGAGGGTCGAGGTGACCCGTGAATACACCGGGGTAATTTGGTCGCCCCAGTCGCTTTCGGGCCGCAGCTGCTCGCTGATCCAGATTTGCGCGAATGACGGGTATTTCTCGACGAATTCAACGGCGATAGTGGCCATTGCCCGCAAAGCCTCGCGGGGCTTGGGATTCGCCGCGGCCTGATCCAGCTCGGCGACCAGCATATCGGCACCGAATTCCAGAACCTGGCCGATCATCTCGTCCTTGGAACCAAAGTTGTAATACACGGTTCCCTTGGAGACACCTGCCATTTGCGCGATCTCGTCCACCGATACGGCGTTGGGGCCGCGGGCGCCGAGCAGCTGCATCGAGGCCGCGAACAGACGCTTCTTGGAGGCGGTGGCCCGCACACGGGGCCGCGCGCTTGGTGGTGTAGTCATACCGTCAGCTCCGGTTGTAGCGTCTTCAAAGTCCAGGTCTTGTGCTTGCGCACCGCCAGGAAGCTCAGCAGCAGACCCAGCAGCGTGTAACCGATGACTGGGAGGATGGTGGCGACGAGCATTCCCAAGTCTGCACCATACATCACATGTCGCAATGCCACCACGACATTGCTCATCGGCAGAACCTGGTGCAATATCTGCAATGGTGCCGGCAACGTTTCCCAAGGGAAGGTGCCGCCAGCGGTCACCAGCTGCAGGACCATCAGCAATAGCACCACAAACTTACCTGCGGCACCCAGCAAGGCGCAGATTCCCTGGATCAATGCGCTGAAGCATAGTGCGGCGAGTAGGAACAAGCCCAAGGTCAACCATGGGTGTGCGGGTTCCAGCCCGACGGCGAACACCACCACCGCGTACAGCGCGGTGCACTGGATGAGTGAAATGAAAGCAAAGGGAAGCCACGCGCCCAACGCGATCTTCCAGCTGCTGCCGTTGGAAGCCAACGCACGGTTGTTGACCGGGCGCATCACCTGGGTGAGGATGAAGGTGCCGATCCAGGTAGCGAGGGTCATGAAGAACGGTGCGAGTCCCGCACCATAGGCACTGGCCTCGGATTGCGCATGGGAGTTCACCCGCAGCGGGTCACCGATCACGTCGGCTAGCTGTGCGGAAGTTGGCGAGTCGGGGTTCGGCACCTGGCCCACACCGCTGTCCAGGCCTTCGGAAAGATCGCCCGAGCCGTCTTGCAATTCGCTTGCGCCATCGCCGAGTTCGCCGACTCCTTGGTCCAGCGTGACCAGTGAATCGTGCAAGGTGGTGGTTCCGGCTGCCAGGTCCTTGGCTCCGGCATCGAGTTTATTGCTGCCTTGGGCCGCGTCTTTGGTACCTGCCAGTGCGGATTTCTGGCCTTCTGCAAGGGTGGAGCTTCCCGAAGCGAGCTTTGCGGCTCCGTCGGCGAGTTTGCTGCCGCCGTTCGCGGCGGATGAGATGCCATCGGCAAGGGCGGGAACGGCATCGTTGAGCTTGTCGGTGCCTTGGGCCAGGGTGTGCAGTCCGGTGGCCAGCTGCTTATTGCCGTCGGCAACCTGTTCGGAGCCTTCGGCGAGTTTATCCAGGTCGTTTTGCGCCGAGGTGAGTTTCACGTTGACGTCTTTGACCTTGGAGTTCAACTGCTCGGTGAGCGTGGAGTTTTCCACGGTGGATTGCAGCTGTGCGTTGATTTGCTCAGCCTGTTCCTGGGTGAGCGTTCCGGATTCGACCTGCCGTGCAAGGAACGCGTTGGTGTTTTGCTGCACCTGGTCCAGCCGGAATTCGGCATCCGCCTGCAGATCCCGGATGACCGCAATTGCCTCGTCGGCCGTGGCGCTGAGCTCGGCGTTTCCATTGGCTACCTGACGCGATCCGGCGGCTAGTTGATCTGCCGAGGCAGCGGCCTGTTGGGCTCCGTCGTTGAGCTTGGAAACCGAGCTGGGCAGGGGGGCCGTCTTTGACTCCAGGGTGTCTAGCCCGCTGCTGAGCGTTTTCGCCCCGGAATTGAGCTCGGCGCTGCCACTGGCCAAGTCATCTGTGCCAGCTACGAGCTTGCCTTGCCCGTCAACGAGTTTCTTGAGGCCGCCGGATAGCTGGCCGGTGCCGTCATGCAGGGTTTGTGCGCCAGCTTCAAGTTCGGCGCCGCCGGTCACGAGCTGCGTGGTGCCGTCTTGGAGGGTGAGGACCCCATCCGAAAGAGAAATCGTGCCGTCGTAGAGTTTCTTCGCGCCATCGGCCGCCTCGTCCATCGAATCGTGGATGTCGACAAAGCCGGCAATCATCCCTTCGGCGGTTTCGGTGCCGACTTCTTTGGAGACCGAATCACGCACTTCATTGGCCAGGGTCTTTGCGAAATTGCCAGCCATGAAATTATTGGCGTCATTGGTAGTTAGCTCCAGATTTGCCGCATTCGCGCTTTTCAGCTCCGCCGGGGAAGTCAACGAGGCGGAAAAGTCTTTCGGAATGGTCATCGCGAATGCGTAGTCACCGTGCGCAACTCCGTCCAAGGCGGCTTCTTGCGAGTCGACTACCTCCCAGCCGAAGGTGGAGTCTTCGAGCAGGGAATCAACAACTTCGTCGCCGACATTTGTGGCTTCACCCTCGCGTTCGGCGCCTTCATCGAGGTTCACCAGAGCTGTTTTGACGCCATCCAGATTCGACTGCGGATCCCAATTGCCATAGAGGTAGAGGGCTCCGTAGAGCAGCGGTACGCAGGTGACCGCGATCAGTGCCAGCTTTGGCAAGGTTCCACGGGTCATGCGCTTGAGCTCGGAGAGAGCTAGGCCCAGAGTCGTCATGAGTTAGTCCTTAGTCGTGGGTGGTTCAAGTGGAAGCTCGGCTTCCTGGGAAGGCAGAGCTACTCGCGCTTCGGCGGCCACGGTTTCCCCCTCCGGGGCTTGGCCTTGCTCGGCCGGAGCTTCGTCGGAAGAGGATTCGTTCGAAGTATTTTCCGCCGGGTCTGCCGCCGGCAGTTCCGCCATCTCGGTGTTGGGTTCAGGGTGCTGCGCGAGCGGCGCCCGGCTAGTTTCCGCGTCTTCAGCCTCAGACCCGGTAGCGGAATCGTGCACCGGTAGTGCTGAATCCAGCTGTGGAACTTCGTCGGTAAACGAAGCGTTTTCTGGCATGTCTTGGGTTTGCCCGATGACGGCCACCGGCCCATCCCAGCAATCTGGAATGCGTGAGACCACGGCAATAACCGCGAGGTTCCGGCGAGTTCGGGTAAACCGCTCGAGGGTTTCCAACCAGCTGGTTTCTTCGATGCCATGGCGGTCGGGGGAGTCGAAGACCAGGGCATCAACGTCATGGTTCTCTAATGCCAAGCGCGTGAGCAAGTTGATGCGAGTCAGCGCATCGACCGCGTCGATCCAGCTGCTGGCGATGTCTTCGAAACCATGCCGAGCCAACCATTTCTTGCTCCGGGCGCGGCGCCAAAGGGGTGCAGGCACCAAGGAGAGGTCTTCGCTGACAACATCGCGAACCTTCAGATGGGCCTCTGGTTCATTGATCTGGGGTGCGTCGAGTAGCGCGCTGTGTGAGCGTATTTCCTTGAGTCGCGAAGCGCCATCCCAACTCAACTCACCTGCGCTGGGCTTCATGCGGCCGGAGAGCATCAACGCGGTGGCGGTGCGCGCGCTCTGCGAGTCTGCGACGACGAGCAGCAGCGAACCGCGGTTGGCTGTCAGCGAGGTGGCATCGACAAGTTGGCTGTGGCGCCCTTGGAAGCTCATTGAATTAGCAATTAACACACTTCCACACTAATTGAACTGACCGGTCAGTTCAATTAGTGTGCTAGTTTCTTTGCTCACCTCTGGACGTGACGTGGCTCATGGACTTGGATAGTTCGTGGACCAACAACCGGTCGCTGTTTATGAATTCACCAAGAGTTCATAACTGGCTGATTGAATCGTTTGCGGGTCGACCGCGCGCTACCGCGCTGCGGTACTTACAACGAATTAGGACAATCCATGAAGAAGCGCGCTACAACAGCGTTCGCGGCTACCTGTTTGGGTGCCGCGCTGGTGACCGGAACGATGGCTCCAGCCTCCGCCGTCGAGCCCGAAGTCGAGTTGACGTCCATCGAAGAAATCCAGGGCACCGAAGATGCTACCGGCATGGCTGGCCAGCAGGTCAACGTCCGAGGAGTAGTAACCGGCGCCTACCCCGAAGGCGGCATTCGCGGTTTCTATGTGCAAACTGCAGGCTCGGGAAGCGAAATTTCCCCGGCCGGAAGCTCTGCAATCTTCGTATATTCTCCCGGCGGCGTGGGCAAGGTAGCCGTAGGTGATCACGTTCAGGTCTCCGGCGAGGTCAGCGAATACTACGGCATGACCCAAATCAGTGCCTCGGACCAAGCGGTCGAGGTGCTGGTCGAACCAGCCGAAGCCATCAAGCCTTTGGCCATCGACATCCCGGCAGCCGATGCCGAGCGCGAGCGTTTCGAGGGGATGTTGATCGACCCGCAGGGGCAATGGACCGTGGCCGATAACTACCGGCTGAACCAGTACGGTGAAGTAACCCTTGCCGAGGGAACCAGCTCAATTATCGAGGGCGAGCGCACCTTGCGCCAGGCCACCGACGTCTTCGCTCCTGGAAGCGACGAAGCCCAGGCGCTGGAGGCCGAGAACCAGGCCCGTGAGCTGGTCTTGGATGACGGGGCCACATTGAATTTCCTGGGGGCGAAGGCGAACAAGCTCGTCGAGCTGCCGTATATCTCCGCGGATCAGCATGTCACCGTGGGCAGGCAGGTGAGCTTCACCGGCCCGGTAATCATGGATTACCGCTATGATTTGTGGCGCCTGCAGCCGCAGGGGCAAATTGTCGGTGCCGAGGACCCGGATATCCCGGTGAGTTTTGAGCAGGTCACGCAGGATGCCCCGGCAGCCGTCGGCGGCAACGTGAGCGTGGGCAGCTTCAACGTGCTGAACTACTTCACCACCACCGGCGACCAGCTTGATGGGTGCAATTACTATACCGATCGCGAAGGAAACCCGATTTCGGTACGAAGCGGCTGCGATGCTCGCGGTGCGGCCAGCGCCGAAAGCCTCGAGCGCCAGCAGTCCAAGATCGTCACGGCGCTGAACAAATTTGATGCCGACGTCGTCGTGCTGGAGGAAATCGAGAACTCCGCCCGCTTCGCTCAGGACCGCGACGCGGCGCTGAAGATCCTGGTAGCTGCCTTGAATGAGGCGGCAGGGCAGGAGCGTTGGAGCTTCGCGCCAAGCCCCGAAGAACTGCCAGCCGATGAAGACGTCATTCGAACCGCAATGATCTATCAGCGCGACGCGGTCAAGCTGATCGACGAGTCGGTGGTCTTGGACGATGCGGCCTTCGACAACGCGCGTGATCCACTGGCCCAGGCATTCCAGCGCGTGGGCGGCAATTCGAAGACTCGCTTCCTCGTGGTCGCCAACCACTTCAAGTCCAAGGGGTCCGATCCAAAAGACGGTTCGGCCAATGCCGACCAGGGCGACGGCGCCGGAGCATGGAACGCAGCGCGCGTGGAGCAGGCTCACGCGGTAGTGCGTTTCGCCGAAGGGCTGAAGGATTCGCGCAACACCGACAAGGTGCTGCTGGCCGGCGACTTCAACTCCTACTCGGCCGAGGATCCCATCAAGGTGATGACCGATGCCGGCTACGTTAATCTGGGTGCCGAAGCGAGCACTCAAAGCTACCTCTTCGGCGGTCGCACCGGTTCGCTTGACCATGTTCTGGGTTCGGCCGAAATTGCCGACAAGGTCACCGGAGAAACGATTTGGAACATCAATGCCACCGAATCGGTCGCCTTTGAGTACAGCCGCTACAACAACAACGTCGCCCAGCTGTTCTCGCCTGACCAGTTCCGCTCCTCGGATCATGATCCGGTGCTCGTGGGGCTGCAGCTGAACAAGAAGTAGGCCTTGAAAATCCGGCGGGCCCACTTGGCTCGCCGGATTCTCTTTGCACTGATTTATTTTCGCGACAGCGTGCCGCCATGTTCTTCAAATCCTAATTTGACCTGTGGTCTTTGCTGGGGCCGATGGCACCATGGAACGTCCGGGGTGACGGGCTCTGGCGGTGGGATGCAAATTCGTTCTTGACATCGCCTCGCAATCGGGCAGAATAATGGAAGATGATTTGTGAGAGCGCTCACACGGGTTCGATTCAAGCGCTTTTATACTTCATGGCACGGATGGAAACTCGCAAGAGTTGGACACTTGTTTTATTTTGAGAGCGCTCTCATTTTGAATGTGCACGAGTCTCTCGAAACCCGCACTCACACCTGGAGACCCCATGAAAACCTCGCGCAAATCGAAGCTCGCGCAGTCGGCAGCCCTGCTCGGCACCATTGCCCTGCTGGCCACCGGATGCGGCGGAGCAGATAACGCGGCCGATGCCGAGCCTGCCTCGGTGGATAATCCGGTCACCCTGACCGTGACCACTTTCGGCACCATGGGCCTGGAAGCCCTGTACGAGAAATACGAAAAGGAAAATCCTGGCGTCAGCATCGAGGCGACGAATATCGATACCGGTGGAAACGCCCTGGTTGATTGGAAGACTAAACAAGCCTCGGGTGCGGGCCTGCCCGACCTCCAGGCCGTTGAAGAAGGCTGGCTCGGGCAGGTAATGGCCGTTTCCGATTCCTTCACCGACCTGCGCGACTACGGCATAGAAGATCTCAAGTCACAGTGGGTCGATTGGAAGGTCGAACAGGCCACCGACGCCGAAGGGCGGATCATCGGCTACGGCACGGATATCGGTCCAGAAGGACTCTGCTACAACACCAAGCTGCTAGAACAGGCAGATATGCCGGCAGATCGCACCGAATTCGCGGAACTCATCGGTGGTGAGGATGCCAGCTGGGAGGACTACTTCGCAGCCGGCAAAAAATATGAGGAAAAAACCGGCAAAGCCTGGTTCGACCAGTCCGGGTTCGTCTGGAATGCCATGGTCAACCAACTCGATGAGGGCTATTACAAGTCAGATGGTTCGCTGAATATCCAGGGCAACGCAGAATTGAGCGAACGCTGGAAGCAGCTGGCAGGGGCCACCGAAGCAGGGCTCTCGTCGGGGCAGACCCAGTGGGACTGGGGTAAAGGCCAGGCTTTCCTGGACGGCTCTTTCGCCACTATGCCCTGCCCAGGCTGGATGTTAGGAGTAGTCAAGGGACAGGTTGAAGGTGCTGGTGGAGATGCATCTTCTGGTTGGGACTTTGCAGATGTCTTCCCTGGCGGTCCGGCAAACTGGGGCGGAACCTTCTTGACCATTCCCGCCACCTCGAAGAATCCAGCCGAAGCGGCCAAACTCGCCACCTGGCTGACCGATGCGCAGTCGCAGGCAGCCGCCTTTGAAACTGCCGGGACATTCCCCAGCAACCTCGAGGCTCAGGGTTCCGAACAGGTCACCGGAAGCAACGAGCTGACTAAGTTCTTCAACGATGCTCCCATCGGCCAGCTCCTGGCAAACCGGGCCGAGGGCGTGAAGGCACAGTTCAAGGGGGCAGATGATTCGGTCATCCAGGAGCAGGTCTTTGGCCCGGCAACTATCGCGTTGGATAGCGGCAAGGACGGCCAAGCCGCGTGGGATGAGGCCATGTCGACGCTGACGAACTTGGACATCAAGTAATCACCACCTGTAGGCCGGCCGGCAATGCGGCCGGCCTATGCGGAAAGAGAATCCGATAAATGAGCATCATGACCAACAACGCTTCGGGCACCTCAGGTGCCTCGGGGCCGCCGGGGGAACAGCCCCCAGGCGAAAAGCGCCGCAAGGTTGATCCGGCAGCCGGGAAGAAAACGCGCCGGCGTCACCGCTGGGGACGGTTGGATTTCAAATACTCCCCATATCTTTACGTCTCACCTTTCTTCATTCTCTTCGCCCTTGTGGGACTGTTCCCATTGATCTACACCTTCGTGGTGTCAATCAATGACTGGGACCTACTCGGGGGAGCAGGGGAATGGGTCGGACTGGAGAACTACGCCGCGGAACTTAGCTCACCACTGTTCTGGAATTCGCTGTTCAACACGTTCAGCATCTTCCTGCTCTCGGCGATTCCCCAGCTGCTGGTGGCCACCTTCATCGCAGCCATGCTGGACCAGAATATTCGAGCCAAGACGTTCTGGCGGATGAGCGTGCTGATTCCCTATGTGGTGACCCCGGTGGCCGTGACGCTGATCTTCTCCTCGGCCTTCGATGAGAAATATGGACTCATCAACAACCTGCTCCAGGTGGTCCACATCGATCCGGTGGCATGGAAGAGCGAGGTGCTTCCCTCGCACCTAGCCATTGCCACCATGGTGAATTGGCGGTGGACCGGTTATAACGCGCTGATCCTGCTGGCTGCCATGCAGGCCGTACCGCGCGAACTGCACGAGTCCGCGGCTCTGGACGGAGCCGGGTCGATGCGCCGGTTCTTCTCGATCACCCTGCCAAGCATTCGCCCCACGATGATCTTCGTGATCATCACCGCGACCATCGGTGGCCTGCAGATCTTCACCGAACCGAAACTGTTCAACGCCAGCAGCTCGGTGCCCGGCGGGCCAGAGCGTGAATACCAAACCACGGTGCTCTACCTCTGGGATCTGGCCTTCAACCGCGGCGACTTCGGTCGCGCATCTGCGGTCGCCTGGATGCTGTTCTTGATCATTATCGTGATCGGCCTGATCAACTTCGTTCTTTCCGGTTCCATTGCCTCAGCTAGCGAAGGGGGAAGCCGCAAGCGGCGCCGAGCGCAACGGCTGGCGCACCGAAACGCCGTGCAGCTGGCAAAAGCCAAAGTCGCCTCGAAGGGCGAAAGTTTAACAGACGCAGCATTGAGCCCGAAGGAGGGGGATTCCCATGACTAGCACCGCCTTGGACAATGCTGTGGAAGCCGGGAAACCTGCAGCCAAACGCAAAAACTTCTCCATGGATCGCCGCCCAGGCTTTCTCACTTACGGGTTGCTGATCGCGTTCTTCCTCGGGAGCACCTACCCGCTGTGGTATTCGATGGTGATTGGTTCGAATACCGGGGCGGTATTCGCCTCGACGTACCCACCGCTACTTCCCGGAGGCTCGTTCTGGACGAATGCCGCCGAAGTTTTCAACACCATCGATTTCTGGGGCGCACTGGGAAACAGTATCCTCGTCTCCTCGGTCATCACGATCTCGGTGGTGACCTTCTCGACACTGGCCGGTTATGCGTTCGCAAAATTGCGCTTCCGCGGACGCCAGGGGCTGCTGGTCTTCGTGATCGCTACCCTGGCGGTGCCGACCCAGCTGGGGATCATCCCGTTGTTCATGGTGATGAAGGAATTTGGCTGGACCGGATCGCTCGGCGCAGTCATGGTGCCCACCCTGGTCACCGCGTTCGGAGTGTTCTTCATGCGCCAGTATCTGGTGGACGTCGTGCCAGATGAATTGATCGAGGCCGCCCGAATCGACGGCGCCAGCATGATCGGTACCTTCTGGCATGTGGGAGTTCCCGCGGCCCGACCGGCGATGGCCATCTTGGCACTCTTTACCTTCATGACCGCATGGACCGACTATCTCTGGCCAATGCTGGTCGCACCCCAAAACCCCACCTTGCAGGTGGCGTTGAGCCAGCTGCAATCCGCACGCTATGTGGACTACACGATCGTGATGTCCGGTGCGCTGATGGCAACCATCCCGCTGCTGCTGCTTTTCATAGTGGCGGGTAAACAACTTGTATCCGGAATTATGGCAGGAGCTGTAAAGGGCTAATGACAACCCACTTATCTGAGAATTTCGCCTGGCCCAGAGAATTCCTCTGGGGCTCGGCCACCGCGGCGGCGCAAATCGAAGGCGCCAGCCACGCCTACGGTAAAGAAGACTCCGTCTGGGACGCATTCGCGCGCAAGCAGGGGGTGATCGCCGGCGGCGACAACCTGGAGACTGCGGTAGACCACTACCACCGGTACCGAGAGGATGTCGGGTTAATGCGTGAGCTCGGCCTTGATTCCTACCGCTTCTCCACCAGCTGGGCGCGAGTGGTTCCCGGCGGGCGCACCGTCAACCCCGAGGGCCTGGATTTCTATTCGAGGCTTGTCGACGAGCTGTTGGAACAGGGAATTCTGCCCTGGCTGACGCTGTACCACTGGGATTTGCCGCAGGCCCTCGAAGCCCAAGGCGGCTGGGCCAACCGTGACACCGCCTATAAATTCGCTGAGTATGCCGAGCTGGTTTATGCAAAGCTCGGGGACCGAGTCAAACACTGGACGACCTTTAACGAGCCGCTGTGTTCCTCGCTGATAGGTTACGCAGCCGGGGAGCATGCACCGGGACGCCAAGATCCGGCGGCGGCTTTGGCGGCCGTGCACCACCAGCATCTGGGACATGGCCTGGCGACACAGCGTTTGCGTGAACTCGGCGCCCAAGAGCTTGGTATCACTCTGAATCTGACCAACGCGGTGCCAAACGATCCAATCGACCCGGTGGATCTGGAAGCGGCCCGTCGTATCGATGCGCTGTGGAACCGGATGTTCCTGGATCCCTTGCTGCGCGGTTCCTATCCCGAAGACCTGCTCGTAGACGTGGAGGGTTTAGGGCTGGCCGAGGTTATTGTGCCAGGGGACCTAGAGATCATTCATCAGCCCATCGATTTTCTCGGGGTGAACCATTATCACGATGACAACGTGTCGGGGCATCCGCTTGGCGAAGGCGAGCCGGCGGCGGTTGTACCAACCGAGGCGCCGAAGTCCTCGCCTTTTGTGGGCAGCGAATATGTCAGCTTTCCGAGCCGAGACCTGCCGCGTACTGCGATGGGTTGGGAAGTTAACCCGCAGGGCTTGCGGGTACTGCTGAACCGGCTACGGGACGAGTACGAGGGTCTTCCGGCCTTGTACATCACCGAGAACGGAGCCTCGTATGCCGACGAACTGTCAGCGGACGGAGTCGTGGCCGATGTCGAACGACGTGAATACGTTTTTAGCCACCTGGATGCTGTTGCCGGTGCCATCCAGGACGGAGTGGACGTGCGTGGCTACTTCCTCTGGTCCTTGCTCGATAATTTCGAATGGGCCTGGGGCTACCAGAAGCGATTCGGCATCATTTACGTCGACTATGAAACACAGGAACGCATTGTTAAGGACAGCGGCAGGGCCTACGCGGGACTAATTGCCGCCAACCGTACAATGGCATAGCACTGGTGCGTGGCGCTTAGCCAAGCGCCACGCACCACACGATAGTCATAAGGACCCGCCCAGCTACCGCAAAGAAGTAACGATGCCCGAACCACGCAAACAACAGCCGACGCTGGAACTCGTTGCCGAACGTGCAGGAGTTTCCAGAGCCACGGTGTCGCGCGTGGTCAACGGGTCGGACAAGGTCAAGGCCGATGCGGTGCGGGCAGTGGAAAAGGCCATCGCGGAACTGAACTACGTCCCGAATCGGGCGGCCCGTTCCCTCGCGCAGGGTCGTACCAATTCCATCGCCCTAGTCATCCCCGAAAGCACCGCGAAGTTCTTCGCAGACCCATATTTCGCTGCGGTAATACAGGGAGCTGCGATGTACCTGAGCACCACAGAATTTACGCTGTCCCTGTTGATCGCCACCGAGTCTGACCCCGCGAAAACCAGCCGCTACCTACGCGGCGGAAACGTTGATGGGGCGTTGATCCTTTCGCACCACGCGGATGACAGCTCATACAGCGAACTGGCCGGAGCGTTGCCGTTGGTCTTCGGCGGCCGCCCCATGAGCAACGAAGACGGCGACGTGTTCGTCGTTGACGTAGATAACGCGGCCGCGGCACGGGAAGCAACTGAAGCCATGCTCAAAGCGGGTCGCAAATACCCGGCGGCGATCTCGGGACCGCAGAACATGGGTGCGGCCCTCGACCGCCAATTGGGTTTCGAACAGGCGGTGCACGCCGCCGGTCTTGGCGTTGCCGCGGTTGCGGTGGGCGATTTCACCCCGGGCAGCGGAGAAACCGCCATGCGCGATTTGCTGGCCAGCGGCATAAAAATCGACTCGTTGTTTGCCGCCAGCGCGCAAATGGCCTTTGGCGCGATGAAGGTGATCGCTGAGGCGGGGCTTTCCGTGCCCAGAGACATCGCCATCACCACCATCGATGATGATTCATTTGCGCGCAATGCCTCGCCTGCGTTGACTACCGTGGCGCAGAATGCGGAAGAGCAAGGAGCCAAAATGGCGGAGGTTGTGGTGCAGCGCATTAATGGTGAAATGGTGCCCGAACGAATCATCATGCCAACAAAGCTGATTTTGCGCGGGTCCCACGGCGGCTAAATAAGTGCTTGGAGTTAAGCAAACAGTTAACCAAAAAATTCCCACTCCGGAGAGTGGGAATTTCAATTTGTGCGCCCAGAGGGATTCGAACCCCCGGCCTCCTGTTCCGTAGACAGGCGCTCTATCCAGCTGAGCTATGGGCGCATATTTAGTTGTTTTTCGCCTTGACGACTCCAATGACTTTACACCAGATTATCCGAAGGGCAAAAGCCGGAGAGGCCAAAGTGTGGCGTTTCACATCGGCCGTGGTGAATGTCGCCTGGGTCCGTCAAAACTGCCTTGGGTATGCAACCAGTGGAGCGTGCTTGAGTGCTGAAATGACACAATAGCTGGTGTGAATACTTGGACTGCATGGACTGGTGAAATTAAACCGTTACCTGGCGGGCGCCTCGGTCGTTTTGTCCCGCTGGCGCTTGCGCTGTTCATGTACGCGGGTGATGTGTGGCTGGGGACAGCCGGCTACCTCGCAGAACTTGGCGTGTTGTACCTGGCTTTTCCGTACCTGCCCCTGGCGGCTTTGTCGCTTGGGGTCCTGCCAAGCATTGCCGCATGGTTTGTGGGGTTGCTGCTTATCGCGGCGGTCGGTATGCCCGGGGTCTTATTGGCCAGCATGGTTTTTCCCTCGGTATTTGTCATTGTGCTCTCCTGCTATTTGCTGCCGTGGCGGGCGGCACTCGCTTTTCCCTCCGCAGCCATGGGCATGTTGTTCCTGCTGTATCTACTCTTGCCGGAGGTGGAGCTCCTGGCGGTCATGTTGCTGTGCGGTTTCGGCGTCATGTCGGCCGTGGCCGGGTTGAGCCTGAATGTCTATCGCCGGAAGAATGAAACGAGCGCCAAACGAATCAGGGATCTGGAAGTCGAGCAGGCGAGAATTCGCTCCGAGGAACGAACGCAGCTCGCTCATGAGCTGCACGACATTGTTGCCCACGATGTCACGATCATGGCTATGCAAGCCCGTCGGGCCGAGTTCGTCAACGACCCGAAGAAGACTGCGGAAATCCTCGCTGGAATTGGCAATGCCGCGCAGCAAACCCTGCAGGATCTTCGCAGCCTTGTCGTCTTGCTGAAAACGGAAGCCAACGAAAATGAATTTCAGAGTCCCTCGGGGCTGGAAGCAGAAGAAGGCCAACAGATCTTGGAGTCCGATGAACTTTCCGGGGAGACCACTACCGCGGTAGGGCTGGTACATGATTTGGACAAGGTCATGCAAGCGCTCAAACGGGCCGGATTCGACGTGGCCTTCGCGCTAGAAGGCGAAGTAGCGCGTATTCCGGCGAGTTTGCGCCAAGCCCTTCGGCGAACCATCCGGGAACTGGGAACCAATATCCTCAAGCACGCGAATCCTGACGGAGCAGTGGAACTCCAGCTCCGTATCCGGCCAGACCGCGTATTGCTCAGCTCGACAAATGATATTGGACAGGGCACTCCCATCATGTCGTCGCAGACAGGTTTGGAAGCGATGCGCGCACGCTGCGAGGTATTTGGCGGCACCGTGGAGACCAGCGATTCCACCGGCCGCTGGTCGATCGGCGTAACTATCCCGCTTGAAGGCTTGCCCGCTACCGGATAACGACGGCAACCATGCAAAAATAGTGACCAGATGCGCTATCACCGTACGCGCATGAGAACCAAGTGCGTGGACTACCGCCAAGCGAGGAGTTATCAGTGACAACAGTGCTGCTTGTGGATGACGAGGCCTTGACCCGGGAAATTTTGCGAGATTATCTCTCCTCAGACCCCACCATTGAAATCGTCGGCGAAGCATCCAATGGGAAATCCGCCGTAGTCCAGGCGGCCTCGTTGCAGCCCGAGGTCATCTTGATGGATATGCAAATGCCGGTCATGGACGGCGTTGCGGCAACAGCCCAGATCCACCAGAGCAACCCTGAGATCGCGATTCTCGGTTTGAGCACTTTCGCCACCGACCGATATGTGGTGGACCTGCTGCGTGCTGGTGCCTCGGGCTACATCGTCAAGGATGCTAAGCCCCAGGAAATCACCGATGCGATTAATAAAGTGGCAGCCGGTGAGTCCATTCTGTCGCCGCAAGTGGCTCGACATGTGGTCAGCGGGCTGGCGAACTCAATCCCAGCCGAAGTCGAAGCCGATGCAGAACTGATCGATGCCCTGACCGACAAGGAACTGGAAGTCATCAAGCTTCTCGGGCGGGGCATGAGCAACAAGGAGATGGCCACGGAACTTTTTGTCACCGAGTCAACTATCAAAGCTCGCTTCGTGAAGGTTATGGAGAAATTTGGTGTGCGGGACCGCGTGCAGATTCTAGTCAAGGCCGTGGAACATGGGCTTCTGGACATGAAGCCGGGGTCACGCGCACGCTAGGCGCAACTCCGGTAGCTTAGGATTTGCCGAGCACCGCACGCGGGGAGCGCAACAAGCCTTCCAATGCCAATTCGAGGTCGGCGTTTGCGACTTCATTCACCTGCGACTCGGGATTCAGAATCAAGTCGCCACCCCAACCCATGACCTCGTACTGGGCCAGCGCCCGAACCAACTCCACTGGTGAGCACCAGGCACGATTCAGATTGGCGATCGCGAACTGCTTGATTAGCAGCTCCTCATCCCGGGTCACCCGCAGGCCAAGATCTGCGACCGCGTCCAGCGTTGATTCCAAGGAGCCCAGCGAGTGGTTCTCCTGAGCAATGACCTGCCACATGATCGCAGGCTGGCGGTCCTTCAGGACGCGCATTATTTTTATCAATGCAGCGTGCCCGGCCTGTTTCGTGGCCTTGGGCAAAAGCGCGACTGGACCTCCGGACAAGGTGGCAAGGGCCAAAAAAGTGGCCGCCGAACCGAGAGCCGCGGAGGGATCGGCACCTGTAACCGTGATTTGTTCATAACCTTGGGTAGTCGTTCGCTCCAGGCGGTCCGAAAGCCCCGGGTTGTCTTTGCTTTCGAGGTGCCCGAAAAGTTCTGCACCGGGTGCTGCTAAGTTTTCTAGCTGCGCTTGCGGCCCGACCAGCGCCAGGGCGGGAGCGCCGGCCAAATCCGGGTCGATTTGCTGGGCATGCTCGGCGAAGGTTTGGAGCCACCGCTCCGCACCGCGCAAGGGAAGTGCTGCCGTCACATTGACTGCTCCAGCGCTGACCGCCCAGTCGTGCCAAATTGTTCCGGAATTCGAGGCGCAGACTCTGTCGGCTACCGCGCGCAGGGTTTGCTCCGCTTCGGAGGAACGCCGCTGATCGGTGCGCCAAGCCAAACTGACTAGGGTGAAGTGCGTTCGGTCATCTGGTATGGATCGGACGGGAGGGAATGCGCTGTTCACGGCTGGGACTCCTATGCGGGTTCAAGGGTCAAATGGTGGTGCTGCTGTGCAGCGAGACGTTTAGCCGAGGTTTGGAGCGCAGCGCGCAGGCCGGGCACATCGCCTAAGCCGTCGCGTAGTTTTTGCACTAAACTGGCCGCGAAACCGGGGGCATCTCGCAGCAAGATATCGCGGGCCACGGCGCGGGCGAACCGTTGGTCGTCATGCACAAGTTTTTCGGCGGTAAATAGTGCTCGCTGGCCGGCACGCAGCAATAGGTCATCATCGCAAAACCTCAGGGCAGCGAGGCGTTCGACAGGTTCGATTCCCGAGTTTGTGTCATCAACCAACACAAAGAGATCGTTGTGGACACGGTCGCCTGGGCCAAACATGCCCGCGCTGGCATCCAATCCTGAAGGCAGGGACAGCATTGCTGCGGCCAGCAGGTCTCCCAAAATTTCGGAATGCACTCGTGGTGCCGGCGCACTGCGGGTGGCTACGAGCAGGCGGGGGCGCTGCAGTCCTGGAACGGTTACGGTGCGCCGGCTGGCCGTGCGGAAAATGGACTCCTGCGCGGGCGGCACCGCCGGGGCCTCGGGGGTTTCAGTGGGCAGGGCATCTTGCAGACTCTGCAACATGTCCGCCGGTTCTTTGGGCCCGAAAGCGACCATTACCGCGTTGGAGGTGCGGTAATGGCGTGCGTGCAGCTCGCGCAACCGCCCTCCGGTCGCGCGCCCGAGGAGGTCGGCGTCTCCCGAACCGTCATGGGAATTTGCATGATCTTGCCAGCAGTGCGCCGAAAGATGCGGCCAAGGCAGAACGCCGCCGGGCGCCGAGGCGAGGCGGCTAGCGCGCTCAGTGGCCACGGCAGTGACCTGTGTGGTGATCTGTTCTTCTCTGAGCCTTGGGTAAAAGACCTGGTCCGCGATCCGCCGAGCCATGTCGTCAATCTGGTTTACCGGAGCAGTTTCATAGAATTCGGTGTAGTCCATATGCGTATGACCGCCGAGGACCCCGCCGGCGTGGAGCACCTGCAGTTCACGGTCCGCTCCGGTGATCGTGGAACTGTCCTGATAAATTAGGTGTTCCAGCAGGTGCATCATTCCCTCTTCGCCTTCCCGCTCATGACGCATTCCAGCGGCGACGCCCAGTACTACCGAGGCATTGCGCGTTTGGGGAGCATGAACGGCCGCTATGCGTGCCCCCGATTTCAGCGAGCGGAATTGTATGTGCCGTGTGCTGGCATCGATACGGGTGAGCAAGGCCTTCTCCTAAAGTTTCGCGTACTGGGTAGACAGATGGTTGACGGCCAAGTCCAAGAGCAGTTGGGCTTCGCGCAACGAGGCATGTCCGTAGTGGTGCCAGTCGTAAGCATGCTGGGTCAGCCGGTAGGCGCAGGCCAAACTAAAGCCGGATTCGCCAATGGCCTCGGGATAGGTATCCAGCAGTCCCAAGCGCAGCGGGTCGAGGTTTGTGCGCAATGCGGGGTAGAAGGCATAGAGCTCGGCAATTTCACCAAGAACCCATCCGAAGTCATAGGCGGGAGCCGCAAGTCCAGTGTCCTCTCCGGTCAACAGCGATCCACTACGGCCATTTGCGGTGAGCACCCAATGAGCCATGCCGGGGGAGCCATGCGCCAACGCCGAATCCTGAGTGCCCAGCATTCGCTGCGACCACCGCTTCAGTTGGCCTAGGGCCATGGGGCCCAACGTGTGCAACGCAGGCAACCATTTTCCACTCAGCCAGCCTTCGGCCCGTTGCAACGTGCGCGGTTCGCGAAGCGTTGTTTGACCGGTTATGGGGGTAGCGTGCAGATTATTGAGCGCCTCACCCCACAGCAGACCTATGCGGTGCATGTCCTTGGGGGAGCGTTGCTGGAGTTGTTCAGCAACGGTTGTGCCGGCAGCGGTAGCGTAGCTGCGAAATGTGGCGGTTCCCTCTCCCCACACAATGTGTTGCCGCTGATTCTCCGCAGAAGGGTTTTGCGTCTGGGAGAAATCGAGTGGTGCCTGGGCACCCAATCGTCGAGTCCACACGGCTTTGCCCTGCCCCAAATGCAGCTCCGTGACGAGCAGGCCCGTCGTGAGCCGGCGCCTTGGCGTGCTGCGCGGTTGCACTTCGGTTGTAGTCATTGCCGCTCAACCCCCGTAACAAGATCAACGAGTAAACGACGTTCCGACTCGAGGCGGCGCAATACTGCTGGAAAGGCGGGTGGAACCCAGGCGTCGGAAATAGCGCTGGATTCGCTCGGGCCGGGGACAGGATTGATCACGAGGAAGTTCTTCGGTTTGCGCAACTTCTCCAGAATATCCCTGACCAGTTGGTTTTCCATTGCACGTGGAGGAAGCGACGGCGCTATGCACACCCTTGCATGGGTGCTCAGCGCCGCAAGCAGTGAGGGGGAATCGCTGATGCCGTGGGCAAGCCGCGAAGTGTAGTCCAACGTGGCCGGGTAGATCAGGATCAGATCCGCCCACTCGGCCAAATCGATATGGGCCGCGATAATTTCATCGTCCCAATGGTCGGATTGGATCCGGGCCCGTAGCCGAGTCTCAAGGCTGTGACGGGTGATGAAACGGCTGGCAGAATCGCGCATGACGATCCTGAACTGTGTTTCGGGGGCAGCTTCTAGGGCCCATTCAAGCCAAAACGGCATCATTTGAGTGGCAGCGGATCCGGTAAGGACCAGCACGACTTTTCGGTAGCCGAATCCTTCGAGCGTGAGATCCAGCTTGGAGGCGTCGGCCTTACTTTCTGCGGTGGTCATGGTGTTCCTTTTTGAGGGACTTGATGGGTCCGGTTGGGCGACGGCCCGAATAACGGCTCTGGGGCCGTCGCCTGACCGGGGTAGGACGGGGACTAGCAGCCCATCGTGAGCGTTGCGCCAATGAGCACGCCAGCGCAGAACGGGCTGGTGGCGGGTGCTTCGGTGGCGGCGTCGGCGCCGAGTTCACCGGCGGTGGTGAAGGTGTTGTGCGCCTGGGCGAGGTCGGTGAGGTTGGCTTGTGGTGCGAGTGCGTTGTTGTCCATGT